>JAJYVX010000058.1 GCA_021791795.1 Actinomycetes bacterium | reverse complement strand
CTCATGACAGGTCTTTTCACGATGGCGCTCGCCGGGGGACCTGCGCTTGCCACCGGCCTGAGCGTCCCGCTGTACCACGCCTTCGGCGACAGCTGGCGCCTGTCCCTCGGCTTCTGGGCGCTCCCCGCGGCGCTCGGCGCGCTCGTCTGGCTGCCGCTCCGCCACCACGACCGCCCGGCCCCGCGCCTCGACATCCCCGTTGAGAGGAGGCAGATCTCGTTCCGCGACCCCGTCGCCCTCTCGGTGATGGCCTTCATGGGAATCCAGTCACTCGTCTTCTACACGATCCTCGCCTGGATGCCGACGATCCTGCAGGCGCACGGTGTATCCGTGGAAGAGGCGGGTTTTCTGCTGGCACTGCTCAACAGCGTCGGCATAGCTGCCGCGCTCGTCGCCCCCGTGATCGCCCATCGGATGCCGGATCAACGTCTCGCCGCCATCGCCTCGACGCTCGCCCTCACCACCGGGGTGACGGGCCTTCTCGTCGAGCCGCGGCAGGGCGCTCTCCTCTGGTCGATCTTCATCGGCATCGGGCAAGGCTCAGCCGTGAGCCTCGCGCTCATGATGATGGTCGTGAGGGCGCGTGACGCGGCGGAGGCGACGTCATTGTCGGGACTGGCACAAGGCATCGGCTACCTGATCGCCTCAGCCGGCCCGGCCGCGGCCGGTGCGCTGTACTCGGCGACCGGCAGCTGGGATGCGGCACTGCTCCTCCTGCTCGCTCTCCTCGTCCCCCAGTTCCTCGCCGCTTGGTGGGGAGGACACGGGCTCGTCGGGAGCGTGCAGGTCAGGCGCGGGACTCCTCTATCGCCTTGAGCACGCGCTCGGGTGTGATCGGGAGGTCGGTCACCCAGGCTCCGATCGCGTCGGCCACCGCGCTGGCCACGGCCGCGAGCGGAGGGCCGATCGGCGGCTCGCCGATGCCGCGGGCGCCAAAGGGGCCGAGGCCCTCGCCGGACTCGAGCACCACCGTCTCGATGTCCGGTACGTCGGTCGCCGTCGGCACGAGGTACTGGAACAGCCCGCCCGTGAGGTTGACGCCGTGGTCGAGCGTGATCTCCTCCAGAAGCGCCATGCCGATACCCTGCACGGCCGCCCCGCTTATCTGTCCGTGCACCGACAGGGGATTGATGGCGCGTCCCACGTCGTGTGAGGCGACGTACCGGACGATCGTCACCTCACCTGTCTCCGGGTCCACCTCGACGTCGCAGAGATGGGTGCCGAACGTGAAGTCGGGGAAGACCCTGTCCGTCTTCAACTCCTTCTCGACCGGCTTCCCCTTCGGGCCGAAGAAGGTGCCGAGCGCCTCGATGGGCACGTTGAGGCGCCTGCACATCGTGAGGGCCTCGGTGATCGGCACCGTCCGGCCGACGGCGACCACCTCCCCGTCCCGCAGCTCGAGCGACTCCTCCGACTCGCCGAGCTCTAGGGCGACCCCGTGCAGGATGTAGCCGCGCAGGAGCGTGGCGGCGACGTGCGCCGCGTTGCCGGACATGAGGAGCTGCCGGGTGGCCGTGGTCGTGCCGGCGAGCGGTGTGAGCGAGGAGTCCCCGAAGTAGACGGTGACGGACTCGAGCGGGCACTCAAGCACCTCGGCGGTGATCTGCGCGAGGGAGGATGCCTGGCCCCCGCCGATGTCCGGCACACCGCAACGGACGCTGACGGAGCCGTCCAGCTGGAATCCGACCCAAGCAGCCGCAGAGTCGTTCAACCATGTGCAGCGGCCGTACGACTGGAAGTTCGAGGCGATCGCCCGTCCTGTGAGCTTGCCCGCGCGGCTCGGCTGCGGTGCCGGCCCGGCCGCCTCCCGCACAGCGTCGATCGTCTGGGCGAGGAGCACCTCGGTCTCGATCGGCTGCCCGACGGGTAGCTCGTCGCCGCGAGTGAGCGCGTTGGCCTTGCGGAGCTCGTCAGGCGACAACCCGAGCTTCGCCGCGAGCCTGTTCATCTGGCACTCGTAGGGGAAGACGACCTGCATCCCCCCGAAGCCCCGGAATGCCGACGTCGGAGGGTTGTTCGTGTAGGCGCAGCGTGCCCGCATGCGGACGGCGGGCACCTTGTACGGCCCGCACGCATGGACGGAGGAATAGAGGAGCACGAGCGCCGAGAGGTAGGCGTACGCGCCCGAGTCGGCCATGATCTCGATGTCCTCTGCGAGAAGAGTGCCGTCGGAGGCTGCGGCGGTGCGGTACTTGAAGTGCATGGGGTGGCGTTTGGCCCTTGCGAGGAGCGACTCGTCGCGGGTCCACTGCATACGCACCGGCCGGCCGGTCCGCCAAGCGGCGAGGGCGACGTACGGCTCGACCGTCATGTCCTCCTTGCCGCCGAAGCCACCACCGACGTAGGGGGCCACCACCCTCACCTTGGACTCCGGCAGCCCGAGGATGCGGGCGACGTCCCTGTAGTGCTCGACGACCTGGGTGCAGACCCTGATGGTGACGACGCCGTCGTCGCCCACCCAGGCGACGCCCGCCTCGGGCTCGAGGTAGGCGTGGTCGACGAATTGCGTGCTGTAGGTGCCTTCGACGACGGCGTCGGCCTTTGCGAACGCCTCCTCGAGGTCACCCCGGTCGATGTTCCATTCAGCGAGCAGGTTGCCGCTCTCGTGGACCGCAGGGGCGTCCTCCGCGAGTGCCTCGAACGGGTCGAACACGCCCGGGACGTCCTCGGTCTCGACCTCGACCAGCTGGCAGGCCCGCGCGAGCGTGCTCTCCTCCTCGGCCACGACGAGCGCCACCGGTTCCCCGTGGAACCTGATGCGGTCCGTGGCGAGCACTTCCATGCTCGCCCGGAGGGCGGCGACCCGCACGGTCTGTCCCGGCACGTCCACCCAGACCGTGTTGTGCGGCACGTCCTCGCCGAGGAAGACGGCCACCACGCCGGGAAGCGCCCGGGCGGCGCTTACGTCGCGGCGCAATATCCGGGCGGACGGGACCTGCGAGCGCACGAGCCTCGCGTGCAGCATTCCCGGCATCCCGAAGTCTGCGGCGTAGCTCGTCGAGCCTGCGATCTTCTCCCGCTGGTCGGGCCGGGGGAGTGGCTGGTTGACGACCCGGAGCTCCTCGGCTTTCGAGCTGTGGATCTCCCCCGCGCTCATCCGGCCACCAGCTTCGTCTCAGAGCCGGCCCGCGGACCGGTGGCCTCCCGGCCCGCCTGAGCGGCCTCGATGGCATCGAGGATCGGGCCGTATCCCGTGCAGCGGCAGAGGTTGCCGTGAAGGGCTTCGCGTATCTCGTCGCGCGAGCGGTGTCGCCCGTCCTCGAGCAGGGAGGCGGCGGCCATGAGCATCCCCGGCGTGCAGAAGCCGCACTGGGCGGCGTGGTGCTCATGGAACGCCTGCTGCAGTCCGGAGAGCGAGCCGTCGTCCCCGCACATGCCGGACGCCGTCTCGATCTTCGCCCCGTCCACTTGGGCGGCGAGCACGATGCAGCTCGACACCACCTGGCCGTCGACCTGGACGGCACAGGACCCGCAGACACCTTCACCGCAGCCGTACTTCGGGTCCGTCACGCCGACGAGGTCCCGCAACCAGCGGAGCAGGCTGAGGTGGCCAGGGCCGCGCCGCGTTACGCGCCGGCCGTTCACCTCGAAGCTCAAAGTGACCTCGTTCTCGAACGGGCCGGCGAGCGCTCCTCCCGACGTCATTGCCCCTCTCCCCTTCCGCTGCCGTCAGTGCTCTCTCCCGAGCCGCTCTCTCCCGCGCCGCTCTCTGCCGCGTCGGCCCCTCCTGCGCCGCTCTCTCCCACGCCGGCGCGGTCGAACGCTTCGAGCAGAGAGCGCCGGACGAGCACCCCGAGAACCTTCTTGCGATAGGCAGCCGAGGCGTTCGAGTCACTCGGCGGGTCGACTTCGTCGAGACGCTGAGCCCGTTCTGCGAGCTCGTCCCGCGACGCCCCCGAGAGTGCCGCTTCGACACCGCCGAGCCGGATGGGCGTCTTGCCGACGGCGCCGGCGGCCACCCGTGCCTCGAGCACCTTGCCCTCCGCCGTCCGCAGCAGGACCGCCACGGCCGCGACGGCGAAGTCGCCGAGACGCCGGGTGATCTCGTTGAAGCTCCACCCCCAGCCCTCGCCGAGCACCGGGACGCGCACGGCCACGACGAGCTCGTCTTCCGCCAGTTGCGTCGACAGGAAGGAGGTCGCGAGCTCCTCGGCCGCGATCTCACGTACCTCCGACCCGTTGCTCGCGAGCACCTTCGCACCTATGGCGGTCATCACGAGAGGCAGTTCAGCCGATGGGTCGGCATGAGCCAGGCTGCCACCGAGCGTGCCGCGGTTCCGCACCCTGGCGTTTCCCACGTGCCGTGCGGCGGTGGCGATGAGCGGCTGGCTGTTTGCCACCCGGCTGTCACTCGCGAGCCGGGCGTGCCTCACGAGCCCACCCAACTCGAGGTAGCCGTCCCGCACCCCCACGTCCTCGAGATCGATGTGCGAGATGTCGACCAGGACTTCGCAATCCAAAAGACCGGTGTTCAACATGGGCATGAGGCTCTGCCCTCCAGCGATCGCCTTCGCCCCGTCGCCGTGGCTGCGGAGGATCTCGCACGCGTGCGCGAGATCCTCGGCACGCTCGTAACGGAAAGGCTTAACGAACACCGCCGTCCCCCGTCTCTCAGCTCTTCGGGATCGCCGGCGCCCAACTCGGCTCCAGGCCGAGCACCTTCTCGCTGTTCCACTTCATAGTCTTCTCGAGGTACTCGTAGGGCACGCCGAGCTCGAGTAGGGCGGCAAGAAGCATGCGCAGCCCTTCGGGGTGGGGTGGACCGGCGTACTGGCCGAGATCGGAGCCGAAGACGATGTTCTCGCCCTTGAGCTCGGTGATCCATTGCGCCAGCTCGTCGGGCTGCTGCTCCCAGAAGATGGGCGAGACGCAAGACGAGGCCACGTACTCGATCGTCGCTCCCTTCGCGATGAGGTCCTTTTGGACTTCGAGGTCGAGCTTGCAGAGCGACCAGTTGGCGTGAGTGACGATGAACCGTGTGACCCCCGCCTGGCGCGCCGCCTCGAGAAGGGTCGTGATCTCGGCGAGCGAGAGGTGGCCCGTGGCAAGGGCAACGTCGTTCTCCGCGACGATCTCGCAGATCTGGCGAGCCTCCTTCTTGAGCGTCTTGCCGTCCTCCTCGAACACGGTCACCCCTTCACCGGGGAGCTGCTTGCGGAGGCGCCCGAACTGCGGGTAGTCGGGCATCGAGAAGTACTCGGCGTGGTGCTTCGAATGGTTCGACGGCATCCAGACGACCCTCGCGCCGTAGTGGATCGCGGCCTCGGCGACGTAGGGGTTGAGCCCTCCGACGGAGCGGTTGAGCACCACCGCACCGATCGACTCGACGTCGGGATACATGCGGTTCACGTAGTACGCGCGGCCGGTCGTCGACGCGTCGTGGTCCTTCAGGACGAAACCCCGCATCCCGTACTCCACCGCACTGTCTGCCAGCGCAGCGTCGTCGATGTGGCGGTTGAAGAGCGCCGGCGCAGTGTGAGCGTGCATGTCGATGGCGCCGCGCAGCAGCTCGAGGTCAGGACGGTCCATCGCGCCTCCCTGGGTGTCGATCGCAGGCTTTCACCTAGCGAAATGATTTCTCATCGAACGGATGGCACGATAGCATCAGGCGACAGTTGATGCGAAGCGCTGCACGACAGGGGGTCAGGAAATGCCTTTGATCGAAGTGAAGGCGGTGGATCGGCGATTCGAGTCGCCGGAAGTGGCGGAAAAGCTCATCACCGGGCTCACCGACGCCATGTGCGAGGTGTTCGGCGAGGACGCCCGGAAGGACATATGGGTCGTGATCGACGGCGTTCCGGCTTCGCGGTTCGGCGTCGGCGGCCGGCCGCTCGGGTAGGCGGTGACATGAGCGGGGGACACCTCCTCTCGACGAGCCTCACGACAGGCGACTCGGCGAGCCCGCGCATAGTCGGAGGCGAGGGAGCATCGTTTCTGCTCGACGACGGCCGACGCGTCGTCGATGCGAGCAACACCGCGGCACCGCTCGGCCACCGGCATCCGGCGATCATCGAGGCGGTCCGGCGGGCGGCCGACTCGCCGGTCGTGAACGAAGGGTGGCGCTGGGCCGAACGGGACGAGGCGGCCGACGACCTCCTCGCCGTCGCCTTCGCCGGCGAGGACTGGGCGGGGGCCGTCAGGTTCTTCATCAGCGCGAGCGAGGCGAACGACGCAGTGCTGTCCTTGAGCCAGGCCCTGACCGGCCGTCGTCCGCTCGTCACTCGCGAGCGCGCTTACCACGGAGGGGCGGGGCTCGCCCGTGAGATGACCGTGCAGCCGCAATGGCATGGTGGACTCTCCTCGCCCGAGCGCATCCTGCCGGCGCCGCGCCTTGCCGAGGTGCGCGAGATCGCCTGCCCGCAGGGTTCGCGGGTCTCCGGGGATCCAGGCATCCCGCTCGACGGTGCTTGGCGCTCGACCACCTCGACCGAGCTCGACGGAGCGGCGGCCGTGCTGCTCGACTACAGCCAGGGCGGTACGTACCACGTGCCGGAGTACCAGGACGCCGTGGCGGAGTTGGCACGGTCCGCCGGCACCTTCTGGGTCGCCGACGAGACGGTCACGGGCTTCGGACGAGTCGGCGGCTGGTTCCAGTTCCAGCACGCCAAGTCGAGACCGGACTTCGTCACTCTCGGCAAGTGCATGACGGCCGGCGGAGCTGCCGGCGGCGCCGTCGTGTTCTCGCAGCGGGTGCTCGAGTTGCTCGAAGGATCCAGCTGGCAGAGCTACTCGACCTACCGCTCGCATCCGGTCGCCATGGCGTCCATCCGTGCGCACCTCGCCGTCTCGGCGAGCGAGGGCATCTACCGGCGGGCGCTCGAGCTCGACAAGGTCATGTTCGGCCGCCTCTCCGAGATGGCAGGCGCCCACCCGGGAGTCGCCCGTGTCGACGGGAGGGGTATGCACTGGACCATCGAGCTGAACGGTCCCGACTGGCGTGAGTGGCGCGGGCAGGAGACCGAACCGCTTGCGAGCCGGGTCGTGGCCGAAGCCTTGCGCGAAGGTGCACTCATAGCCACGAGCGGCGAGCAGACGTCGGTGTTCCTCGCCCCACCGCTCGTCGTGTCCGATGCGGAACTGGAGACCATGTTCGATGCGCTCGACAAGGCCCTTGCAGTAGCCGACCAGGCGGCCGACCGGGGTTGAGCGTGAACTTGATGCCGGCTGCGGCTGCAGAGCCGGGGAGGGATGAGGCACCCGCGGGCAGCCTCGTCGGAGATGGCGGCGCCACCGTCAGCCCTCCCAGCAGGGCTGACGGTGTCCTCTCCGGTGCCTCGGCCGCGGGTGCCGCCTCGGCTGAGCCGCGTACGGGCTTCCAGGTCCTCGAGCGGACCTTCGCGATCCTCGCGGTCTTCGACGAAGCCCAGCCGGAGTGGCCGACGAGCGACGTCGCCCGGAAGCTCGGGCTACCAGTCCCGACCACTCACCGCATCCTCTCGGCTCTCCGCAAGCTCGGTTACGTCTCGCAGGACAGCCAGACGAAGCGGTTCCGACTCGGCCCGGCTGCGCTCGGTCTCGGCGTGCGGGCTCGCGCCGTGGCGGACCTGCGCACCGTGGCTCTCGAGCCGTTGAGGCATCTGGCCCGCGCTCTCGACGAGACGGCTCTCTTGACCGTTCTCAGCCCCAGCCGTACCGCGAGCGTCTGCCTCGAGCGGGTGGAGAGCCTGCAGCCGCTGCGCCTCTCGGTCGAGCCGGGCCGTCAGGTGCCGCTCCACGCAGGCGCGTCTCAGAAGGCCCTCCTCGCCTTCATGCCGGCGTCCGAGGCGAGCGCCATCATCGCAGGACCACTGGAGCGGCTCTGCCGCTCGACCCTCGTCGATGGACGCAAGTTGAAGGCGGAGATCGAGCTGACGAGGGAGAGAGGTTTCGCCACCAGTTACGAGGAGACGAACATCGGCGTGTGGGGCATAGCCGTGCCCGTCCTGTCGGACTCGGACGTCGTGTGCGCTCTCGGCGTCGCTGCCCCGAGCGCCCGTCTCAGCAATGAGGTCGTGCACCGGGCGCTTCAGCTCGCCGAAGCCGCCGCACGGGAAGTTGCGATGGCACTCGGCTGTTCGGTGCCGCAAGTGAAGAGCACAGCCGGTTCACTCATGTACCAGAGGAGGAAGCGGGCATGAACGGAAGCCCTCTCTCGAAGAAGGTCGCCATCGTCACGGGGGGCGGCAAGGGAATAGGCGCTGTGACGGCGGAGCGTCTCGCAGCCGAGGGGGCGAACCTCGCTCTCGTCGGACGAGACTCCTCTGCGCTCGACGCCCATGCAGCGCTGCTCGACTCCAAGTATCCCGACCGGTCGACTCTCGCGCTGCGTTGTGACGTCACCGACGAGGCAGATGTCGAGGCCATGATCACGGCCGTCATCGAAAGCTTCGGCAGGCTGGACATCCTCGTGAACACCGCCGGTGGCACCGGCCCGATCGAGACGCCGGCGAGCGATTACCCGGTCGGGGAGTTCCGCAAGATCCTCGAGCTCAACGTGGTGGGGACGTTCCTCTGCTGCAAGCACGCCATCCCGCACCTGAAGGACGCCGGCGGGGGGAGCATCGTCAACCTGGCCGGCACGTCCGGCCTCCGCGGCTACCGGAACCGAAGCGGCTACTCGTCATCCAAGTGGGCAGTCCGCGGTCTCACGCGTACTCTCGCGCTCGAGCTCGGGCCGCACGACATAACAGTGAACGACGTCTGCCCGAATGTGACCAACGGTGCCCGGATGGACCGAATCGTGCGCTTGAAGGCCGAGCGGACCGGCCGGACGCCGGAAGAGGTGTACGCGGACTTCGCGTCGCAGACCGCACTCGGCCGCTTCGTGGAGGAGGAGGACGTCGCCGCGGCGATCCTCTTCCTCGTGTCCGACGGTGCACGCAACATCACCGGCCATGACATCCCGGTCGACGCCGGGTGGGACGTGTAGCGCCGTCGGTTTCGACGTTTCGCAGCCCATGCCGGTCCTGCCCGGCCGCTGACAGGCGGATAGGCCGGGCGGAGGCGAACTCAGGGGCGGACGCGGACCTCGCCGGCATCGGCGTGCTCTGCCAAGGATGCGAGCAGCTCTTGATACTTGGG
This sequence comes from Actinomycetes bacterium, assembly GCA_021791795.1. Lineage (GTDB taxonomy): Bacteria > Actinomycetota > Acidimicrobiia > Acidimicrobiales > Bog-793 > JAKATT01. The sequence continues at coordinate 8,642 of JAJYVX010000058.1, read as the reverse complement.
CGGCATCGTCACGGTGCGGCGCATCGCGACAGGTATGGGAAACCTGACGCCGCCTTTGTGGGTTGCTTCCAGACCCCGGGCTATCTCCTGCGAACGGTCGCTCGGGAAGGCGAACGCCATCTCGGTGTCCTGGGCCATGCCAAAGACGCGGTCCCCGTTGCACGGCAGCACCACCTTCGGCTCGTTCTGGCGCATCGTCTGAATGACCAGCTCGGCACAGTCGAGGCGGCCCCCCGATGAGCTCTCGATGCGTCCCCCTCGCTCGTGCAGCGCGGCGTTCACGAGGCGCATGACCTGCGCGCTGTTCCCGTAGACCACGACCACGTCCGGCTCGAAGGTCATCCGGCTCAGCGGCGCGACGCAGAGGCGCTCGTACTTGAGCGGCTCGAAGCGCCAGGTGGCCTGCTCCAGCCGCCTAGCCGGTTCGGCATCGCTGCAGTACATCCCGATCGCCGCTTCGCCCGCGTCGAACCGCTCGTTCGACCGGCGGAAGCCGAACGCGACGGCGGCGAGGGGGCAGATGACGTCCTCCTTGCCGACGGCGATCGACCATCCGTACCTGCGGGCGATCCCGATCGACTGGCAGACGATCCACTGCTCTCCGACGTCGCGGCTCGGCTGGCGCACACCGTCGGGCACGGGCTCTTCTGGCCGAAGCATGCGGATGCCGAGCGGGAACGTGTCCGGCCGGATGTAGCGGCCGATGGTCTCGTCCAGGGCTGTGTAGTCGAACAAGGGTGCCTCGCGTGAGTTGGTGGGTGGCGGGTGTCCGGGCGGATGGGTGGCGGTCGAGGGTGTGTCGAGGTAAGGCTGCGTTTCGCTAATTGTGCCCGGTTGCGAGGAGGGCTCGGTGCAGCGCCTCGATCAGGGCCGGCGCGCCGTCGGCTATCTCGGCTGGCGTCGTGCGGTAGAGCGTCCATCCCTGCAACTGGATGAGAGTTGCCCGCTCCCGGTCGTGGCGGAACGCCTTCGTGCCCGAGTGGTACCTGTAGCCGTCCACTTCGACGGCGAGCGTGCGATCCGGCCAGGCGATGTCGAGCCGGGCCACGAAGCCGCCTTCTCGTGCGCGGAGAACGAACTGGGTCGTGGGCACCGGAAGGCCGGCTTCCCCTATCAGCGTGACCAACCTGCGCTCGGCCAAGCTCTCGACCTTCCCGCCGTCGATCACGTGCGCGAACAGACGCCTCGTGCGCGGGATGCCCGGAAGGTGTGCCGTGCCGGCGATGTAGTCCGGCAGGTCCCGAGCCGCGAGCAGCCGCAGTGAGACGAGGTGGTCGAACAGGTCGACAAGCCCGCCGTCGGAGAGTGCCGCCCTCCCACCTGCGAGATCGACGAGAGTACGCGCCGGCGAGGTGAGCAGTAGCCCGGAGTGGCGTCGGACGTCGACCGGCCGGAAGACAGCCGTTCGATGAAGAACGATGCCTGTGGGCACGCCGCGGTAGACGGAACTCGGCACTGTCAGGTGATCTGTCGTGAGTGAACTCTGGGTGAAGCCATAGACGCGGGCGGCGGACGTGTGTGAGATGGCGCCTCCCGTATGAACCGCCACGTGAGCCAGCCGAACCGACTGACGACCGAGGTGATGGGTGTCCACGCCCGGTAGCGCATAGAGGCCCCGGGCCAGGCGCGTAAGTACGCCGCTGTCCGCGAGACGGGCCAGGATGCGAGCGTCGAGGCCGAGCTCCCGCGCATCCCCGCTACACACGTAGCCGCCGTTGTCGGTTGCTGCTCGGAGGATCACTGCCGTGAGGCGGCTCGTCACCATTGCGCTCGATGGTCTCGGAGCGCGATACCGCGCTACCTACCCGGCAGTGCCTGTGCTCCTCCCCAGATTCGAGGCAGTTGTGCACAGGTCTCCTCAGCTTCGGCAGCTTGGCCGAACGATCCTGAAGGGTTAGCGCACGAGCGGGGCGGCAACTCCCCAGGAAGTGCCGGAGCCGGCGTGGCTCGGTGGCACACGGAGGGCGCCGCGCAGATCCTGAAGGGTTAGCGCACGAGCGGGGCGGCAACTCCTCAGGAATTGCGAGCCCACAGCGGATGCGCTGCCAGGGCGGATGCGGTGGCAGGGGTGCGGTCCGGTGCGCTGCGGCGCGGTGAACAGGCAGCAGGCGGAGGGCCGGCACGTGACCTTCGCCCCTGGCTTCGACGACGGGTTGGGGCACACAATGATCGGATGAAGAAGAATCGTTGGCGCGCGCTGGTCGTCGTAGCAGCCGGCTACCTCGTAGGCACCTTGTGGGCGACCTGGCAGGGCTACCGCTTCGGCCGGAGCACGCTCGTCAGGTGTCGCCAGGGCCATCTCTTCACGACGACGTGGGTGCCCGGTGCATCGCTCAAGGCCGTTCGCCTCGGCTGGTACCGGTTCCAGCGCTGCCCGATCGGCCCACACTGGGCGCTTGTCAAGCCGGTGAGGGAGGCCGACGTCAGCGCCGAGGCTTTAGCCCAGGCGAAGCTCATCCACGACACCCGCATCCCCTGACCGCACACGCCGGCGCAGACGCCTGGCGCGGCGCAGACGCAGGCGGCGGCGCACGCACCGGCGCCGACGTCGCCAGCACGAGCCCCTGTCCGCTACGACACGGCCTTGCTATGGTCGGCCACGTGGCTGAGCAGGCGGCGGGCACGGCGACCCTCGATCTCGAGCCCTTCCGGCGAGAGTTGACCGGTTACTGCTACCGGATGCTCGGGTCCGGCTTCGAGGCCGAGGACGCGGTGCAGGAGACAATGGTGCTGGCCTGGCGGCATGCCGCCGATTTCGAGGGCCGGTCGAGCGTGCGCTCGTGGCTCTACCGGATAGCGACGAACGTCTGCATCGACATGAGCCGGCAGGTCCAGCGACGTGCCCGGCCGATGGAGCTCGGCCCGTCGTCGCCGCCGGACGAGCGGAACATCGGGCAGCCGAGAGCGGAGTTCCCCTGGGTGACGCCGGTGCAGAGCTCGCGCATCGATCTCGATGCCGGCGATCCTGCGGAGCACGCCGAGCAGCGCGAGTCCGTGCGGCTGGCTTTCGTCACGGCCCTGCAGCACCTACCGGCGCGCCAGCGGGCGACCCTCATCCTCCGCGACGTGCTGCGCTGGCCGGCCGCCGAAACCGCCGACCTCTTCGACACGACGGTGGCAGCCGTGAACAGCGCCCTCCAACGGGCGCGCTCGACCCTTTCGGCGCTGCCCCGGGGACCGCATCCCGGACCACTCGATGAGGTGGATACCGACCTCCTCAAGCGGTACGTCGACGCCTTCGAGCGCTACGACATCGAAGCGCTCGTCCGGCTGCTCCACGACGACGCCGTCCAGTCGATGCCGCCTTTCGCCATGTGGCTGCAGGGGGCCTGGAACATCGGCGAGTTCATGCTCCAGCCTGCGCCGAGCACGTGTCGGGGCTCGAGGCTGATCGCCGTGGAGGCGAACGGCTGCCCGGCCTTCGCGCAGTACAAGCCGGGTCCGAGCGGCGGTTTCCAACCATGGGCGCTACAGATCGTCGAGGTCGTGGATGGGAGGATCGCCGAGCTGAGTTTCTTCCTGCACCTGCTCGAGCTCGAGGCGCTCTTCCCTTCGTTCGGGCTGCCGCTCCACCTCGACGGGTAGGCGCACGAGGTCGCGCAACTCGGCCATCTCGGGCGAGACGTCGCTCAGCACCACCCGGCCGACGATGCGGCGGGCGTGAAGGGCTGCCGAAGCTACGGCGGCCACTGCGGCGATGTCCGGGCGTGAATGCCCCGCAACCGCGAACGCATGAACGGCAGCCCCACCCGGACCGAGCACCCGGACACGGCACCAGATGGTCGGCTCCATCGGAGTGTCGACGGGTAGCGCAAGGTCACTTCATCGCCCGCCTGCCTCGAGGCTTGAGGGCAGGCGACGGAAGCCGACCGGCGGTCCGCAGCTACCTTGGCGAGATGAGGCCGGAGATCGTCACCGTCGGCCACGGCACGCTCGAAGACGCCTCGATGATCAGCCTCTTGCAGGGAGCCGGCGTGCAGCACGTCGTCGACGTTCGCAGCCTTCCGGGCAGCCGGCGCAACCCCCAGTACGGGCGCCAGGAGCTGGAGCGGTGGCTTCCTGCCGCCGGGATCGCCTATTCCTGGGAGCCTCGGCTCGGCGGGCGGCGGCGTGCCGCAGCCGACTCCCCGAACACGGCCCTTCGCAACGAGGCGTTCAAGGGGTACGCGGACTGGATGGGTGGGGGGGAGTGTCGCTCCGGCCTCGACTCGCTGCTCGAGATCTCGCGCCGGCAGCGGACCGCCGTCATGTGCTCGGAGACCCTCTGGTGGAAGTGTCATCGAAGGCTCCTCGCCGATGCTCTCGTGCTGCTTCGGGCGACCGGCGTCCTGCACCTCTTCCACAGCGGCCGCCTCGTCCCGCACGAGCCGACCCCCGAAGCTCGGATCGCCGGGCAACGGCTCGTCTATGACGCAGGCGGCACGATCCGGCGCTCTCCGGCGTCCTGATTGGATCGACCCGCTACTCGCCCGACAGTTCGAGCTCCTCCTCGCGCTTCGCGACGAAACTCGACAACTCCTCGTCGACTCCCTCGTCCAACCCGGGGTCCTCGTAGGAGTCGAGCAGCTTCTTCCACAAAGCCGTGGCGCGCTGGTCCGCCGTCGGTTGGCCCTGCTTCACCCAGTTCACGTAGGCGTCGCTGCGAAACAACGGGCTCATGAACACCCACTCGCGGAAGTGCTCGAGCGTGTGCGGCGCCGCCAGGAACATGCCTCCCGGTCCCTCGTCCTTGATCGCATCGAGGGCGAAGTGCTCGTCGTCGAAGGCGATCCCGCCCCGCATCACCTCCAGCATGGAGATGACCTCGAGGTCGAGCACGAGCTTCTCGTAGCTCGTCGTGAGCCCGGTCTCGAGCCAGCCGGCGGCGTGCAGGACGAGGTCGCACGCCGACAGATAGGTGGCCCAGAGCATGTTGAGCGACTCGGACGCCGCCTGCGCGTCGACCGCCATCCCCGAGCAGAGCCCCCCGCCGCCACGGTAGGGGAGGCCGTAGCGCCGGGCCAACTGGCCACCGGCGATCGTGCCGAGCACGCCCTCGGGCATTCCCAACGCGGGTCCGCCCGAGCGCATGTCGACTGCGCTCAGGAACGAGCCGTAGAGGCAGGGAGTCCCCGGTCGGATCAGCTGGGCGAGGGAGATGCCCGAGAGCGCCTCGGCCACCTGCTGGGCGAGCCCTGCCGCGAGGCTGACCGGGGCAGTCGCGCCGACGAGGAGGAAGGGCGTAACGGCGATCGCCTGGTTCGCCTCCGCCCACACGCTGAGCGCATCGAGCATCGCTCCGTCCCACACGAGGGGGCTGTTCGAGTTGACGACCCCGATCAGTCGCGGCGCCTGCTCGAGCGCCTCCCGCCCCCCGCAGGTGATGGCTGCGAGCTCCACGGCGTCAGCCGCCCGGCGACCCGAGCCGCCGTAGCAGATGTACGGCTTGTCCGAGTACCGGAGGATCGCGTAGTCCATGGCGAGATGGCGGCTCCGGTCGTCGAGATCCGCCGCCTCGACCACGCCGCTCTGCTGGCAGGTGAGCTGGCGGGCCGCATGGGTCATCTTCACGAGCTCGACGTGGTCGGCGATCGTCCCGTCGCGCCGGCCCCGCTCGAGGTCCGAGCAGAACGGGGAGCCTCCGGACGGCGTGTGCACAAGCGAGCCGTTCCCGAGAGTGACCGAGCGGTCCTCGTTGCGGCTGTGGAGCACGAAGGACGAAGGTGCCTTCGAGACCATCTCGCGCACGAAGTGGCGGTCGAAGCGCACCCGCGTGCCCTCGACCCGCTGCCCCTCGGACTCGAGGAGACGGAGCGCCTCGGGTTGGCGCATCTCCACCCCGATCTCTTCGAGGATCTTCATGGCGTTCTCGTCCACGAGGTCGAGCTGCGCCTCGTTCAAGAGTGCCGTGCCCCCACTCCCGAACACCGCAGACCTCCTTCTTCGCTCCGGACGTGCATCAGGATGGCAGGCCGCGACCGTGCCGGACGAGTTGACTGTCAGTCAGCTCTCCTGGCCGAGCATGCCGGCGACACCCGCCCCAGCCACAGCCGCCTACGAGAGCGCCGCGACCACCCGGTGTTCCTCGGCGTCGTGATCGGCCACGTAACCGATGCGCTGGTAGATCGAGTTCGAAACCGGGTTCGCCAGGTCCGTGTAGAGCACCACGTGCTCTGCTCCTTCCTCGAAGGCAGCCTTGGACGCCCGAGCGGTCACGGCCGACCCGTAACCGTGGCTTCGCGACGCCGCAGGCGTGAAGACGGGGGCGACCCGCGCGACGCCGCAGGCAGGTCGGCTCACGCCGGCAAGAGACACGGGCAGCCCTGACTCGTCGGTCCAGAGCCAGATCCTGCCGGTGGAAACCTTCCTCACCGCGTCGGCGCGCAGGTCGGGCATGTGGGTGGCGCCTGCCTCCGCCGCGAATGCCACGGACCACTCGTGGACGAGGTCGATGTCCCCGGCTGCCGCCAACCGGGCCGATCCGGGAACGTTCGCCGGCGGCGACAGCTGCCCGAGCCGGTACATCCGCTGCGCCCGCTTCAACACGGAGTCCTCACCCGTGAGCTCGCGCCAGGCGGCGAGGAACTCGCGGACCGACCCGGTCTCTCCGTTGACCCCTGGGATCCGACGCCGCATCTCCGCCAAGGCGGCGGCGACGGCCGACGACACACCGCCGGGCAGGCGCGGCATGAAGACGTTGAATGGCGGCGTCTGCATCGCGGCCCCGGCGAGGGCCCCGTCCTCCCCGAACGCTGCTATCCAGAGGTTGTCGCCGTCGAGCACGATCTCCCCCGAGATCACGAGGCTCAGCGTGGTGCCGAGGACGCTCGTCGTGAAGGGGTCGCCCGCCAAGAACGACGCGATGGTGTCGGCGAACTCGCCCGGGTCTTTGAGAAACCTCACTTCCATCGGACAATCCTCGCCGATCCGAGCGACGGAGCTCGGGCGGGCAGCACAGCGGAGGTCAGTGGTGGAACGTCGTGTGCCGGGCGGAGGCCTGGCCGCGGTGGGAGTGGCGCAGTTGCGTCACGCAGTCGTGCACGGCACCGGCGAAGAGCTCGGCCATGTCCCGGCTGAAGCCGTTGCGAACGACTACCCGTAGCACCACCCGGCTGTCGAGTGCCGGCGGCAGCGTGTACGCAGGTACGAGCCAACCGTGGCCGCGCAAGAGGTCCGAGAGCTCGTAGGCGTCCCAAGGCTCGTCCCCGTCGACCTCGAAGGCGAAGACGGGGATCCCCTCACCGCGAGAGACGAGGCGAAACGGCCCGTTTCGCTCCAGACGCCCCGCGAGCCACTGGGCCGTGTCGCGTGACGCCTGCTGCACCTCGCGGTAGCCCTCGCGCCCGAGGCGCAGGAAGTTGAAGTACTGGCCGATCACCTGTGCGCCGGGGCGCGAGAAGTTGAGCGCGAAGGTCGGCATGTGGCCGCCGAGGTAGGAGACGTCGAACACGAGATCGCCCGGCAAGGCGTCCTCGTCCCGCCACACGACCCAGCCGACTCCCGGATAGACGAGACCGTACTTGTGTCCGGAGGCGTTGATGGAGGCCACCCTCGGCAGGCGGAAGTCCCACTCGAGATCGGGATCGAGGAAGGGAGCGACGAAGCCTCCCGAAGCGCCGTCGACATGCACCGGCACGTCGATGCCGCTCGACGCGAACAGCTCGTCGAGGGCCTTGCAGATCTCTGCCACCGGTTCGTACGCGCCGTCGTAGGTCGAGCCGAGCACCGCCACCACCCCGATCGTGTCTTCGTCGCAGGCCTCAGCGGCTTGCGCGGCCTCGAGGTGCGTGGCGTCCGGACCGACGGGCACGAGGCGAGCCTCGACGTCGAAGTACCGGCAGAACTTCTCCCAACAGACCTGCACGTTCGTGCCCATGACAAGATTCGGTCGCTCGGCGGACTGCGAGGCTGCCTGGCGTCTCGTCCGCCAGCGCCACTTGAGGGCCAGGCCTGCCAACATGGCCGCCTCCGAGGACCCGGTCGTCGAACAGCCCGTCGCCCGCCCGTGACCGGGCGCATGCCACAGCTCGGAGAGCATGCCCACACAGCGCCGCTCGATCTCGGCCGTCTGCGGGTACTCGTCCTTGTCGATCATGTTCTTGTCGGCGCACTCCGTCATGAGACGCGCCGCTGCCGGCTCCATCCAGGTCGAGACGAAGGTGGCGAGATTGAGGCGTGAACTTCCATCGAGCAGCAGTTCGTCGTGGATGACCTGGTAGGCCACCTCTGCCGGCATGCCGCGGGCCGGCAGCCTGTTGCGGGGAACCCTTCTCGTCTCACCTGCCTCGGCGAACTGCGGCCGCGTGGCGAGGGGAGAGTCGTCTTCTCGGTGGGCATGTAGTGGCATGTTGTGAAGCTTTGCCGATCACGGCGCGGGTGCCACGGCGGGCAGGGGCGGCGGCCGGGGTCAGCGGCCGGAGACGAGGTGCGCCACCTCCCCCGACCATCGACGTCTGGTCGGTTCTCCACTCACGCCGATCAGCTAAGGCCATCATGGCGTTCAGGCCTCGCACCGCGACATGTCTCGCCGGCTCCGTTGTCGCCGCCGCCTGAATACTGACCCCCCGTCACCGGTCGAAAACTGACCCCCCCTCTCCGGGATCCACCACTTTCAGTGGTTTGGACTCGATCCTGGCTCGGCCGACATCGGCGCGAGCGGGAGA
>JAJYVX010000057.1 GCA_021791795.1 Actinomycetes bacterium | reverse complement strand
GGCGACGCGGTCGAGGGACTGGTAGGTCGAGAAGATAACGAGGAGGGGGTTCTCCTCTGCCTTTGCCTGCTTTTTCGCGAGGCGCAGATGCGCGGCGATCTGTGCGGGGTCGGTCGTCGCCGGCAGTGCCAGGTCGTAGACGTGGTAGAGCCGCCGGCCCCTCGGCGCCATCCGCACCACGAACCCCCTCGATCTCGGTTGGCCGCCTGCCTTCCACGTGGCGTCGATCAGGAGGGTCTGGTTGGAGGACCCGTTGAGGGGTGGGGTGCGCACCGGGGCAATGGACACGGCTCCGTCCGCCTCGAGGCGGGGGGCCAGCCACCCGGCGATCCGGCGCCCAAGGTCGGCCAGGCGGTTTGGGTCGCCCTGGTCGCCCCTCGCCACGCTCTGTGGAGACTTCCGCATCGACGCCGTGCTTGCGACTGGCGGGGGTGGACTCGTAGCCATCTGCGCTGGTGAGGGCGGTGTGAACAAGAGTCCGAAGATCGTCACCGACTCCGCAGATGCAGGACTGTCCTGGAGCGAGGTGGCAACGTGGCGGGGACCTCAGGCAGCAGATCGCTCTGGCCTTCCGATCGCCGACTTCCTCATGGCCGCGATAGGCCCTGGCGACAGGCTCTATCTCGCGACGACGACCGAGGTAACCAGCTCTTCTGACGGCGGTCGGCGTTGGTCTCCGCTCGACACCGGCTCTAGAGGCGGCCTAGAGGCAAGTTTCTCCCGGCCAATGCCAGCTGCGGCGCAGAGTTCGACTTCGTGGGGAGACTCCATGGCTGGCTGCTGCTGCAGGGCGAGGCGCTGCTCAGAACGAGCGACGGCGAGCACTGGTGCGACCTCGCCAGGTCATCTTTCCGGGCGTGAACGCCGACTCGTCGATGGGGCGCGACAACGAGCTTTCGGGGGACGATGTCCTGCGTGCTTGTTCTCGATCGTCCGGATGACAGGGCTTCCCGGTCGGCTGTTCTTGGCACGCTGTCAGGGCTGTGCGGGTGTCGGTAGGTCGAATGGGGCATGACGTTGTAGTCGTCGGGGGTGGTTCGGCTGGTTGTGTGCGAGTGCCGGGGGATGCGGACGACGGGGGACTGCCTCTTGGACGGAACTGTCATCGAAGCTGGCTGCGTGGTGCTCGCAGCAGGAACCTACGCCAGCCCCCCGGATCCTCGCCCGCTCGGGTACCGGTCCCGCCGACCAGCTGCGAGCGCTCGGCATCACGCCCGTCATCGACCCGCCCGGGGCCGGCTCGAACCTCGTCGACCACCCACGGCTCTCTATCGATCTGCCGGCTCGACCCTGTTGCGGCCCGAGCCGGCTCCAAGTCCACGTCACGCTTCACTCTCCGCAGCAGATCTGGCCGGACCCGCCGACTTGCTGATCTTTGCTGCCGGACCTTTCGAGGTCGGGGCCGACCCAAGCGCCAGCGGCGCAGTGTTGGGAATCGTGTCTGGACTCACGGCTCCCCGCTCCCGGGGCTGGGTGCAGCTGGCCGCAGACAATCCCACCGACGAAACCCATGGTCATCCTCCCGGGAGCAAATTGGGAGCGAGTGGGAGCAAGACCAGGGGCTTCCGGGGGGTCATTCCCGGTCGAACCCGGTCACCACCGATACAACCAAAAAAGGCCCCTGAACAGGCACTATACCTGGCAGGGGCTTGGAGGCGGCGCCGGGAATCGAACCCGGGTACAGGGCTTTGCAGGCCCTTGCCTAAACCACTCGGCCACGCCGCCAGCACGCCGCCGGAGAAGCTGCTCCACCGGTCGGGCGTTTGCCCAGTCACCCTAACTGACGGCTGCGACGACGACGCCGGCAGCCCGAGGCGCGAGGGTACGGCCCGAACCGCGAGTTGAGCCGATCGCCGGGTCCCTTGACGAGCCCGCAGGCCCGCGGGCCGGGCGGTGCCGGTAGCCTCGTGGCCGCCCTGCCGGGCGATTTACTCCGCGCAGCGGGCCCTTCTCAGGACCTCGGATCGACAGTGGCGGTGGCGAAGTGGTGAACCGGGTCGGAGGTCGAGGGGCGCGATGGTCTGCGAGCACGGCGTCGGCTCCTGGCATGTACGTCCCGATCGGTGACGAACCGCTCGCGCCGCACCCAGATGCTCCGTTCGGCCGGTTCATGACGATGGGCGAGAGGTGCGTGTGGCAGGACCGTCGCGGCGAAGGTGCGGGTTTCGCTGCCGGCGGGCTCGCGGGAGGAGCTGCCGCCGGCCCGTTGCTCGACCTGTCGCCGAGAGGAGCCGTGGCGACCGCTCCTACGGCCCTCGCGTGGCGCTCCCTCGGGGCCACCGCTTCCCGGGCGTCGCGGGAGTGAACGCCGAGGCAGCTGTGCCGAAGAGCCCGCAGGGCGGGCTGAGAGGAGCGCTCCTCGTCTGCGGCACGGCGAGCGACGCCGGCAAGAGCCACCTCGTCACGGGTCTGTGCCGGGTGCTCGTGCGCAGGGGCGTGAAGGCCGCTCCCTTCAAGGGGCAGAACATGTCGCTCAACTCGTTCGCCACGCCTTCGGGGCACGAGATCGGGCGGTCGCAGGCCATCCAGGCCGTCGCCGCGCGGGTGGAGCCGGAACCGGCGATGAACCCCGTGCTGCTGAAGCCCATGATCGGACAGCGCAGCCAGGTCGTCGTGATGGGCCGCCCCGCAGGCGAAACGGATCCCTCCTCCTACGCACGCTCGCGCGCCGAGGACCTTCGGCCCGTCGTCCTCGAGGCGTTCGCGGACCTCCGCTCGCGCTTCGACGTGGTAGTGGCCGAGGGCGCCGGCAGCCCGGCGGAGGTGAACCTGCTCGCAAGCGACCTCGCGAACCTCTGGCTCGCCGTGGCCACCGGCACGCCGGCCATCCTCGTCGGAGACATAGAGCGCGGCGGAGTGTTCGCTGCCTTGTACGGGACGGTCGGAATCCTGCCGCAGGATCTGGCAGGCGCCGTGAAGGGCTACGTCATCAACAAGTTCCGGGGAGACCCGCGCCTCTTGGAGCGCGGCATCGAGGAACTCGAAGCGAGAACCGGCAGGCCCGTGCTCGGCGTGGTGCCGTACGCGAGAGACCTCGGCCTCGACGCCGAGGACTCGCTCGGCATGGACGAGGCCGTGCGGCCACTCGCCGCTCCCGCAGTCGCAGCCGCTGCCCACTCGGACGTGATCGACGTAGCCGTGGTCGCCCTGCCGCACATCGCGAACTTCACCGACCTCGACCCGCTACGACTCGAACCTGCAGTGTCCCTCCGCCTCGTCCGCTCGGGCCAGGCGCTCGGTGACCCCGACCTGCTCATCGTGCCCGGATCGAAGACGACCGTCGCCGACCTCGCCTGGCTGGGCGAGAGTGGGCTCGCCGGGGAGGTCCGCCGCGCGGCTCGCCGTCCCGGGGGCCCGGTCGTCCTCGGCATCTGTGCCGGTTACCAGATGCTCGGCGAGGAGATCGTGGACGGGGGAGTCGAGTCGCGCGCCGGCCGGGTGGGAGCACTCGGCCTCCTGCCCGTGCGCACCGTCTTCGGGCCTGGGAAGACGACGCGTCCCCGGCGCGGCAAGGCGTTCGGATCGGAGGTGCAGGGCTACGAGATCCGCCACGGGGAGACCGAGCCCCTCGCCGGGGTGCGGGGCACGCCTCGCGCCTTCGCCTACCTCGAGGACGGGTTCGGGAACGGGCCCGAGGGCGCTCGAACAGCCGACGGGCGAGTGGTCGGCACGAGCCTGCACGGCCTGTTCGAGTGCGACGAGTTCCGCGCGGCCTTCGTGACAGAAGTGGCGGCACTGCGCCACAAGCGCTGGACTCCTTCGGGGGCGAGCTTCGCAGCCGCCCGAGAGGGGCAGATCGACCGCCTTGCAGACCTCGTGGAGGCGCATCTCGACCTGGGCGAGATCTTCCGGCTCATCTCCGCCGCAGGCTCGCCGCGCTGAGGGTCAGCAGAGCACCTCTCAGGCGCCGGTCGAGTGGAAGCCGCCGTCCACGTGGAGGATCTCACCGGTCGTCTTCGGGAACCAGTCCGACAAGAGCGCGACCACGGCCTTCGACACGGCGCTCGGGTCGTGCACGTCCCAGCCGAGCGGGGCGCGCCCGTCCCAGACGTCCTCGAACGTCGAGAATCCCGGTATCGACTTCGCCGCCATCGTCCGCACGGGCCCGGCAGCGACGAGGTTCACCCTGATCCCTCTTCGGCCGAGATCTCTTGCGAGGTACCGCGTGAGCGACTCGAATGCGGCCTTGGCGACGCCCATCCAGTCGTAGGCCGGCCACGCCACCGTCGCGTCGAAGTCGAGGCCGACGATGGCCGCCCCACCTGGCGCCTTTTCGAGCAGCGGCAAGAAGGCGTTCGCGAGCAGCTTCAGCGAGAAGGCGTTCACCTGCAGCGCCGTCGCCACGTCGGGCCAGTCGGCCCGCAGGATGTCGCCCCCGAGGCAGCTCTCCGGAGCGAAACCGATCGCGTGCACGAACCCGTCGAGCGATCCCCAACGTCTCGCGAGCTCCTTGGCCACGGCCTCGGCGTCGGTCGGCGAGGAAGCATCGAGCTCGAGGACGTCCGGCTCGACCGGCAACCGGCACGCCGTCCGCTTGGTGATCGAGAGGCCACGCCCGAATCCCGTCAGCAGGATCTCGGCCCCTTCTTCCTCGGCCAGCTTGGCGGCTCCGAAGGCCAGCGAGTCGGCAGTGAGGACGCCCGTCACGAGGATGCGCTTTCCGTCGAGGAGACCCATCCGTCCGAGGCTACTGGGCGGCGCTCTCCCCGGCCCGGTACTGGGTCATGAGACGCCGGTACAGCTCGGAGGTGGCCGGGTGCACGGCCGCGAGCGGATCGCCTCTTATGTCGAGAGCGAGCGCGAGGGACGTGAGGACGGCTTCTACTCCCATGCGGTTCCCGCTCCGATCGGCCGCGCGCATGAGCAGCCGGTAGAGGCGCTCGTCCCACGGAGCCACGACGAGTCCCCTGCGCGCTGCCCACTCGCTCCCGATCGTGTCCGACACCTCGAGCAGGGCCTCTGAGAGGTTGACCGCAGTGTCGACGATCGCGCCTTCGATCGTGGCGTTGAACCCCTCGAGCATCGCCCAGTCGCCGCCGGCGAGGCCTTGGAGCGGGCGCCCACGGACGAGCTCGAGAGCGTGCCGCCACTCCGCCGTCCCGCTGCCCGCTGCGGTGAGCGCGCGGAACTCCGTCCAATCGCAGCTGACGTCTTCGCCGAGCAGGTGGAGCCCTCCCCGCCTAGCGAGCCTTGAAGCACCCGCGGGCGTGCGCCCGAGCAGTGTCCGCGCCTCGTGCAGCCGGTTCGCAAACGACTGAGCGGGTATGCGCTTCGCCGGCCAGAGCGCCGCGGCAAGGACCTCCCCGAGCACGCCCTCGGGATGGACCGCGAGGTACGCGATAAGCTCGACGGCCGTCCTTCGTCGCCGGATGTCGTCGGCCGTTCCTCTCACCTCCACAGGACCGAGAACGTTCACCCGGATGCCGGCGCAGATCGGCGCGCTGGCGTCCGGGCTGCGCCCTCTTCCCGAAGGGCTGGGCGTGGCGCGAAGGGCTGGCGGAAAGGCTCGTCTCGCTGCTGCAGGAGCCCGGCGCAGCGGCCCTGGTTGGACGCTTCCGCCGAGCGTCGCCTCGTCGTCGTCGGACCGCCGACGTGTCGCCGAGGCCGAACGGCGCGATGCCAGCTGGGCGGTGACCGCGTCGGACAAGGGAATCGCTCCGACGACCCTCCCGCGGCGCCGGATCTCGACGAGGCGCGGTTGGCGATGGGCGCTGAGCTGCCACACGGCCCGTACCGGCGCGGTGACGTCGCAGCACACGACGGCTGTCCGCGGCGCCTGTTCGGCGCGGGCGATGAAGTCGGCCAGCATCAGGTGGTTCCCTGTGCCGGGAAGCCCGGGGGCGACGACGAAGCATCTCGACGTGCGGCCCGCCGGACAAGCGTCGGCGTCATCCTCGTCGAGACCGAACAGCGACGAGCTCCCCGGCCTCTCCGAGAGAGCTTCCCTCGCCTCGTGCATGTTCGCGAGGAACCGTGTACCGACGAGACGCTCGAGGTCCCGCCCGAACCCCACGAGGAGCAGTTCACCGAGATCCGACCACCTTCGCGTGGCGAGCTCGACGACTATCTCCGACAGGGCGGCCCCGACGGCCACAGGCGGACCGTCGACTGCCGTCGACTTGAGCGCTGCCAGATCGACGAGAGTCCTCGTGTTGGCCTGCCTCGCCACGGTGACGAACGCCGAGGTGTCTCGTCCACCGTCTCCGGTCGAAGCTCGGCTCCGCAGCGGGAGGGAGTCTTCACGTCGCGGCATCGCCCAGGCCGTGAAACCCTCGGCGAGCCAGGACCCTTCGTCGCGGGTGAACGGAGGCGGAAGCTCCGCCCGTGCCAGAGCTACGAGCCTCTCCGCCTCGAGCCGGAGACCGACCACCCGGCCGCTGTCCACCCGGTCGCTGTCCACCCGGCCGCCGCCCGGCGGGCCGCCGACCACCCGGCCGCCGCCCGGCGGGTCTGCCGCGGCGGAACGAGCACAGAGCCGCGTGACGGCTCTAGCCCAATCGGGCTCCTCCATGATCTTTGCCGGGCGGCGGGCTCGCTCGGTCGCAGAACCGGCGCTCTCGCCGAAGGGCGACACCGAAGCGGCGCCCTCGGTGTGCGGGTCCCCCGGCATCTCCTATCTCGGCTCCGATCCGACGTTGCGGGCGCCGAAGGTCAGCTGCGCAAGCGCGGCTGACGGAGCGGGATGCCCAAGACGCTCGTGTTCGGCGCACATCCTTGCAGATCCTGTACACGTACGCTCGCCTTCGAGCCGAGGTGCACACCCGATTGTCGGGTCCACACGTCTCATCCGCTCACGGCGCTCGCGGTCGCGCTGGCCGAGACCGTCACGTGTCGCAACCCGACGAGGGAAAGCAGCGGTGTCGAGACCCGGAACGGGTTCACGCTCGCAGTCACCGAGTCGCCCGTGGCCGTCGCTGTGCCACTGTGCCCGCTCTGCGACATCACGAGCTCCGCCTCTGCAACAGCGGCGGCGCCGCCGGTGGCGATGCCGCCCGACCGGAGTGTCTCGGCGGTGAGCACGGCAGCTCCGGCACGAGCGGCCTGCTCGGCTTCGGTCATGGCCGCTTCGCGGATGCTCATGACACGCCCGCCTTCCACCACGAGCCCGAGCACCGCTGCAAGCGCGACCGTGAGGAGCAGCACGAACGGAGTGACCGACCCTCTGTCACCCCGGCGGGGGAGACGGCTCATGGCCCCGGCACGGTCCTCTTCGGGCAGGCTCATGGTGCCATCTGCCGATACGGCTCGATCGCCGCCTCGGCGCGGGCCTTGATGGTGAAGGTTCCGTGCAGGGGCAGATAGGCGAGTCGAGTCAGCGCCTCGTGGCAGGTGACCGTCACGCTCACGCTCCCTCCGGGCACGAACGCGCCCGTCCCGACGAGCGCGCCAGCGGACGCGCAGCCTGCATTGTCTGCCCCGAGCGTCTCGCTCACGTTCACCTCGGCGGCGGAGACGGCCGCCTGCGCGTCGGGTGCGACGACAGCGGCCTCGACGGCCGTACGGGCGGCATCGGTCACCGTCTCGCGGGCGAGGTAGAGGCGTGCGGCCGCGAACATGAGCCCGATGATCAAGAGCAGGAGAGGGGTGAGGATCACGAGCTCGGCGCTCGCCGATCCCTCATCCGCTCGCCCGGAACAGCTGTGCCGGGCCCGTGCTCGAGGCTTCGATACGCAGGTGAATGCCCGGTATGAGCGACACGACATAGCCGCTTGCTGCGACCGTGAGGTTGTCACCTTGACCTCCGCTCACTCTCACGTCGATGTTCTGGACCATGCCTCCGGCGAGGAGCGAGACGTCGCCTTGCACGGTCGAGACGGCAGCGGCCGTGTCCCCCGGCTGCGCCCGCGCGCGGGCTCCGCCTTCGGAGACGGCCAGCTGCAAGGCGTGGGCGCTCAGCCCGTAGAGGGCAACCTGCAGCGCCGCGATGATCGTCAGGAGGACTGCCGGGAAGAGCACGACGAGCTCCGGCGTGGCAGAGCCGGCGTCTGTGCAGCCGTCAGCCCGCCAGCCGAGGCTGTGAGAGCCGACGCCGTGCCGGCCGGACCGAGCACAGGGAAGACGACCGCGCCGCCGGGACGGGAGCCGACCGCCCCGCCGGGAGGAGAGCCTGAGCGGCCCCCTCCCGACGAGGCGGCGCCGACCGGTCGTAGCGGTCTCGCCGCTACGGCGCACTGGTGATGTGCTTGGCGATCTTGGTCGCGTCGGCCGTGACGGCCTGGGTTATGAGCGCGCCGACCGCTATCGCAAGCGCGACGAAGATTCCCACGATGACGATCTTCTCGGCTACGTCGCCCCTGTCAGGGTCGCTCCGGACGTCGGCGATGCGCCAGCGAAGCTGGTCGACGAGGTACATGACGAGTTGAACTTCTGACACTTGAGTCGCGGTCCTTTCTCCAAGCGGTCTCAGGGGATCGGTTCGGGTGACCCGATCGAGAGGCGGCCTCAGAGCACTTTGGTGAGGCTGATGCCGGCCGGATACATGAGGAAGATCAAGAAGCCCAACATGAGGACGATCGACGGCAGGAAGAGGCGCTCGGTGGTCGAATTGGCCTTCGCCTGGGCGTCGTTCAGCTCCCTGCGCCTCATCGAGCTCGCCTTCGCCGCGAGGCTCGCCCTCACCCGCGCTCCCTCTGTCCCCGCGAGAGCAAGGTTGGCCGCCAGCTCCTGCAGGTCGGCAATCCCGAGCTCAGCGCCGAGCCTGCCGAGTGCTTCCCAGGGGGAGGAGCCTTCATGGCGCGCCCTTCGCAGCGCGGCGCGCACTCGCACGAACATCAGGTCGTTGCTCACCCTGCTCGCCGCTTCGAGAGCCCCTTCGACGCCCATGCCCCCCGCCTGGCCCAGTACCACCAGCTCGAGCCAGCAGCTGAGGGCGTGCCGAGCCGACGCTCTCGCTTTCCTCGCCTCCACCGAGAGCCCGATCATCGGCGTACCGCAGCCGCACGCGAGGCACGGCAACGAGGCGAGCGCGGCGCCCGCAAGGGCAAGGTCGAGGCCGAAGAGTCGGAGCGCAGCGTCGGCGGCGAGAGGCAGCAGGGCACCGACGATCCCGCCGACAGCGAGCTGGGCGAAGTAGCCGTCCGGCGTTCGTCCGGTGATCGCGAGGTCCTTGGCCCGTCGAGAGCGCCGGGACTGCGAAGTGCTCAAGCGCTCGAGATCGCTCCCCGCACGGGCGAGGAGCTCGCGAGTCTCCCTCCGAGCTGCTCGATCCGATGTGCCGGGCGGCCGGCGCCGCAGTCCGGCGACGAGCAGTACGAGACCTATGCCGCCGGCAAAGCCGTAGAGGCCCAGCGGGCTCACAGGAGAGCATCCCTGTCGGGCCGGCGCACAGGCAGGCGGGAGAATGACTCGGGCCGCACCATCCGGGCCATAAGCATGAGCCCGAGACCGAAAAGGATGCCGACGACTCCGAGCACCATCTGCCCGGCTGCGGTCGTGTACGGCGCCATGTAGGGGCGGGCGAAGAGCGCCATCAAGAGGAAGAAACCGAGCGAGAACCCGGTCACCGTCCTCACCGCCGTACGCCCCGAGGCGCGCGACGATTCGATCCGAAGACGCATGTCCACCTCCTCCCTTGTCGCGGCTGCCATGGCACCGAGAAGGTCGTTCAAGCGCTGTGCGCGCTCGGTCGCGGCCATCACCAGGCATGCGACCACGGTGTCCGCCGCCGGATCGGCCAGTTCGTCACCGCACGCGACGAGGGCTGAGGACAGCGGCACTCCGCTCGTCATGCGAGCCGCCAGCCGGGCTACGGGCAGCCCTATCGGCTCTGGTGCCATGGCCGCGGTGGCGAGGAGCGCCTGGTTCAGCCCGGCCGCACTCGAAAGAGTGTCGCGAAGCATCTCGGTCCAGGTGGCGATCGCCTCCAAGCGTGAGATGACCTTCCGGCCGCTACCACCGCCGAGACCCTCGGAGCCGAGCACGGCCAGCACGCAGATGGGAACCGCCATCGGCCAGTGCGTGACGAAGTAGCCGAGGGCTCCAGCGAGGAGCGCGACAGCGGCCAGGCGGACGTGCTGCGGGCTTCGCCAGTCGGGGCCGGCCGAGCCGCCGGCAGGCGACGCGCTATGCGCAGAGGTCCTTCGCGACGCGCCTCTGGCGGCGTCGGCGTTTCCCCGTCGAGGTCCGAGCCCCAGCCCGGACGCGACGAGGAGCAACCCCACAGCTCCGAGCGCGCCGAGCAGGGCGAAAAAGGCGGTCATGCCCACACCCTCGCCGTTGTCGACCCGTTGCGGGATCGCTCGGCATAGCCGTTCGAGGCAAGAAGTGCCACCGTCGTGTCACGAAGAGGCGCTCCGAGGCGCGCCCTGCCGCTGGCATCCGGCCGCCAGATCTCGTTCGAGACGACGAGCGGACCTTCGGCGTCGACCACCTCTCGTACGGAGGCGATCTGCCTGAGAGGGGGTTCGTCCGGCGTCGTGACTGCGTCTATGTGGAGCACCAGGTGAACTGCTCCCGCTATGAGCAGATTCGTCGCCTCGAGCGGCAGGTGTTCGGGCGCCTGCACCGCGTAGGCGGCGAGTCGCCTGAACACGCCGGCTGACGAGTCTGCGTGGATCGTCCCCATCGAGCCCGAGCGGCCCTGGCTCATGGCGTTCAGCATCGGGATCACCTCGTCGCCGAGGACCTCGCCGACGATGACTCGTGAGGCGTTCATGCGCAATGAACGCCTCACGAGCTGGGCCATGCCGATGGCTCCTATCCCCTCGGAGTTGGCGAGCCGAGCCTCCATCGCCACGCAGTCGGGATGTCGGTCGCGCTGCTTGTCGAGGCCCAGCTCCAGCGCCTGTTCGATGGTGACGATGCGCTCGGAAGGAGCGATCTCCGCGGCGAGCGCCCGCAGTAGGGTCGTCTTCCCCGTGTTCATGGCGCCCGAGACGAGGATGTTG
The DNA here is from genome assembly GCA_021791795.1 of Actinomycetes bacterium. GTDB lineage: Bacteria > Actinomycetota > Acidimicrobiia > Acidimicrobiales > Bog-793 > JAKATT01. Next base: position 6,899 of record JAJYVX010000057.1, on the reverse strand, counting down.
CGCTTCGCCCGTACGGCTGCGGCGAGGAAGGCGGCGAGGTCCTCTGAGAGCATGCCGAGCTCGGTCAAGTCGGCCAGCGTGTAGTCGGGCAGCCGATGGCGCCGTATGTCGACGACCGGCCGCTCGGTCACGCCCATGACGGCGGAGAGGCGGCTCCCGTCGGGCAGGCGAAGGTCGAGCTCGGGCTGAGCGCTGTCGAAGCGTCGCTCGGCGAGACCGAATCGCGCCGCAGCCGCCCTCACCATCGACACGAGCTCCTCGTCACTCTCCGCGATGGGGCCGACCAGCTCCTTTCGGCCGTCGCTGTAGGTGACAAATGCTCGTTCCGCACCCGTCACGTCGATGTTCTCCACGTTCGGGTCGTCCACGTAGCGCTGGAGCAGCCCGAGACCGAAGAGCATCGCGAGCACAAGTCCGACCGACTCGTTGACCTCCGTCTCTGTCGGTGTTGCCTCTCCCTCGGCTGCGAGCTGGCCCACGTGATCGTCGACGGCGCGCACGGCGCACCCACGCGCGAGGTTGCGCAGGGAGCGGCTTTCGGTCGTCGCGCTGACGGCCGAGTCTCGGGACAGCTCCGCGAGCGACTCCGCCACTGAGCCCCGCACCGCACGGGCGATACGAACGGACGCCGTGTCGAGCGTCGGTGCCCCGGCGGCGTAGAAGTGCGTCACTCTGCGGAATCCTCCAGAGCGGAGTCAGATGCGGTCTCGGGGGCGGCAGGCGCCGTCGACGGGGCTGGCTCTCCCGGCATGGGATCGAAGCGCAGGATCGCAGAGCGGCGGCGAACGGCGCGCCGCGCCCGTCCCGCAGCGACCGCCGCAAGCCGGACGCTCTCGGGCACGGGTTCGAGGCCGCACGCCTCGGTGACATCCTCGTCGCCTCCGCCTCCGCCTCCGCCTCCGCCTCCGCCTCCGCCTCCGCCTCCGCCTCCGCCTCCGCCGCTGCTGCCGCTGCCGCCGCTGCTGCCGCTGCTGCTGCCGCCGCCGCGCGGCGCAGCCTCTGCGATGGCGTCGATGTCGACGCGTCGTGCACGGCGGGTCATGACCGTGGTGCCCGGGATATCTCGGCTAGCGACACGTCGCCTGCCGCGCTTGCCTGGGCAACGGCTGAGGCGTCCGCGCTCGGTACCTCAATGCCGACGACCTCGGCGTTCCCGGTGCTCGAGCCGCCGGCGAAGAGATCCGTGACCGTCCCGGTGGCGAGCACGGCATCGCCTGCAGCGCCGCCCAGCGCGCCGGTCGTGGTGGCGGAGGCATGCCCGTTCGACCCGCCCGGGCCCGCCGGAGAGCCGGCGGAGCCTGTCCCGCCGGCGGCTGTGGCGGCCGGCCCGGTCGAACCAGTGCTCGACGTCGGAGAACCTGCCGTGGGTGCGCCGACCGTCTGGCCGCCGAGCACCACGAGAACACGGTCGCCGACGGCAAGTGTCGGAGGGAGCTGGTCTCCGGCGAGGACCGCTCCCACGAGCGCCTCGCCTGGCGAGAGAGGACCGAGAGAGGAGACGTCGGCGGCGGCGAGCAGCGTGCCGGGCACGAGCGACACGGTCGCGTAACGGCCCACCACGTCCCTCACGTCGCTCGTAGGGAGCACGGCGAGACCCTGTAGCGGGGCGAGGGTGGAGGACTCGAGGTCCGCGGCGGTGAGCATTGCCCCCTGAGGCACGAACCGTGCCATCTCGAGATACGCGACTCTGCTGCTCGACCGACCGCCGGCGATTGCACCGAGCGCAGTACAAACGACGACGACGAGCACACCGGCGCCTGCGACAAGCGGGCGCCGCCGCGTGGGCGCTTCGGCGTCCCCTAGGTTGCTGCGGCCGTCGGTGCCCCGGGTTGGCACCCGCAGTGGGAACCGCGACCTGCTCCGGCGCCCGAGGTCGAGCTCTCCGGTCGGGTTTGACTCGCTCTCCGCTTCACCGCGCCGCGGTGCTGCCGTCTGGAACATGACGACATCCTCGGCGGCGGCCTTACCGGTCTACCTACCGCTTTCTTCCTTGATCGTCCACAAATCGAATCCCGTCGTCCACAGGTGGCTGGAGCCACTGGCCCGCTTGCGCCTCCCATCGGCGAGTGGCGGCGCCGGCCGCTCGAGGCTCGTCGCCGCACACGCAAAGCCGGCCGCGGTCACCGCATACGCGAAACCGGCCGCGGTTGCCTTTTCACCTTTGATGCGACACGAACCGGACCTCTCGCAGCTGCTCGACGGGAGCCACGACTCAGCGACACCCGGCATCGACCGCATCGTCGCAAGGGCGAGGACCGCGCGTGCCCGCCGGCTGCGTCGGGCGAGCACACTCGGCGTCGTTGTTGCCGTGTCCGCAGCAGGTGTAGGTGTCGGCGTCGGACTGTCGGGCAACGGTGGCGGGCCGGCAACCCCCGATGGGCCGGTCATCGCGATGCGCGAGAGGATCCCCGAGGGGCTCTCCGTCGTCGGTCACCAGCTTGGCTCCGCCACTTCTCCAAGCGCGATCGGCGGCTCCGGCAGCCCGGGCCCCCCGGGCTCATCCCCGTCCTCGAACGCCGTGTGCACCATCGAAGGGTGCATCGGGAACGGACTCGGGACCATCAGTATCGTCACGCCCATTCCGGCGCCGGTGGTGGGCAATCTCGTGCTCAGGGCCGAGGCGTATTCGGAGCGCCGGCTCTTCGTCGGGCAGCGGCTCGGATGGAAGCCCTTCATCGGAACTGTGCACGGCGTGGGGGTCTGCTCCACGGGTCCATTCCTCTATGTGTCGATGAGAGCCAAGGGATCGGCGAGGGTGCTCGGCCAGATCGTCGTGCCCTCCGCCGCGACGACGGGTCGCGTCTTCGACGTGATCGGAACGACCGTGCTGGGAAACAAGAGCTCCGGTCGCCTCCAGATCGTCGTGACCCGCACTGCATCGCGCGTGGAGCGCGTCTCTGCCACCTGGCAAGACGGCGCCACCCGGTCTGCCGTCCCGGTCGACGGCTGGACCGTGCTCGCCGTGTCCTACCTGCCCGGCGCTCCGCCCCTTGTCCGAGTGACGGCGACGGGGCCCGGTGGCGCCAGGCTCGACCAAGCTGTCGTGCCGGCCACCGGATCGTTTGTGACCGCGGTGAGAACGTGCCAACTCCGCAGCATCACCGCTCCGATGAACAGGTGACGGCTGGCGTCGAGGCGAGGGCCCCCTCGACAAGGCGGGAACTTCCGGGTGCGCAGCTGCCGACAAGCGAGCGCAAGACTGTGCCGATCACGAGCGAGGCAGAGAAAGAGGTCGCAGCCGACTTCGTGGCGACTTTCCAGGGCCACTACGGGCGGATGGTGAGGGCATTGCAGTTGAGCGGACTCGACCGCTCGGCTGCAGAGGACGTCGCGCAGGAGGCGTTCGCCCGCTCCCTGAACCACTGGGCGAGGGTGAGGAAGGGAGCCAACCCTGCCGGCTACGTCTATCGTGCGGCCTTCCGTCAGGCGCGCCGCAGCCTGCGGGCACGAGCCTGCGAGGGGCTGACGGAAGAGGTCGCCGTCGGTGGTGACGTGTCCGACGAGGCAACGCTGCGGGTGACGGCGCAAGCCGTGCTGGCCGGGATGCCGGCGCGGCGGCGGACCTGTGCGGTCATGTGCCTCGTCCTCGGCTTCACGACGAAAGAGGCCGCCCGGTCGCTCGGGATCGCCGAAGGGACCGTCCGCAAGCAACTCGAGCTGGCCCGAAAGGCGATCGCCGAGGCTCTCGCAGCCTCTCCCTGACCGCGTCCTCAGGGCCTGCTCACCCGGCCTCCGGCGCCGGTCGCCGACCCTTTCGCGCCAGTCCGCCCGGTCCCCACAGATGGGAGCGAGCTCGCTCCCTGCTATGCTCGTGCTTCGCCGTTCGGGTGTGGTGCTGAAGAGTTGAGGAACGTGGGCGGTTGCCCACGTTTTTGATTTGTATGGGACCGGTGGACGAGCCGGGACGACGTGAGAGTTGACGAGAAGGAGGTGCGATGGCCAGGGCGGATGTGCTCGAGAGTGTCGTCGTACCCGTCGTGGAGTCCGCCGGCCTCGACCTTGTCGACATCGAGCAAAAGCCAGGGCGCCTCAAGGTCACAGTGGATCGAAAAGGCGGTGTCGACTTGGACGCCATCAGCCTTGTGACCGGGCGGCTGTCCCACGCCCTCGACCAGGAGGACGCGGTACCCGGCGGCCACTACGAGCTCGAGGTATCGAGCCCTGGCGTGGAGCGCCCCCTGCGCCGGCCTGAGCAGTTCCTCCAGTCGCTCGGTGAGCAGATATCGGTCCGCACCCGGGCTGGCATCGAAGGTGAACGTCGAGTGCACGGCACACTCGTCTCGGCGGGTGAGCACGAATTCGCCATCGAGGGATCGGAAGTGCCCGAGGGACGGCGGACGTTCCGCTACGAGGATGTCGACCGCGCCCACACGGTGTTCGACTGGCGCGGAGCCCTCGCCGGCAAATCCGCTCCCAGTGGCCGTCGGGAGCACAAGCGTGAGCGGGCTGAGCGGCGCATTGCTCGCGACGACGAAGGGGAGCGGGTCTCACGATGAGCACGGCCAATTTCGACCTCCTCGAAGCCATGCAGCAGATGGCCCGGGATAAGGGGATCTCTGTCGACACGCTCTTCGACGCCCTCGCCAATGCTCTCGTCGCGGCGTACAAGCGGCTCCCGAACGCGGCGGAGGAAGCCGTCGTGACGATCGACCCGGACGCCGGCGAGTTCCGCGTCTACGGCCAGGAGCTCGACGAGGAAGGCAACGTCGTCCGAGAGTGGGACGACACGCCGGCGGACTTCGGCCGCATCGCCGCCCAAGCGGCGAAGCAGGTGCTCATGCAGCGCGTGAGGGAGGCCGAGCGGGACCGCAAGTACGAGGAGTACGCCGGGCGCGAGGGCGACATCGTGACAGGCATCATCCAGCAGACCGACAGCAGGTTCACCCTCCTCGACCTGGGCAAGGTCGAGGCTCTCCTGCCTCAGGCCGAGCAGGTTCCCTACGAACGCTACGACCACGGCGCGAGATTGAAGGCCTACATAGTCGAGGTGCGCAAGACCTCGAAGGGCCCCCAGATCGTCGTCTCCCGCTCTCATCCCGGCCTCATAAAGAGGCTGTTCGAGCTCGAAGTGCCCGAGATCTCGAACGGGATAGTCGAGATCAAGGCGTGCGCTCGCGAACCGGGCCACCGCACCAAGATCGCCGTCTGGTCGAACGACCCCAACGTCGACCCGGTCGGAGCCTGTGTGGGTGCGCGGGGGGCTCGCGTCCGCATGGTCACGACCGAGCTCCGCGGCGAGAAGGTCGACATCGTGCCGTTCTCGGACGACCCCGCCGAGTTCGTCGCTCGTGCCCTTCAGCCTGCCAAGGTGAAAGAGGTGATGCTCGATGAGGAGAGTGGTCGTGCGACCGTCATCGTGCACGACTACCAGTTGTCCCTCGCCATTGGCAAGGAAGGCCAGAACGCCCGCCTCGCCGCACGCCTGACAGGCTGGCACATCGACATCCGCTCGGAGTCGGAGCTTGCAGCAGAGGCGGAGGGCGAGTGGGCGGAGGGCGAATGGGTCGAGAACGACGACGGCGAGATGGTCTGGAAGCCAGCTGAAGGCGGCGAGACACTTTCCGCAGAGCAGTGGGCCGCCGGTGGTGGTCCTGCGGTCGCGCCGAGCGGAGAAGGTACTGCTGCCGAAGCCGGAGGCACAGCGGCCGTCAGCCCCGCGGGTGCAGGTGGCGACGAGAGCCGGGGTCCGAGTCAGGAGGGCGGCGGTGCCGAGGCCGCTCCGGCCGCCTCGCCGGAGGCTGTCGCTCCGCCGGAGGCTGTCGCTCCGCCGGAGTCCGGCGCCGAAGACGTGAGCCCGGCAGAGGTTGCCGAGGCCGAAGCGGTGGCCGCTCTCGACGAGGAAGATCTGGAGCTTGACCAGGCCTCCGAGGAGCTCGAGCTCTCGGCTGAGGACGAGGTCGACCGGCCAGATGTGGAGGGGCCGTCCCCGCGCGCCGACGACTCCGAACGCGAGTACGGTCACGAGGGCGGGCCGGAGGGTGAGCGGGGAAACATCTCGGCAGGGGACGACTCCGGCACCGGGATCTGAGCAGGGGGTCATGCCCGCCAGGCATGAACCTTCCGGCCGCGAGCCGACGAGAACCTGTATCGGCTGCCGTCGCCGCGCTCCGCAGGCGCAACTGATACGAGTGACACTGTCTTCCTCCGGTGAGCTCGTGGCCGCACGCGGCGCACCCGGCAGAGGTGCCTGGTTGTGTGCGGAGTCCCCCGACTGCTTCGAGCTCGCCCGCAAGCGTCGGGCTTTCAGCCGCTCTCTTCGGTCACCCATCGGGAGCCAAGCCGTCGAGAATCTCGCGAGAGCCCTCTCAGGAGGGCGGTCACCGTCCCCGCTCGGTGAAGACCACGGGAACGGGGTCGAGGCACGACCCCGTTCAACCTGAACAGGCCCGTCTTTCCGATACAACAGACGTGCACACGAGCTGGCCGCTCGCGGTCGGCTCGCTGGTGTGCGAGGATAGAGAACCGCGCAAGCGACGTGCCGTGTGAGGCGCGCGCCCTCGGAACACGTCGAGAGGACCGAACCGCCAAGTTGCCGAAGAAGATCCGCGTCTACGAGCTAGCCAAAGAGCTAGGGCTCACGAACAAAGAAGCACTCGATCTGTGCCTCGAGCTAGGGATCGGCGTCAAGAGCCATTCGTCCTCGATCGAAGACGCGCAGGCGGACCGGGCCAGGCGGAAAGCGGACCGCGAGGGCCTGAGACGACCCGTGCAGCCAGAGGAGCCTGCTCCGGCGCGCGAGCCCGCCGCGCGCCAGCCTGCAGCTCCGAGCGCTCCTGCGGCTCCGTCGCCGCAGCCTGCGCCGCAGCAGCCGGTCGCTCAGCCGCTTGGTCTTGCCGGACCCGGCGGAGGCGGCGACGAAGGCCGAGACGGCCGGATCGGCGGCCTCGCGCTGATGCGCC
>JAJYVX010000056.1 GCA_021791795.1 Actinomycetes bacterium | reverse complement strand
CCTCTTGTTCCACAAGACGACTCGTCGTGACCCCTATGTCGCGCGAGCGGCCCGCCACCCGGGCGTCGACGACGTCGTGCTGGTGAACGAGCGGGGTCGGCCGACCGAGACGACGATCGCCAACCTGCTCGTCGAGATCGGCGGTCGCTGGTGGACGCCGCCCGTCGACGCCGGATGCCTGCCCGGGGTGGAAAGAGGCCGGCTGATCGACGAAGGGCTCGTGGCGGAGCGCGATCTCACCATCGAGGACCTCGGCCGTGCCGACCGGCTCGCCGTCGTGAGCTCGCTCCGTGGACGCCGTGCAGCCACCTTGGTGACCCCGGCGGCGGCCCTGCGCGGCCCGCGCCGTCCCTCTGCTGCGCAGGCACTCGCACATGAGCCGGTGGTCGCCCTGCCCGATCCGGCAAGTGGCCGGAACCAGGGCTAGGCCAGCGGCCTGCCCGCCCGACCTAGCTCGCGAGACGACAAGCCGGCACGGCCGCCTCTCTGCCGTCGCGCGGAGCTCGTGCGACGGGCGAACCTTCGGGTCGCTCGAGAGCGAGGGCAAGGCGTTGGAGGAAGGAGCGGACCGTCGACTCGGCGACGCCGTGCAGCACCAGGCGATCGAGACGTCGGCCCACCTCGCCGAGAGGCACAGCGTAGGAAGCCGAGAGGATGATCCGGCAGGAGTGCGGGCCGAGCGGCGCCAGCTCCAGGTCGCCGGAGAGCATGGGGAAGAGGCGGGAGAAATGGATGGCCTCCCACTCCATCGGGACGACGAGCGATCCGCCCCGACCGTGGCAGGTCCCGACGGACACGCGGACCTCCCGGCTGAAGAGACCGGCCGGCCCCTCGTGCCCTGTCAGCATCAGCACCCGCTGACCGTCCGTGGTCGCTGCGGTGGCGATCGGCGCCAAGAAGGGGTCGTTGGTGCAGAGCCGCGAGATCTGTCCGATGGAACGCGGGACGTCCACGTGATCTCTGAGCAGGAGTGCTCCCTGCCGTCTCGGAGTGGCCGATCCTTCCATTGCAGCGAGAGTACGGATCAGCCGGTTCTCGAGACAGGGTCCACTGGCTGCCGCGACAGGGTCTATCGGCCCGATTGCGTCGCTCTACGCCACCGCTCCGGCACTCTCACCTCGAGTGCCTGCTCAAGTCCTAGGTCGCCCGACGGTACGCCCGTACGGCGAGCGGGACGAAGACGGCGATTATCCCGACCAGCCAGGCGACGCTCTGCCACGCATGCAGGACCAGCGGCCCGCCGAGGGCAAGAGAGCGCATCTCTTCGATCACGATCGTGACGGGCTGGTTGTTCGCGAATGCCTGCAACCAGCCCGGCATCGTTGGCACCGGCACGAACGCGCTGCTCACGAAGGTGAGAGGGAAGAGCCACACGAGCCCGAACGAGCCGACTGATTCCTCGTCTTTGATGGCAAGGCCGACGTAGGCGCTGATGGTGCAGATGGTCACCCCGAACAGAGTGCCGAGGACGAGCATGAGGATGGCGGGTCCGACGCCTTGCTCGAAGCGGAATCCGACCGCGTAGCCGACCGCGAGGATCACGACGACGGTGACGACGAGGCGCAACGTGTCCGCCGTCAGCCGACCGAGCAGCACGGCAGATCGCGCCATCGGCATCGCTCGGAACCGGTCGATCACGCCCTTCTGCAGTTGCCGCGCGAGAGATATGGCGGTTCCGAAGGAGGCGAAGGCCGCCGACTGGGCGATGATGCCGGGCATGAGGAAGTTCACGTAGCCACCCCTCACGTGCACGGGGATGGCACCGCCGAAGACGTAGCGGAAGAGCAGCACGAACATGACCGGCTGCACGATGGTGAAGAAGATGTATGCAGGGTTGCGGAACCAGATGAGCAGCTCGCGGCGGGTGAGAGTGACGACGTCCGAGAACCCGTTCCTGGCGCGTACGAGGACGGGGGCCTCCGGGATCTCGAGAGGTGTGAACGAGGCGAAAGCTGTGGTCGTCACGACGCATCCGTCTGTGCTCGGTTGTGTGACCGCCGGTTCCCCCGGCCGGAGGTCACGGGAGCTTCTTGCGCGCCGTGGCCGGTGAGAGCGAGGAACACGTCGTCAAGAGAAGGGCGCCTGATCCCGAGATCCTCGGTCTGGATGCCGAGCGAGTCGAGTGCGCGGACCGTCTCGACCAGGGCCTGCGACGCGCCGGCTCCCACCCGCACGCTGATCCTCCCGCTCTCCTCGTCGAGGGTGGGCTCTGTGTCCGACAGGTCGCTCACCGCTTTGGCCGCCTCAGCCACCCGGTGCCTCTCGACGACCGAGAACTCGAGCACGTCTCCGCCGATCCGGTTCTTCAGCTCCTGTTCGGTTCCGGCCGCGATGACCCGACCGTGGTCTATGACGACGATCTCGTCGGCCAGCGCGTCCGCCTCCTCCAGGTACTGCGTCGTGAGCAACAAGCTCGTGCCGGCGGCAACGAGCTCCCGGATGACGTCCCACATCCCGAGGCGGCTTCTCGGGTCGAGGCCGGTCGTCGGCTCGTCCAGGAACAGCACCTGGGGTCGCGACACGAGGCTCAGCGCGAGGTCGAGCCGCCGCTGCATGCCGCCGGAGTAACCCTTCACGGGCCGGTCGGCGGCTTCTATGAGGTCGAAGCGCTCGAGCAGCTCGCTCCCGCGCTGCTTCCTTGTCGCCGGGTCGAGGTGGTACAGGCGGCCCATGATCTCGAGGTTCTCCCGGCCCGTCAGCTCCTCCTGGATAGCCGCCGACTGGCCTGCGAGCCCGATGATCTCCCGCACCGCCGCGGGTGACCCGACGACGTCTCGGCCCTCGACGAGGGCTCTACCCTTGTCGGGTCGCAGCAACGTCGTGAGGATCTTCACCGCCGTTGTCTTCCCGGCGCCGTTCGGCCCGAGGAGGCCGAGCACCTTGCCCCGCTCGACCACGAGATCGATGCCGCAGAGAGCCCGGACGTCGCCGAAGGACTTGTGCACGTCCTCGACGACGATCGCCGGTCCGCTCCAGTGGGAGGGTTGGTTCGTCACCGTCACCGCCGCCGCCGTACGTCGGCGCAACAGGTCGTCGACAAGGCGCTTCGTGTCATGGTCATCGTCGTCCTTCGGTCGCTCGGAGATGGACGGAGCACCGGCCGAAGACTCATCGCCGTGCTGCCGTCGCGCGTTGTCAAGAATATATTGACGATCAAAGGATTGTCAAGGTAGCCTTGACGCATGGTTCTCGAGAGTGGTGAGCCCCGCGACGTTCCGGCGATCATGTCCGCTGCCTGGGAGAGCGCGATATCGGATCCGGACCCCCTTGTCGCTCTCGGCGCCACCCGGGCACTTGTCGGACTGCTCTCCACCTGGGAGACACGGCTCGCGAGGGAAGCGGTTGCAACCGGCGCCACGTGGGAGGACATCGGCAGCTCGGTCGGTGTCACCCGCCAGGCCGCCTGGGAGAGGTTCCACCGCGACGTCGCCGAGTTCAAGCGCCAGGTCAAGCAAGAAGCCCGCGCCTTGCGCGACCGGCAGAAGCGGGAGATGGCGGAGTTTCGCGACGAAGTCGTCCGACTGGCGAAGGATCACGGCTTCGGCGCCCGTTGACCACACTTCTCTCCGTGCCACACGGCGAGGTGCAGCCCTTCGTCGGTGTGCACCTCGACATGGACCACCCCGCGCCGGGACCGCTCCCGCTCTCTTGTCGCCCGCCTCAGCGCGGTCTCGCGTACACCGAGACGTGCTTCGTGCTCTCGTGGGTGAAAGGCGCCCTGTCCCAGTCCGCGAAACGTCCGGCGAGCGTGAGGCCGGCGATTCGAGCCATCAGGTCGAGCTCTCCGGGCCACACATAGCGAAACGGGACCCGGTTCCTCACCCATCCACCCCCCACCTTCGAGAAGTGATGCGAGACGAGGCTCTGTGTGGCGGTGTCGTACTCGTCGACGCCGGCATGGTCGGGGCCGAGGTCGAAGGCTTGGATCCGCTCGCCCGGAGGAAGGGAGCGCAGTGCGGGCACGAGGATCTCGATCACGAAAGAGCCGCCGGGCGCGAGGTGTCTCGCCACGTTCTCGAAGCAGGCGACTTGGGCATCCTGGGTCGTGAGGTTGCCGATCGTGTTGAACACGAGATAGGCGACGGTGAAGGTTCCCGCTACCCGGGTGGTGGCGAAGTCGCCGATGGCCACGTCGATCGCCTCTCCGCCCGGCTTCTCCTTCAGCCTCGCCACCATCTCCGGCGACAGGTCGATGCCGTGCACGCCGACTCCTCGCGAGGCAAGCGGAAGAGCGATTCGTCCGGTCCCGATGCCGAGCTCGAGCGCCCTGCCGCCGCCGGCCAGGTCCGCCAGGAAGCTCACCGCCGGATCGACGACCGACGGAGCGAACATGTCACCCGAGCTGTCGTCGTAGCTGCGAGCGACGGCTTCGCCGAACCAGTTCTCCGTCATGTCGCCACTCTGCCATGCGAGAGGCGAGGGCGGGACTCCGGCGATCGCCGCGGATCCTGACCGCCGGTCGACGTGGAGCACGGTTATGGCGAGCGCACCTGCTCGCCGTGGCCTATGTTGTCGCCTGCCGATCCTCGGAGGCCGGAGACCTGGCTACTTGCATCAGTCGGTCTTCGGCAGACGCGTACGCGAGTGCGGGTTTCCCGAGATCGGGCGATGGGGGTGCAGGCGACGACTCTCGCGGTCGGAGCCGACATAGACGCAGAGCAGAGGAGACCGGAGCCGAGATGACGTTCGAGCACGACCGGCGGGTGGACGAAAGCTCCCTCGACCACGGGCTGCTCGGGGAGGACGCTTCGGATGCCTCGGGCGCGCCCGCGTGTCTGGTGGCCCCCGGCTCTTCGCAGTCATGCCGGGTGGTGACCGAGGTCGAGGTCGGTCTCGATCCCGAGGGTGTGGTGGTCGATCCTCGGACCGACCTCGCCTACGTGTCGTGCTCCAGGTCCAACAGCGTCACCATCGTCGACCTCCGGGACATGTCGTTGCGCGGGCGCCTCGAAGTCGGTCGTGAGCCGATCGACATCGCCATCGATGTCCCGACGGGTCGTCTCTTCACGGCCGACGCCCGCTCTGACCAGGTGACTGTCATCGAGACGCTCTCCGCTGGAGAGGCCGGTCCCGGGAGGGTCGTCGGGACGGTGCCTGTCGGTTCGTACCCCGCAGGACTTGCGGTCGACGAGCAGGCCCGTCGCCTCTACTGCGGCGACACGATGGGCTCGACGATGAGCGTCGTCGACGTCGACAGCCTGGAACGCGTCGCCGTCGTTCCGGCCGAGCTCGGTGCGGGCGCCATCGCCGTCGATTCTGTGATGAAGCGGGCGTACTGCGTCAACTTCGTCACCGGCACCGTGACGGTGGTGGAGACAGAGGGACTGACTGTCATGAGCACCGTCCGGGTGGGCGAAGGGCCCTGCGCCGTCGTCGTCGACCAGAGAACGAGAGACGTCTTCGTCATCAACTCGCTCGCGTCGACGGTCGTGCGGATCGATGCCTCGAGCCTTGACCCCGTCGCCGAATTCCCCGTGCCGAACGCTCCTGTCGGGCTCACCGCGTCGCCTCTCGGCGACCGCATCTACACGGGCAACCGGGGTGACGGCAGCATGAGCGTCTTCGGCCTCGACGGTACGGAGTGGGAGCGAGTGCCGGTGGGCACCGCACCGGGCGGTGTGGCGGTGCATCCGACGAATCCCCGCCGGGTGCTCGTGGCGAACGCCGGCACCGGCTCCCTCTCTTTGATCGAGGACCTGCTCGAGGGGCCGAGCGAGAGTTCGAGGCGCAAAATGAGCCATCCGCTCGTCGGCGCGCGCTTGCCCGACTTCGCCTTGCCGGACCTCCATTCGGGAAAGGTCAGGCATCAGAGCGAGTGGGCCGAGAAGAAGTACATCCTGAACTTCTTCGCCAGCTGGTGAGGTCCGTGCAACGCGGAGGCGCCGGTCATCGAGGACTTGCGCCGCCGTACAAGCCGGTCGGGCTTGGAGATCGTCATGGTGAACATCTGGGAAGGCGTGGGCGCGGCGTCGGAAGCGAAGAGCTTCTGCGAGCTGTGGGGCGCGGCTGGCACTGTCCTCTTGGACGAGACAGGGGAGTTCGCGACCAAGCTCGGCGTGAGGGGAGTGCCGACGAACGTGTTCGTCGATTCGGACGGGATCGTGACGGCCGTCGGTGCGACGTCGCCGGAGGAGCTCGAGCTCGAGACGCGCCGGCTGCTCGGACCGGGCGCGCCTATCGACCCCCCGGGGCGCCCGCATGAGGAGCGCGACCTCGGGCACATAGAGCGCAACATCAAGTCGCGCTCCTGATCGCGCGGCGAGCGCCGGAGCGAGCCCGCCCGCACGGGCCGACGGCGACCCGGGACGAGGCTCGGTAGAGACCGAGAACCGGTTGGTACAGACTGGCGGGATGGCGATGAACTGCAAGCCGATCCCGACGCTCGACGAGCACATCAACGACATCCGGATGCGGACGGCCGAGATCGTGAACGAGGAGATCCTCCCGAACGAGGACCGGCTCTGGCGTTCGCGCCAGGACGGTGAGTCGATGGAGCACCGCCGGGAGGTGCTCGAGTTGCGCGCCGCCATCAAGGAGAGGGTGAGGAGGGCCGGCTTGTGGGCACCCCACCTCCCGAAGGAGTACGGCGGCATGGGACTCGACTTCCTCGCTCACGCGTACATGAACGAGGTGCTCGCCTATGCGGTCGGGGCGGCATCGCTCTTCGGAGTCGTCGCGCCGAACTCCGGCAACCAGTCGATCCTCCTCAAGTACGGGACCGAGGAGCAGCGCCGTCGCTGGCTGGTCCCGCTCATCGAGGGGACGATGGAGTCGGGTTTCTCCATGACCGAGCCGGAGACTGCCGGATCCGATCCCCGCTCACTCGCCACGACCGCCGCGAGGGACGGCGACGAATGGGTCATCAACGGCCACAAGTGGTTCACCTCGAACGGCATCGATGCGGACTTCTTCATCGTGATGTGCCGGGCAACCGATCATGGCGAGGATGCGAGGGCCGGTGAGCCGATGGTGCAGATCATCGTCCCGACGGCGACCAAGGGCGTCGAGATCGTGCGTGGCATCGGCCTCTTCGGTCAGCGGGAATCCGACCACTGCGAGGTCCGCTACGACAACGTCCGCGTCCCCATCGAGAACGCCCTCGGCAAGGTCGGCGAAGGTCACCAGGCGGCGCAGGACAGGCTCGGGGCCGGCCGCATCTATCACTGCATGAACTCGGTCGGCCAGATGTGGCGTGCGTTCGACCTGATGGTGGAGCGTGCGGGCAACCGCGAGGTGCACGGCGGACCGTTGCAGGAGAAGCAGTTCGTCCAAGGCTTCATCGCCGACAGCTACGTCGACATCCAGGCGGCGCGCCTCATGACGCTTCACGCGGCCGAGAAGATCGACCAGGGCCTCGCCGCGGCCCGGACCGACATCTCGGCCATCAAGGTGTTCGTGCCCGCGGCCTTCACCCGGGTGGTCGACCGGGCGATCCAGGTTTGGGGTGCAGCCGGCGTTTCGAACGACCTTCCGCTCTCGACGATGTACCTGCATGCCCGCACCCTGCGCATCGCCGACGGTCCGGACGAGGTGCACCGGGTCCTCATCGCGAAGAATGTCCTTCGCCAGTACGCGAGTGGCGTGGGCTGGGACTTCGGCAACTGACCGGTGCCTGACGCAGCCCACCGACGGCACCGGCGTCTGGCAGATGGGACAGGGTGGTAAGCAATTCGACGATGTCGTCCCATCTGCAAAACCCGGGCGACGACCAGGGTCGCCAGCCCGACCCGCGCTACCCCGGCTACGTCGTTCAGACCGTCGGCCGGATCGCCCGTATGCACCGCACCCTCATCGGCGGCCTGCTGCGCTCGGTCGGAGTGTTCCCGGGACAGGAAGTCCTGTTGATGCAGCTCTTCGAACGGGACCGGCGGTCGCAGACCGAGCTCGTCAAATCGCTCGACCTCGACCCCTCGACCGTCACGAAGATGCTGCAGCGGATGGCGCGCTCCGGCTGGATCCGGCGCGAGCAGTCCGCGAGCGACCGGCGGGTCGTCCTGGTCAGCCTGACTGATAAGGGCGAACGGCTGCGCCAGCAGGTGGCAGATGCCTGGCGCGAGGTCGAGGAGACCACGATCGGATTCCTCACTCCGCCCGAGAGGGAGCAGCTGCAGGAACTGCTCGACCGCGTCGACTCCCAGGTACGGCGGCGCAAGAACCACCTGGTCAAACCCACCGGCCCGGCGGCCTGGTCACGCCCAGGCTCCGACTCGGGCGAGTGGGGCTGAGGACCGAGGCCGGGGCGACCGCCGGTACCGTGCGAGACATGGCTACCAGTGCACGCGAGTGGGTCGCCAGCTTCGCCGAGGCGTTGGGTACGTCGGCCCCGACGGACGCGGAGTTCGACGAGCTGCTCGGCCTCGCAGGCCTGGCTGCTCATGCTTCGGAGCGGACGGCTGCCCCGATCTCGTGCTTCCTCGTCGCCCGCGCCGGGATCGCGCCGGCCGAGGCGCTCAGGGCGGCGAAGAGGCTTGCCGACGCCCTGGCAGGGGACTGACCTCATGCAGGTGGCCGGGCTGCTCGTCACCGGGGGCCGCAGCTCCCGCATGGGGCGCGACAAGGCCACCATGCGCCTTTCTCGCGGTTGGCCGACGTTCGCCTCTAACGCCGGACGTTGCCTGAGAGACGGGGTCGCGCCCGAGCCGGCTCTCGAGGTGGGCCCGGGAGCCTCCGGATTGCCGACCGCGGCCGACTTCGGCGTCGAAGACCCGCAAACCGGTCCGCTGACAGCCGTCGTCGCCGGCGCCGAGGCGCTGAGGCGGAGCGGGTTCTGCGGGCCCGTCGTCGTGCTCGCGACCGACCTTCCGCTCGCCACCGTCGAGCTCGTCTCGTTCCTCGCCGGCTTTCCACGGCCCGGCTCCGTCGTGCCGGTGGTAGGAGGGCGCATGCAGCCGCTCGCCGCCAGATGGTCGGAAGCCGACCTCGAGACTGCACGACGACTGGCGGCTCTCGGCGAGCGGTCCGTGCGCGCCGTCTTCCGGGACGCCGGCTCGCTCCTCGACGAGACGGTCTGGCGCGATTTCGTACCAGGCCGCGTGTTCAGTGATGTGGACGAGCCTGGTGACTTGGCCGGGCTGGCCCTGGGCTCGGGCTCGGCCGCTCCCCGTCCGACAGCGCGGTGACGGCCGGACTGCACCGGCTGCCGCATCGGCTGTTGTCCCTTGGCCGAAGAGGTCTCATTCGAGGCCGAAGAAGCGCACCTCCGTCACCCTGCGGGCCCTCCGGGTGACGCGGCGGTACGCCTCTCGGAGATCGGTTCCCGTGGTCCCGAGAGAGCGCGCGAGGCGGCCGAGCGCATCGCGGGACTGTGGGAGCGAGTCCGGGCCGACTTTCGATATGACTCCTCCGGCTCCCGCGACGAAGTTCCCGACGAGGTGCCACCTGTTCCGCGTCCTGTCGAGGAAGGTGTAGGCGTCCTGCAGCACGGCCGCCTCGCCTTGGGAGAGGTGCCCGGCCGAGGCCAGGCGGCTCAGCGCCTCGAGCGTGTTGGCGGACCGCACCCGGTGCTCGAGCTGCAGGAGCTGCGCCGTCCACTCGACGTCGGAGAGGGATCCCTTCCCGAGCTTCAGGTGGAACTGCGGATCCTCACCCGTCGGTATCCGCTCGCGCTCCACCCGCGCCTTCATCCGCCTCGTCTCGCGTACCTCCTCGGCGCCGAACGAGCGGGCCCAGACGGCCTCGTCCACGACGTCCATGAAACGCCGGAGGACCGCGGGATCGCCCGCGAGCGGGCGAGCTCGTAGGAGTGACTGCCGCTCCCAGGTGAGCGCCCACCGGTCGTAGTACTCCGCATAGGCGTCGAGGCTCCGCGCGAGCGGCCCCTTCCTCCCTTCCGGCCGGAGCGACGCGTCGACGGTGAGGATGCGTTCGACCGGAGTCGCTCCGTTCATCAGTCCGAAGAGCTGGCCCGCCGCTCGCTCTGCTTCCGCGGCATCGGCCGGGCCCCTTCCTTCGTAGGCGACGAGCACGTCGAGATCGCTCCCGTAGGAAAGCTCCTCCCCGCCGAGGCGCCCGAGTGCCACGAGCGCCATGGGCAGCTTCGGCGCCACGAACGTGAGGGCGGCCGTCATGACGGCATCGGCCAGTGCGGCGAGCGCCTTGGACGTGGCTGCGGCGGACGACTTCTCGAGCACGTCCGCCGCAGCGATCCGGAGTGTCTCCGACTCGACGAGGCTGCGCAGCGACCGTGACGCCCGGGCGACATCGCGACCCGGCGCCTGCGCCGCCCGCCGCGAGAGCTCGTCCAGCCCGAGTGGCCGGAGCTCGGTGTCGTCGCCGATGCGCAGGGCCATGTCAGGGTTCCGCCCCGCGAGCTCCGACACCTGGCGACCGGTACCGACGACGAGGCAGAGTCTGCGGGCGAGCTCGGGGGAGTCACGGAACCCAGCGACGAGCACGTCTCGCCGGTGCGGCACCGAGGCGAAGGAACGCAGGGCGAGCAGACCCTGATCGGGATCGGGCGACTCCGACAGCCAGCCGAGGAGCACCGGGAGCATCTGCTGCATGAGCCGCGAGGACCGGGTGAGCCCGCGGGTGAGCTCGGAGAGCGCCTGCTTGGTCCTCTCGGCACTGCGAAAGCCGAAAGCGGCCAGCCGCTCGTCGAGAGCTCCCGCCTCGAAGAAGGCCGGCGGCCCGGTCTCGGCGCCGAGGAAGGCCTCGAGCAGCGGCCGGAAGAAGAGCCGCTCGTGCACGGTTCGAGCGGAGGACTGGTAGTGGGCGAGCACGGTGTCGAAGCGCAGGGTCGGCCGCGGCCGCGTGCCGTCGCCTCGGGCCAGGCCGAGCACCGCGGCGAGAGAGCGCCGCGCATCGGGATCGGCGGGGACGGTGTGGACCTGGGCCTCCTCGACGAGCTGGAGCCGGTGCTCGACGATGCGAAGGAACCGGTAGGCGAGGCTCAGGGCGGCGGCGTCGCCTCCGTCGACGTACCCTGCGCGTGCGAGCTCCGCGAGGGCGGGAAGGGTCGCAGGTAGACGGATGCCGGGGTCGGCCCCGCCGTGCACGAGCTGGAGCAGCTGCACGGCGAATTCGATGTCGCGTATTCCGCCCCGGCCGCGCTTTATCTCGCGGCCCGAGAGCCCCCGGTTCGAGACGATCTGCTCTGCTCTCCCCTTCATGGCCCGGAGCTCGGAGAGGTCGTCGGCGTCGAGGCGCCTGCTCCAGAGAGCCTCGGCCGCCGCCTGCTCGAACTGCGTCCCGAGCTCGGCGTTGCCGGCGGCGAACCGCGCCTTCAAGAGCGCCTGGAACTCCCACGGCCTCGCCCAGCGGTCCCAGTAGGCACGGTAGGAGTCGAGGGAGCGGACGAGGGCGCCGCTTCGCCCCTCCGGGCGCAGGTCTGTATCCACGCGGAATGCCTCGCCTGCCAACGCGAGCAGGCGGCGTGCCTGCCCGGCGCCCTCTGCGTCCGCCGCTACGAGGACGACGTCCACGTCGCTCGCGTAATTGAGCTCGCGGGCACCGTGCTTGCCCATGGCGACGACGGCGAGCGCCTCCGAGGCGCCGGCGAGGCTCGTGGCGGCGAAGAGCACGGAGTCGGCGAGATCGGAGAGAGCGGCTCCGACAGTCTCGAGGTCGTCGACGCCGAGGAGATCGCGGGCGGCGATCCTGAGCAGTCCGAGACGCTTGCGCCGCGCGACCTGAGGACCGTCCTCGCCGAGGTCCGGACGGACGAGCTCGCGCCTGCCGCCCTCGTCGAGACCGGCCTCGGCCAGCACTCCGAGTGCGTCCGGATCGGCGAGCAGGAGCCGTCCGAGCGCCCTGCTTGCGCTCACGACCAAAGCGACGGTCCGGGCGAGCCCCGGCTCATCGAGGCGAGGGTCCGGGCCTTCGGTCCCGACGAGACGCTCGAAGAAGAGCCGCGCGGCCTCGGGCCGCGGAGCCTCGACCGCCGCATCGGCGAGCACGGGTGGCAGGGTCACGGGTCGATAATCCCAGAGAGAGGGCGCATTACGCTTGACCCATGGCCCGGGTCCGCATCGCCCTGTGCCAGATCGACGCGACCGTCGGCGACTTCGACGGCAACGTCTCGAGGGTGCTGCAGGCGCTCGCCGAGGCAGAGACGCAGGGCGCCGATCTCGCCGTGTTCCCCGAGCTCGTCCTCACCGGCTATCCGCCCGAGGATCTCCTCGTGAAGCCGGCATTCGTCGAAGGCAACCTTCGCGCCCTCGCCCAGGTGGCCGCGGCCACCCGTTCGACGGCTGCGATCGTCGGCTTCGTCGCCGCCGACGGCGACCTCTCGAACGCCGCGGGCGTACTTGCCGGTGGCAAGGTCCACGGCATCTGGCACAAGCAGCTGCTGCCGAACTACGGGGTCTTCGACGAGCAGCGCTGGTTCCGGCCAGGCTCCGGACCGGACCAGCTCTACCTGATCGGCGGCGTGCGCACCGGCGTCGCGGTGTGCGAGGACGCCTGGAGCCCGAGTGGTCCGGTTTCACGCTTCGGCGCGGGCGGCGCGGAGCTCATAGTCGTGATCAACGCGTCGCCGTACAGGACGGGGGCTCTCGAGGAGCGGCGGAGGATGCTCGCGACGCGGGCTGCGGACGCCTCCACCGCCGTCGCCTACCTGAACCTCGTCGGCGGTCAGGACGAGCTCGTCTTCGACGGCGGCTCGATGGTCTTCGACCACGACGGGACGCTCGTCGCCTCCCTGCCGCAGTTCCGCGAGGACCTCGCCATCTTCGACCTGGAGCTGCGCCCCGCATACCGCAAGCGGCTCCTCGACCCGAGGGGCCACTCGTCGGCCGAGCCGCTCGACGCCGTGCATGTGACAGAGGCGCCGTCCTCGCCGAGGGACGAATGGCTCGAGGCTCCGCTCAGCCCGGCGTTGACCCGGGCCGAAGAGGTCTACGAGGCTCTCGTGCTCGCGACGAGGGACTACGTCGAGAAGAACGGCTTCGAGGAGGTGCTGATCTCGCTCTCCGGCGGCATCGACTCATCGCTCGTCACCATGGTCGCCGTCGACGCCATCGGGCCGGACAGGGTGCACGGTGTGCTCCTCCCCTCCCGCTACTCGTCGGACGGCTCGGTCGAGGACGCGCGGCAGCTGGCGGAGAACCTCGGCATCGCCATCGAGACGATCGAGATCGAGCGTGCCCATCAGGCGCTCCTCGAGCTGCTCGCGCCGGCGTTCGGCGAGAGCCGGACTTCGATCACCGAGGAGAACCTGCAGGCGCGCATCCGCGGCGTGATCGTCATGGCGCTCTCGAACGAGTACGGGTGGCTCGTCCTCACCACCGGCAACAAGAGCGAGATGTCGGTCGGGTACGCGACGCTCTATGGGGACATGGCGGGGGGCTTCGCCGTCATCAAGGACGTGCCGAAGACGCTCGAGTACGACATCTGCCGCCATCGCAACCGCGTCGCCGGGCGCGACCTCATCCCCGAGAGCGTGCTCTCGAAGCTGCCGTCGGCCGAGCTGCGACCCGGGCAGTTCGATGCGGACAGCCTAGGGTCCTACGACGAGCTCGACCCGATCCTGCACGGCTACGTCGAGCTCGACTGGACGGTCGCCGAGCTGATCGAGGCGGGGCACGACCCTCAGGCGGTGCAGCGGGTGGTCGAGCTCGTCGACCGGGCCGAGTACAAGCGCAGGCAGGCCGCCCCGGGGCCGCGCGTGACGAGCCGGGCCTTCGGCAAGGACCGCAGGATGCCCATAACCAACCGCTTCAGGCCGGTCCCTGAGCTGCCCGGCTCCACCCTGGAGGGGGGTTGAGCCCCGAGCCCGGCGGGCCGCCCGTGGCCGATCTCAGCCGGGCGCTCGCGGGACCGCCTCGCGCCCTCGACCTCCTCGAGTGGTCCAGGGTGTTGGGCGGGCTCCACTTCGTCGAGCTGGCCCTCTTCGAGAGCCTCGGACGGGCTGCGCCGGCCGGGGGATCGCAGGCGGACGCGGTCTGGGCATCGGCCGCCAGCCTCGGTGCCGCCTGGCGAGCCGAGCAGCTCGGCCGCCTCCTGCCCGTCTCGGACGGCCTGCCCGATCACCGGTCGGTCTCCCGAGCGCCCGGAGGGGCCGAGACCTCACTGTCGAGGCTGGCGGCCCTGCCCCTCGCGGACATGTGCGCACAGGTCGCCTCCCTCTGGCACCCTTCTCTACGCGGGGCGTACACCGAGCGAGCTCGGCTCGCCTCACCAGCCTCCGACGGGCCATTCGAGCTGACGCTGCGGAGGCTCCTCGCCGATCTCGAGGTCGCCAGGCAGCGACCGTATCGCCGAGGTGACGCTCCCGCACCTGGCGGGTCGTCCTGACCTGGCCGCTTGACGCCCCGATTACACTGAGTCCCGACAACACGGCAGTGCAGGTTGAGGGCTCGGTCCTCCTCATCGGAAGTGGCTCCTCGAACGGGGCCGCGGCCGGCGGCTTCAGTAGCCGGGGATCCCCCTGACGCCTCGACGGCACCGAGAGCCGACGATCCCCCTTTCCAGCGATACACGGAGGACGCGGGTGGCGAAGGAGCGAGTCGAGCGGGACGAGGAAGACCTTGTCCGCTTGTACTTGACCGACATCGGTCAGTATCCCCTGCTCACCAAAGACGACGAGGTACGCCTCGCCCAAGCGATAGAGGCACGCTGCTCGGCCGAGGACGAGTTGACCGGCAAGAAGGGGCTCACTCCGACGAAGCGGCGGGAGCTCCTCCGGACGGTGCGAGAGGGCGAGACGGCACAGCGGACGTTCGTACAGTCGAACCTCCGTCTCGTGGTTTCCATCGCGAAGAAGTACCAGGCATCAGGGCTGCCGCTCTTGGACCTGATCCAGGAAGGCAACCTTGGCCTGATGCACGCCGTCGAGAAGTTCGACTGGCGCAAGGGTTTCAAGTTCTCGACCTACGCCACCTGGTGGATCCGCCAGGCCATAACGCGCGGGATAGCCAACACCGGGCGCACCGTACGCCTGCCTGTCCACGCCGGTGACCTCCTGACCCGGGTGACCAAAGCTCGCGGGCGCTTGGAGGGCCAGCTGGGCCGCCCGGCGACCCTGTCCGAGCTCGGCGCCGAGGTGGAGCTGCCCGAGGACAAGCTGATAGAAGCGCTTCGCTTCCGGGCCGAACCGCTCTCGCTCTCCGAGCCCTTGCGCGAGGACGGCGACGCGGAGCTGGGCGACGTGGTCGAGGACCGGTCTGCCGAGTCACCCTTCGAGATGGCGGCGACGGCACTCCTGCCCGTCGAGATCAACCGGCTGCTCGCTCCTTTGGACGAGCGCGAGCGCGAGATCCTGCGGTTGCGTTTCGGCCTCGACCGGGGCGAGCCACGTACTCTCGAGGAGGTGGGCGAGCACTTCAACCTCACGCGTGAGCGGATCCGGCAGATCGAGGCTCGGGCGATGTCGAAGCTGCGGCACCCCTCGAGCGACACCGGCGCCCGGGACCTGCTCACCGTCTGATCGCGGCCGGCCCGGTGACCCGCTTCCCGGGGACAGCTAGCATCCGAGGATGATCAAGAAGCTGGTCGTCCTCGCGATTCTCGTCGCCCTCGGAGCCGTCGCGGCAAAGCGCCTGAAGGGCAGCTGAGCCTCACACGCTTGACCGGCTGAACCGGCGGGTGGCGAGCCACCACCCGAGCGAGAAAGCGCTCGCTCCGACGGCGGCGGCACCGACCGACACCGCGATGGCGGGCCGCGGCGGTACCGACGAGATCCTTTCTCCGACTGCGCGGACCCGGTCGCGCAGTCGCACCGGCTGTACGAAGCGCGCCATCTCGAAGCCGTGCTCCCGCGCGTACCTCGCGAGCACCCTGTCCGGGTTGACGGCCACCGGGTGGCCGACCGCCTCCAGCATGGGAAGGTCGGTGTAGGAGTCCGAGTACGCCCACGACCGGCTGAGGTCGATGCCCTCGCGCTCGGCGAGCGCGGCCATGGCCTCGGCCTTGAACTCCCCGTAGGCGTAGAACTCCATGCGGCCCGTGTACCGTCCTGCGCCGTCCACCTCGGCTCTGCTGCAGATGGTTGCGTCCGCTCCGAGGTAGCGGCCGAGCGGCGAAACGATCTCCTCCGGCGAGGCAGACACTATGACCACGTAGCGGCCTGCGGCGCGATGGTCGTCTATCAGGTCGGCCGCCTCCGCGTAGATGATGGGGTCGACTATCTGGTCGAGGGCCTCGTGGACGATCTCGCTCACCCGCGCCTGCTCCCATCCCTGGATCAGCTTCAGCACCGACTCCCGCATGCGGATGAGCTTCTCCTCGCTCGCTCCGAGGTGCAGGTAGAGCAGCTGACCGTAGAGAGCCCGCAGAACGGTGCGCTTGTTGATCAGCCCGCCCTCGTAGAAGCGCCGCCCGAAGGCGACCATCGAGGCGCGGGCGATGACCGTCTTGTCGAGGTCGAAGAACGCCGCTTCGCGATCGCTCACTGCGTGTTGCCGGCGTGGTGGGCCGACAGGAGCGCGAGGAGCTCCTCGTCCTCGATCTGGGCGCTCGCGAGGAGCAGGATCTCGTCGCCGGCGTCGAGGACCATGTCCGATCGGGGCACCACGACGTGGCCGTCGCGCACCACGGCCACGACGGACGCTCCCCTCGGCAGGCCGAGATCGGAGACCGCCTGGCCCTTGGCCGGCGACCCGTCGGCGAGGGTCATCTCGACGAGGCGGGTGTTGCCCCCCTCGAACTGCAGGAGACGGACGAGCACGCCCACAGAGACGGCTTCCTCGACGAGGCCGGCGAGCAGTTGCGGCGTCGACACGGCGACATCGACTCCCCAGGAATCGTTGAAGAGCCAGTGGTTGCGCGGGTGGTTGACTCGGGCGATGACGCGGGGAACGGCGAACTCCTGCTTTGCCAGGAGCGAGATGACGAGGTTGTCCTCGTCGTCCCCCGTCACGGCGACCATGACCTCTGTCTCCTCCACGTGGGCCGCCTGCAGGCTCGCCACCTCACAGGCGTCGGCGGCCACCGCCCTCACCCCGGCCCGCAGCTCGAGCGAGGCGACGAGGGCCGGATCCTTCTCGAGGAGGAGGACGTCGTGCCCGCCGAGAGCGAGCTCCTCCGCGAGGAAGCGGCCCACCTTGCCCGCTCCTGCCACGGCGACCTTCATCTCGTCACCCCGCCGGCGTTGCCCGGGTTGGTGGTCCGCATGGAGTCGAACGAGAAGGCGCGACGGAAAGCGTCGTCGGCGTCGGATGGCACGAGGAGGTGGAGCATGTCGCCCTCCTGGCCTATCGCACTCGAGACGTCGAGGATCGGTTCCCCGGCGCGGCAGATGGCGGCGAGCTTCACGCGAGCGGGCAGCTGCGCCGCTATGGCGTCGTTGATCCGCTTCCCGGCCCACGAAGCGGGGAGCGTCCGCTCGACCACGTGCAGCCGCCCCGACGAGTCGGTCCAGTCGAAAGGGGCACGGCCGGGCAGGATCCTGCTGAAGACCTGGTCGATGGTCCAGGTGACCGACGGCACCGTCGGGATGCCGAGTCGCTGGAAGATCTCGGCGCGCCTCGGGTCGTAGATGCGGGCGACGACGTTCGGTATCTCGTAAGTCTCGCGTGCGATGCGGGCGGTGAGGATGTTCGAGTTGTCACCGCTCGTGACCGCCGCGAGCGCATCGGCCCTCGTCGCGCCGGCCTCTTCGAGATGCGCCCTGTCGAATCCGAAACCGAGCACCTTCTGTCCGCTCCAGCCGTGCGGCAGGCGCCGGAAGGCCCCGGGCTGCTTGTCGACGATCGAGACGTGGTGCCCCGCGTCCGACAGCTGGAGCGCGAGACCAGAACCCACCCTGCCGCAACCAACGACGATGACGTGCACGGAACCATCCTCCTCGGCGCACGAGCGCCCAACAGCCCGGGGTACGACACCACCGTTTGTGTGTCGACCGAGCCTGCAGGTCAAGATAGCTGTATGGCAAC
>JAJYVX010000284.1 GCA_021791795.1 Actinomycetes bacterium | reverse complement strand
GTTGAGCGAGGCGGTCCGGGAAAAGCCGAGCCCGAGCGTGCCGGCCAGCCGGCTCGCCTCGACGTCGAGGTCGTAGTTGACCTCGAGGTGGTCGGAGGTGAAGCCCGCCGGGCAGACGACGGCGGCGCGCACACCCTTGCTTGGAAGGGACCGCAGCACCTCGAGCACGTCGGGCCCGATCCACGGTTCAGGCGTCCGCCCGGCACTCTGCCAGCAGACCCGCCAGCAGGCGACGCCGGCGGCGTCGGCCACGAGCCGGGCGGTCTCGGCGAGGCGTTCGTCGTAGCCGTCGCCGGCCTCGATCACCCTCACCGGCAGGGAGTGGGCCGTCACGAGCAGCTCGACGTCCTCGTCGGTGACGCTCGCCCCGAGCGCCCCGAACGCCTCCACCACCCGCTCGGCGAGGAGGTCGACGAGGACCGGCTCGTCGTGCCAGTCCTCGAGGAACGAAGCCCTTCGGCCGAGCCGGGCGGCCTCGGCGCCGGCCCGCTCGAGGTACTCCCCGACGCTCGCCGAGGAGTAGTGGGGGGCGAGGACGGCGCCGACGAGGGCGGTCGCCCCGGCGGCGACGAGCTCGGCGACCGCCTCTTCGATCTTCGGCTCGGCGTGCTTGGAGCCGTACCGGCAGACGAAGCCTCCCGGAGAGATCGCCTCGAGAGCGGCCGCGATTGTCTCCACCTGCTCGGTCGTTCGGGCGGTCAGGGCCGACGTGCCGCCGACGGCTGCGTAGCGTCGCTCGAGGTCGGCGAGCTGCTCGGGTGAGGGCGGCCGGCCACGCCTCACGTCGGTGTAGAAGGCCTCCACCTCCTCGAAGCTGCCCGGCGTCCCGTATGCCATGACGACGACGCCGATCGGGCCCGTCGCGTCGGTGGCCCGCCCGGCCAGAGGACCCGCGTCGGGCGGCCCGCTCATCGGGCGCTCTCCTCGTGGACGAGCTCGACGACGGCCTCGAGGACGCCGGGGTCGGTCTCGGGGAGCACCCCGTGGCCGAGGTTGAAGACGTGGCCCGGGAGGCCGGAGGCGTCCGCCAGCACCTCGCGGGCAGCCTCGGCGACGACCTCGACCGGCGCGAGGCAGATGGCGGGGTCGAGGTTGCCCTGGAGCGCGACCGACCCACCGGTCCGGGCCGCCGCGTCGAAGAGCGAGACCCGCCAGTCGACCCCGACGACGTCGGCCCCGGCCTCGGCCATGAGATCGAGCAGCTCGCCCGTGCCGACGCCGAAGTGGATCCGTGGGACGCCGAGATCAGAGAGCCCCTCGAGGATCCTGCGGGAGGCCGGCTGGACGAAGCGGCGGTACTCACGGCGCGAGAGCGCTCCGGCCCAGCTGTCGAAGAGCTGGATCGCGGCGGCGCCCGCCTCGACCTGTGCACGAAGCGAGGTGAGACAGAGCTCGGCGAGCCGGCTCACGAGCTCGTCCCACAGCTTCGGCTCGGCGTGCATGAGCGCGTGGGTGCGGCCGAAGGTGCGCGAAGGGCCGCCCTCGACGAGGTAGCTCGCGAGCGTGAAGGGCGCCCCGGCGAAGCCGATGAGGGGCACCTCGAGCTCGCCTGTGAGGATGCGGATCGTCTCGAGCATCGTGGCGAGATCCTCTTCGGGCTCGATCGGGCGCAGGCGGTCGAGGTCCGCCTCGCACCGGAAGGGGTCGGCGAGGACGGGTCCGCGTCCCGGCTCGAGCTCGATCTCGACGCCGACGGCGGCAAGAGGCACGACGATGTCGGAGAAGAGGATGGCGGCGTCGACGCCGTAGCGCCGGACCGGCTGCATCGTGAGCTCGGCGGCGAGCTCCGGCGAGGCGATCGCCTCGAGGATGCTCCCGTCGCCCCGGAGGGCCCGGTACTCGGGCAGCGCCCTGCCCGCCTGGCGCATGAACCACACGGGGGTCCGCTTCACCGGCTCGCGGCGGCAGGCCGCAAGGAAGGTCATCGGCTGGACCCTACCCCGGCTCCGAACGCCTGCCCCGTAGGCCCCGCGGGCGGGCGGAAGCCCGCCAGGAGCACCCACGACCGGCGCGGCGTGCCCGTTTGGCTTCGACCCGCCCGGGTGAGGTAAGAAACATGGCCTATGGCCGATGCAGCAGCCATCGAACGCACCCACGTTCGCGGGCATCCGATCCAAGAACGTCCGCAGATGCTCGCGGTCGGCGTCATGATCTGGCTCGGCTCGGAGTTCATGTTCTTCAGCGGCCTGTTCGCGGCCTTCTTCACGATCCGCGCGAACGCCAAGGTCTGGCCGCCCCCCGGCACGCACCTCGACACCGTGCAGGCGGCCATCTTCACCGTCGTCCTCCTCGCCTCGAGCCCGACGATGCAGGTGGCGGTGTGGGCCCAGGAGAACGGCCAGTTCAAAAAGGCCCGCAACTGGATCATCGTGAGCATCGTCCTCGGGGCCGCCTTCCTCGCCAACCAGGCCTATGAGTGGAAGACGCTCCCGTTCCGGCCGAGGACGAACGCCTACGGCTCGCTCTTCTACATCATGACGGGCCTCCACGGCCTCCACGTCCTGCTCGGGCTCGTCGCCATGATTGCGCTCCTCGGCCGTCTCGCCGGGAGCAAACGCGACCCGGGGGAGACGGCGGTCGTCCAGGCCGTCAGCTACTACTGGCACTTCGTCGATATCGTGTGGATCGGGCTTTTCAGCGCCCTGTTCCTGCTCTCCTAGGGGCATGATGGGACTCCGAATACTGAGAAAGATCCTCATCCCCTTTGCGGCGCTCGTCATCGCCGCGAGCCTCGGCACGCTCGTGATGGGCCGCACCCACGGCGCAGCCCCTGCGCCGACGAGCACGGTGTCGCCGTCGATCAGCCTCACGGCTCAGCAGACCCAGACGACGAAGTCGGCCCTCGCGACGGGCTACCGGCTCTTCCAGGCCCACTGCTCGTTCTGCCACGGGCCGAGCGCCGACGGCACGACCGGTCTCGCCCCGAACCTGCAGGGCCTCGGGCCGGGCACGATCGACCTGTGGCTCTCGACCGGCTGGATGCCGCTCAAGACGCCGAGTGCCCAGCCTGACAACAAGGCGCCCAGCTTCACCGCCCGCCACATCCGCGACATCGCCCTGTGGATCTCCTCGTTGCTCCCGGGCGGCGTCCCGTTCCCGCCCAAGCTCGATCTCAAACAGGCGAACCTGCGCCGGGGCTTC
>JAJYVX010000283.1 GCA_021791795.1 Actinomycetes bacterium | reverse complement strand
TCTTCGCCGGTGACCACGTGCTCCCGGCGATCACGCCGTCGATCGGCTTCGAGCCGGTGCCGTCGGAGAACCCGCTCGGCCACTTCCTCGACTCGCTCGCCGCCGTGCGGGCACTACCGGACGCGACCTTGCTCCCGGCCCACGGACCCGTCGCCCCGAGCGTCCACGCTCGCATCGACGAGCTCCTCGCGCATCACGACCGCCGTCTCGACGCCACCGAGGACGCCGTGCGCCAGGGCGCCGAGACCGGTTACGAGGTCGCGAGGCTGCTCCGCTGGACGCGACGGGAGCGGGAGCTGTCCGACCTCGACGTCTTCAACCAGATGCTCGCCGTGCTCGAGACGGCCGCCCATCTGGTGCTCCTCGAGGCCCAGGGGCGGGTACGGCGCCAGCTCGCGGGCACTTTCTACCGCTACCAACTCGCCTAGCGCTCTCGGCGAAGCAGCCCTAGCTCGCTCCGGCCGGCGTCCCGCTGCCATACTTGCCGACATGGCATGCAACGACGCTGGCCAGCTCGGCTCCTCACGCCCGTCGTGGAGGCGGGACGGCGAACCCGGCCACCCGTGCGGGTAGTCGTCACCGGCGCCGCCGGCTTCATCGGGGCAAAGGTCGCCTCCGAACTGCTCGATCGCGGCCACGAGGTCGTGGCGATCGACAACTTCGACGACACCTACCCGATCGAGTTCAAGACGGCCCGGACCGACCGCCTCTCCAAGCGGGACGGATTCCGTCTCGTTACCGGTGACATCCGCGTCGAAGCCGACGTCGAAGAGGTCTTCTCCTCACACCCCGACGCGGTCGTCCATCTCGCCGCCCAGGGTGGCCTGCGCAAGTCGATGGACGACCCGGCGGCGTTCATCTCGGCCAACGTCTCGGGCTTCGGCATGGTGATCAAGGCGGCCGCCGACGCCGGGGTCGGCAACTTCGTCTATGCCTCCTCTGGCGCCGTCTACGGCGGCAGCCCATCACTTCCCTTCGCCGAGGGCGACGCGGCCGCCTGGCCTCTCTCGCTCTACGGCGCCACGAAGCGCTGCGACGAGCTCCTCGCCTTCACGTACGCGCACGGAGTGGGGCTTCGGTGCACAGGGCTGCGTTTCTCGACCGTCTACGGCACCGACGGCCGGCCGGACATGGCGATGTACAACTTCACCCGGCGGATACACCGCGGCGAGCCGATCAAGGTCCACGGCCACGGCCGCATGGTGCGCGACTTCGTCTACGGCGACGACGTCGCCCACGTGGTAGCCCTCGCCGCCGAGGACGAGTCGACCTTCTCGTGCACCCCTGTCGCAGGCGGTCCCTCCGACCGGGTCGCCGCGGCGCCTTGGCGGGTCCTCAACTGCGCCACGGGCCGGCAGGTGCAGCTCCTCGAGATGATCAAGCTCGTCGAGGCGGCGGTCGGCCGGCCGGCCGAGCTCGAGCTCATCGACGCCCTCGTTGCCGAGGTCCCAGAGAACGGCATGGACGTCCACGAGCTCGAGCGAACCTTGGGGTTCGTGCCTCAAGTGGCCGTCGAAGAGGGGATCCCTGCCGCAGTCGAGTGGTACCTCGAGTACCTGGAACGGGCGAGCGCGCCGGCGAACTGACCTACGTCGAGGCACACGAAGCCCTCGGCGAGCTCGGCGAGGTCGGCGAGCTCGGGTGCTGTTCGAGCTCGGAAGCGCCAGCTAGCCCGGGGGCAGGCTGAGCTCCTCCCACTCGGCCCTCGCCTCGTACGTCCACTGGGCATGACGCCGCTGGAAGAGCTCTGCCGCCTCTGCTCCCTTCCACCTCCTCGGCAACAGGTCACGGGGGAGGCCAGGGTCGCGCCACGGGAAACGGCGCCAGGCATGCACCAGCTCGATGATCCGGGCGAGCGGGTCGGCCGCTCGAGAAGAGGCGAACTCCTCGAGGAAGGCCTCGTACTCCGACTCGATGCTCTCGAGGTCCCAGGCGTCGGCCACCATCGAGGCGACCGGCGTGCTGCCGAGGTGCTCGGCTGCGAACACGTGCGCCCGCTCCAGCACCCCGGCCTCCGAGAGGACGTCTTCGACCTCTGTAAGGCGGGAGACGTGCGTACCGATCCATACTCCGGGCGCCGGCGACCCGAGGCCTGCCCACCTGAGACGGGAGCGCAGGACGTGGCGACCGGCCCGGTCGCGCTCGGGCACGGAGGCCAGCACGACGAGCCAGCGGCCATCCCACTCCGCCGACGGCCCGGCGAACTCATGGATCCGCTTCGTCCCCTCCGAGAGCAGCTGGACGCCGCTCGCGGTCAGGTGCCAGCGCGTGTGGCGACCGAGCCGCTCCGGCTCCAGGAAGCCCCCGCTCGCCGTACGTGCGAGCGCCCGGCGGGTCGTGCCGGGCTCGATCTCGAGGCGCTCCATCACAGAGAGGAAGGCCGAGGTCCACGCCGTGCCGCCGGCCGGGAGGACGAACTCGCCCATGACGGTGAGAAGCAGCCCGCGGGCGCTCGCACCGCCGAGCGCATGGCGGCGGAGCGTCCGCCGGGCCTCGTGGCGATCGGAGCTCCGGCGCTCGCCGCGTCCCGGAGCTCGCGTCTCAGCTCCCGAGGCCACGCACAAAGCCCGTGATCGCGTCCACCGTCTCGTCGGTTTGCTCGAGGTGCGGGGCGTGCCCGCAGGCCGCCAGCACCCGCACCGTGACCGGCCCGGCACACCCCTCGGCGATGCGGTCGACCTGGAGCGTCGTCCCGTAGGGGTCGTCCTCCCCCTGGACGACGAGGACGGGACAGGAGACGGCCGGGAGG
The DNA here is from genome assembly GCA_021791795.1 of Actinomycetes bacterium. Lineage (GTDB taxonomy): Bacteria > Actinomycetota > Acidimicrobiia > Acidimicrobiales > Bog-793 > JAKATT01. Next base: position 399 of record JAJYVX010000283.1, on the reverse strand, counting down.
TAGGACTCGAGGTTCCACTCGCGAAACCCGGGCGACAACCAGACGTCGTTCCATCCCCAGAAGGCGTTGTCGACGTCGGAGTGGTGGCGGGCGAGCCTCGACCGCAGGTCGCCGTGGAGGTAGGCCTCCCGGGCGGCCCGTATGCCCTCGAGGCTCCGCTCTTCGACGAGGACGTGGGGGGCGAGGAGGGCGAGCCCGGCCACCTCCCGCCCCGATCCGCCGGCGTGGACGAGGGCGATCGAGGCGCCGTCGCTGTGGCCGACGAGCACGGGGCGCTTGAGACCGAACCGGTCGAGCGCCGCCGGCAGCACCTCGAGCGCCTCCTCGTGCATGTAGCGGACCGGCCGGGGGAGAGGGGCCGGATCAGACGCCCCGTAGCCGCTTCGCGAGTAGGCGACG
>JAJYVX010000055.1 GCA_021791795.1 Actinomycetes bacterium | reverse complement strand
GATCGCCCATCGCCTCGCCGACGGTTCCACCGAGGACTCGACCACCCACATCTCCACCTGGGACCAGCTCGTCGGCATGCTCGGCACCGCAGCGTTCAGCTACGTCGCGGATTCCAAGCTCTGCACGCGCGACAACATGGACCACATCGCTGCAGGCGGCGGGCGGTTCCTCACCATCTTGCCCAAGACCCGCAAGGAGGACGGTCTCGGCCGTGCCTGGATCGCCTCGGGGGCGGTCATCTGGGCAGAGATCGCCCGGCACCCAGGCAAGCGCAAGGACGACCCCGACGAGGTCTACTGCGCAGCCGAGGCGCCGAGCTGCTCGGCGGAGGGCTACCGCATCATCTGGATCCGCTCGTCGGACAAGCGAAGCCACGATGCCGCCGCCCGGACCGATCGGATCGAACGGGCCCGGATCGCGCTCGACGAGCTCGACGAGCGCCTCGCCTCGAAGCGCTCACGGCTCAAGACGCACACGGCCGCCGAGGAGGCGGCGGCGGCCATCTTGACCGAGACCGGGGCGGCTCGCTGGGAAAAGGGCACCGTCACCGACACCATCGAGGTCGAACACCGCCAAGAGCGCAGAGGGCGACCAGGGACGAACACCCGCTACCGCAGGATCGAGCGGCACCGCTTCTCGGTCTCCATGACGACCGACGCCCAGAAGGTGGCCTACGACGCGGCGTCAGACGGCTGCTTCCCCTTCGTCACGAACGAGACGGGACCACCAGCAGAGCTGCTCCGGATGTACAAGGCCCAACCGCACCTCGAACGGCGCCACGCCACCTTCAAGGGCGTGATCGAGGCTGCCCCTCTCACCTTGAAGAGCAACACCCGCATCGACGCACTCGGCTTCTGCCTCTACGTGGCGCTCCTTGTCCACGCGCTCGTCGAACGCGAGCTGCGCCAGGCGATGGCCGCCGCCGGCATCGCCACCCTCCCGCTCTACCACGAGGACCGATCCTGCAGCGCCTCAACCGCCGCACGCGTGTTCGAGCTGTTCGAACCCCTGTGCCAGACGGCCATCTTCCACGTCCGAGATCTCCTCACCGTCACTCCTCCGACGCTCGACCCCCTTCAGCGCCAGATCCTCACCTTGCTCAACGTCCCCCATCGCGCCTACCAGTCGGCAGGGCCTGCGGCCGGAAAATCACGCTGAAGGGGTCACCCGACCTGCGGAACGTAGGGATTCAGGTTAAGAAGACGCCAAATCTTCCGAAGGAATCGGCAAAGACCGGCCGCCGCCAAGCGCCGGGTCGATGTCCTCGACGAGGCCGGCGGCCGCGCCGGTGGCGGCGGGCGAGACGACCTGGCAGGTTGTCCACCACGATCACGGCGTCTAGCTTGCCCGGCGATGAACTCTCACCGAGGCGCCCGCCGATGGCAGTAGAGGGCCCCCGCACGGTCCACGTCGTGGACGCCCTCCGCACGCCGATCGGCCGAGCGCGCGGTCTCTTGAGCTCGGTGCGCCCGGACGACCTCGCCGTCTCGGTGCTGAGGGCGATCATCGATCGCAACCCGGCGCTGCCCCCCGAGGCGGTCGACGACGTCGCCTTCGGCAACGTCAACCAGGCCGGGGAGGACAATCGCAACGTGGCGAGGATGGCGGTGCTGCTGGCCGGCCTTCCGCTCACGACCGCCGGGGTCACGGTCAACCGCCTCTGCGGGTCCAGCCTCGACGCCTTCCTGCACGCCTACCGCGCGATCGCACTCGGCGAGATCGAAGTGGCCATCGCCGGAGGTGTCGAGTCGATGAGCAGGGCGCCCTTCGTGATCGGGCGCCCCGAGCGGGCGCTCCCCTCCGCACTCGACATAGTCGACTCCACCATCGGCTGGCGCTTCACCAATCCGAACATGCCCGAAGCTTGGACGGTCTCGATGGGCGAGACTGCCGAGAATCTCGCCGCTCGCTACGACATCTCCCGCGAACGGCAGGATTGCTTCGCTCTCCGCAGCCACGAGCTGGCGGTCGACGCAGCCGAGAAGGGTCGTTTCGAGGCCGAGATGATTCCCGTGCAGGCCGGCGAGCGTGTGGTGTCACGCGACGAGGGGCCGCGTCCGACGACCTCGTTCGAGGCGCTCTCCGCACTGCGCCCTGCGTTCCGTCAATCGGGGTGCGTCACCGCGGGCAACTCGTCGAGCATCAACGACGGCGCCTCGGCGGCCCTCCTCGTGTCGGAAGGCGCCCTCGAGGAGTACGGCCTCAGCTCACTTGCCACAGTTCGCGGCGGCTCTGTCGCGGGCGTGTCCCCCGACGTCATGGGGATCGGTCCCGTCCCGGCGACGAAGCGGCTCCTCGGCCGCCTCGGTTGGCGCCTCGACGACCTCGGGGCGGTCGAGGTGAACGAGGCGTTCGCCGCCCAGACCCTGGCGGTGCTGCAGGAATGGGACGTCGCCGACGACTGGGGGCCGCTCAACGCCGAGGGCGGTGCCATCGCTCTCGGTCATCCGCTCGGGTGCAGCGGGGTCCGTCTCATCGCCACCCTCCTCCACCGGCTCGATCGGCGCGGCGGAGGGCGCGGGTTGGCGACGATGTGCATTGGGGTGGGCCAGGGCATCGCCGTTGCCCTCGAGGCTTCTTGACAACTCCGAACGGGTGACACTAGAAGGGCTCGAATCCTCCAGGTGCTCCGGCCAGGGGGGTCCTGAAAGGGGCGTTCGCTCCACCGCAAGCCCGTCCCGCCGGAGAGCGGACGATTGGAGATGAGGTGACGATCGATGGCTGAGAAGGCTCCCGGTGCGAGCGTGTGGGAGGCCGCTCTCTTGGAGCTGCTCGAGTCGCACGCCGCGGACGAGGCCGACTCCGAGGCGAGCTACGCCGAGCTCTCCTCGCAGGTGGGTGCAGGGGACATCAAGTTCCTCATGGATCTCATTCTCGACGACGAGCGCCGCCACCACAGATGGATGGCGCAATTGGCGGACTCCGTGAGGACCCTGTCCGGCGACGCCCTGTCGCCACCGATCCCGAGCCTCGGCCGCATCGCCAATCCTGCCGCACTCCTCCACGCCAGTCGCCAATTTCTCGCCGTCGAGCGGTCCGATGCGAAGAAGCTCCGGCACCTCCTCCGTGAGCTGCGCGACGTCGAGGACACGACGCTCTGGGCGGTTCTCGTGCGCATGATGCTCGCCGACACGACCAAGCACATCGAGATCCTCCGCTTCATCGAAATGCGGGCGAAGCAGGCCGAGAAGCCCCCGCGCTGATCGCCGCGGCCCTCCCGGCGAGGGTGTGCGGCGCGCCAACCCGGCGGCGAGCCATCTCGGTAGCCCACCCTCGGGGCGTGCTTGACACCCTCCGGCGGCTCCTTCTACGGTGACCACGGTGCATCACTACCGGAGTAGCTACTAATGGCCCATGCCTGAAGAGGGCGACCGGCCGGTCGTGCTCGTCACCGGCGGCTCGAGGGGTATCGGCCGCAGTGCGGCGATCGCCTTCGCCCGTGAAGGCTTCGATGTCGCCGTCGGCTACTCGAGGAGCGCCCCGGAGGCGGAAGGGGTCGCAAAGGAGGTGGCCGCGGCCGGCGCTCGGGCCGGGGCCTTCCGGGCGGACGTTTCCGACGACGACGCCGTCCGCCAGATGGTCGGGCGGGTCGTGGGGGAGTTCGGTCGCCTGGACGTCCTCGTCGCCAACGCGGGTACGACCATCGACACCCCGCCGTCGGATCTGAGCGGCCTCGACCTCGGCGCGTGGGACCGCGTCTTCGCAGTCAACGTTCGCGGCCTGTTCTCCGTGGTCCGCGCCTGCGTCCCGCACCTGCGCAACTCACCGGTCGCTTCCATCGTCACGACCTGCTCGGTGGCCGGTCTGCGTCCGGGGCCTCAGCCCTTCCCCTATGCCGCCTCGAAGGCGGCGGTCGCCAATCTGACGAGGACGCTTGCCGGTGCGCTCGCACCCGAGATCCGGGTGAACGGCGTCGCGCCGGGATGGTTGGTGGGGGAGTGGATGGAGCACCAGCTTGGCGAGCACTACGACCGGCTCATGGAGCGTCGTGCAAAGATGACACCGCTCAAGCGTGTGGCGACGGCCGACGACGTCGCCGAGACGATGCTCACCCTGGCGCTCTCGAACCGGTTCGTCACGGGACAGATCCTCGTCGTGGACGGCGGTTTCAGCGCTGTCACCTGACGCGGTGGCGGCTGGCGCCCGGGCGGGCACCAGCTCGAATGCAGGAGAGGCGCCCAGCGCGGCGCCGGTACGGAGGAGGAGCCACTGGTGCTCGAAGGCGTCGTCCGCTTCCCTCGAGAGGACGCTCGCAGGTGGGTCGAGAAGGGCTACTGGGAGGAGCGGCCCCTCATCGACGGCTTCAGGGACGCATTCACGACCCACGCGGAGCAGGTCGCGCTCATCGACGAGTCGGGCCCGGTCACCTATCGGGCGCTGGACGAGAGCTCGAGCCTCCTCGCTCGCCACCTTCTCGACCTCGGTATCGGGCGGCTCGACCGCGTCGTGGTGCAGCTGCCCAACACGGCGATCTTCGCCTACCTCTACTTCGCCCTCCAGAAGATCGGGGCCGTCCCCATCCTCGCCCTCCCCGTGCACCGGCGGCGGGAGGTGAGGCAATTCGTCGAGATCTCGGGCGCCCGGGCGTGTGCCGTGCCGGCCAGGGCTCGCGACTTCGACTTCCTCCAGATGGTCGGCGGGGTCATGGACGAGCACGACTGCCTGCAGCTCTGTCTCGTCCAGGGCGCAGAGGACGACGAGCCGTCCGACGACCGCTTCATCTCGCTCGAGGCACTCCTCGCGAAGGAGCCGCAGACCGCCGAGTCGGCCCTCGGCAAGGTCGTCATCGACCCCTATGACCCGGCGGTCTTCCTGCTCTCGGGTGGCACGACCGGCATCCCGAAGCTGATCCCGCGCACGCACAACGACTACCTCTACAACTCGAAGCTCGCCGCCTCCGTCACCGAGATCCGTGAGGGCGACGTCCTTCTCGTCGTGCTGCCGATCGGCCACAACCTCCCGCTCGCCTGCCCGGGGCTGCAGGGCTTCCTCCTCAACGGCGGCACGGCGGTGCTCTCGACCTCGACTCGGTCCGAGGACGTCTTCCGGCTGGTCGAGGCGCACGGCGTGACACACATCCACGTGGTGCCGGCACTCCTCATCCGCTGGGTGCACGACGCAGCCGCCGGGCGCTACGACCTCTCGTCGATCCGCGTGATCCAGTCCGGCGGTCAGCGTCTCCAGCCGGAGACGCGGCTGAGGGCCGAGTCGCTGCTGCCCGGGGCGTTCATCCAGGAGAACTTCGGCATGGCCGAAGGGCTCATAATGTTCGTGCGCATCGACGACCCGGATCTCGTGCGGCGCGAGACCTGCGGCAGACCCGTCTGTCCCGATGACGAGGTGTTCCTCGTCGACGAAGAAGGAGCCGTCGTGCCCGACGGCGAGGTGGGCGAGCTCATTGTCCGCGGCCCCTACACGCTTCGCGGCTATTTCGCCGCACCCGAGTACAACGCGCGGGCTTTCACTCCGGACGGCTTCTACCGGTCGGGCGACCTGCTCCGCCGGCACTCCTCGGGCAACTACGTCGTCGAAGGGCGCCGCAAGGACCTGATAAATCGGGGCGGGGAGAAGATCAGCGCCGAAGAGGTGGAGAACCTCATCCTCGCCCACCCCGCTGTGCTGAACGTCGCCTGTGTCCCATACTCCGACCCCGTGCTCGGAGAACGGATGTGCGCCTGCGTGACGCTGAAGGCGGGAAAGGACCTCGATCTTCCCGAGCTGGTCTCGTTCCTAAAAGAGTTCGAGATCGCCAAGTTCAAGCTGCCCGAGCGGCTGGAGGTCTTTGACAGCCTCCCCCTCTCGGGCCTCGGCAAGGTGTCGAAGAAGGATCTCGTGGCCATCGTCTCGACGGCAGACCATGGCTGAGCCGCCGGGGAGGATTCGGGTGGAGGAGCACCCCGGCTGGGCGCTCCTCACCCTTGCCGACCCGGAGAGGCGCAACGCTCTCGGCCGCGAAATGGCAGCCGAGGTGGCAGCGGCGGTCTGGAGGCTCGAGTCCTCCGGCGACGTCAGGGCCATCGTCCTAACGGGTGCCCCCCCTGCCTTCTGCGCCGGCGCCGACCTCGCCAGCCTGGAGGCGGCCGACGAGGAGGTCCTGCGGGCGCTGTACGCGGGTTTCGAGGCGGTCGCCCGCTCGAGGCTCCTCACCTTGGCGGCTGTCAACGGAGCGGCCGTCGGGGCGGGCATGAACATGGCACTCGCCTGCGATGTGCGACTCGCCGCTGAGAGCGCCCGTTTCGACACTCGATTCCTCTCGCTCGGCCTCCACCCGGGCGGCGGGCACACCTGGCTGCTGCAGCGGGCTGTGTCCTACGGGCGGGCGGTCGCCCTCCTCTTCGGGGGCGGGGCCGTGTCCGGGGCCGAGGCGGCGCGGATCGGGCTGGCGCACCGATGCGTGCCCGACGACGAGCTGCTCGAGGCGGCGAGCGGGTTCGTTGCCCTTGCTGCAGCCGCTCCGAGGGAGCTCGTCACCCGAGTGAAGGCGAGCCTCAGGGCCAACCGGGACGCCGCCTACGAGGCGGCTCTCGAGCGCGAACTGCTCGATCAGCTCTGGTCCGTCGGCCAGCCCGCCTTCGCCGCGCGGATCGCGGCGCTCCGCCGGTCGGTCTCGTCCAAGGAGCCATGAGTGGCCCCCGCCTGCCTCGCCGCGCCGAGACGTCGGCGAACGACCGAGTGACCACGGACCCGGCCCTCACGGTGCCGATCCTCGGTGAGCGGGTCGAGCGTCGCGAGGACCCGCCCCTCCTCACGGGAGAGGCGAAGTTCCTCGCCGATCTCGACAGCACCGGCGCCCTGCACGCCGCATTCGTCCGCTCCGCCGTCCCGCACGGCATCATCGCCTCGATCGAGACGAGCGCGGCGCTCTCGGCTCCTGGCGTCGTCGCCGTGCTCGCGGCGGCGGACTTGGACCTCGGCGACCTGCCGGAGTGGCCGCGGGCCGAGGGGCCGCCGCGGCCCGAGCTCGGGCGGCCCTGCCTCGCGGGCGAACGGGTGCGGTTCGTCGGGGAAGCCGTCGCGGTGGTCCTTGCCGAGAGCGAGGCCCTCGCCGTGGACGCGGCGGAGCAGGTGGTCGTCGAGATCGAGGCGCTGCCTGCGGTGATCGATCCGATGGCCGCCCTCGAGCCCGGAGCGCCGCTCCTCTTCCCCGGGATCGAGACGAACGTCGTACTCGAGACGACTCCCGCTGACGAGCACGACGTCCTTGCGGACGCCGAGGTCGTCGTGCGGGCGAGCTTCGTCAACCGGCGGGTTGCTCCCGTCCCGCTCGAGCCGAACGGCGCCTTCGTCCGACCCCTCGAAGACGGTACTCTCGAGTGCCACCTCAGTACGCAGACACCGTTCGGTTGCAGGGCGGGCCTCGCCCGGGCGCTCGGCCGGGACGAATCCGAGGTGTGGGTTCGCACGCCTGCCGTCGGCGGGGGCTTCGGTGCCAAGGGCGGTCTTTATCCGGAGCAGGTGGTCGTGGCGGCCGCCGCGGCCCTGCTCGGGCGGGCGGTGCGTTACGTCGAGACACGTTCGGAGAACCTGGTCGCCATGAGCCACGGGCGGGGCCAGCATCAGGAGGTCGCCCTCGGTGCGCTCCGCGACGGCAGGATCGTCGGCCTCGAGGCCCGGACGGTCACCGACGTGGGCGCCTACTGCTGGCGCGGGGCCATCCCGTATGCGACCAGCCGGCTGATGTCGACCGGTGTCTACCGCATCCCGCTCGTGAAGCTCACCTCACTCGGCGTGGTGACCAACACCTCCCCGATCGGGCCTTACCGCGGCGCGGGGAGGCCGGAGGCCGCCACGATGCTCGAGCGTGCCGTCGAGCTGCTCGCCGACGCCCTCGGGATGGACTCCGTCGAGCTGCGGCGAAAGAACCTCCTTCGCCCCTCTGACTTTCCCTACACCACGCCGACAGGCGCCTCTTACGACAGCGGCGATTACGAGAGCGTGCTCGACGCCGTACTCGAGCACGCCGGCTATGCGGACCTCCGTGCCCGCCAAGCACTTCTCCGGAGTAAGAGCGCCGCCCGCCAACTCGGCATCGGGCTGAGCACTTTCGTGGAGATATCGGGCAGCGGGCCTGAATACGGAAGCGTCGCCCTCGAGGCCGACGGCACACTCGTCGTCACGACCGGATCGTCGCCGCACGGCCAGGGTCACGAGACGACGCTCGGCCAGATCGTGGGGGCCCTCTTCAACGTGCCCGCCCACAGGGTGCGCCTGGTCCACTCCGACACCCGGGCCGTGCCGCACGGAGTCGGCACGTTCGGTTCGCGCTCGGGCCAGTTGGGCGGCAGCGCCGTGCACAACGCGGGATTGGTCGTGCTGGAGCGCTCGCGCCGGGCGGCGGCTCGCCTGCTCGAAGCGGCGGAGGAGGACGTGGTCGCCGGCGTGGGGGGGAGTTTCGCCGTCGCCGGGGTGCCCTCGAGGAGCGTCTCGCTCGCCGACGTCGCCGCGGCGCTGCCACCGGAAGAGCTTCAGTCCGGGGCCGACTTCGTCCAGCCACAGGGCACGTATCCCTTCGGCGCCCACCTGGCCGTCGTCGAGGTCGACACCTCGACCGGCGGGGTCAGACTCTGTCGCTTCGTGGCGGTGGACGACTGCGGGCGGGTGATCAATCCGGCGATCGTCGAGGGGCAGGTGCACGGGGGCCTGGCGCAGGGCATCGCGCAGGCTCTCTACGAGGAGTTCGTCTACGACGACAGGGGCAATCCGCTCACGACCACCCTCGCCGACTACGAGATGCCGAGCGCGGCGGAGCTTCCGAGCTTCGAGACCCATGAGACCGTCACCTTTTCGCCCCGCAACCCCCTCGGCATGAAGGGTGTGGGGGAGTCCGGCGCCGTGGGCGCCGCCGCCGCGGTGCTGAACGCCGTCATCGATGCCCTTTCCCCCTACGGCGTCCGCGACCTCGACATGCCGCTCACGCCCGAGAAGGTGTGGAGAGCATCGTCCGGTTCGACCGGAGCTCGCCGAGGCCGCCGGCCGGATTGAGCGGGCACGAGCCGGCCGGAGGAACCGGCGAGGGACGTCCCTTCAGGAGGTGCCGGTGCGCCGTGGCGACCTTGGCTTTTGGGTCTTCCCCGCGCCCTCGGCCGCCTCGGCGCCGGAAGGTCCTCGCGACGTGCCCGGGACGACGAGCTCCTCGAGCGCCCGACCGTAGCGAGCCTCGAGCAGTTCGCCGAAGTCGCCCGAGATCTGCTGCAGGTACATGTCGTGGCGGACGTAGCCCTTCACGGCGGCGGCGAGGAGCAGGTCGTCCCCAGAGACCGCCTGCCAGTCCCGGCCGCCCGGTGCGAGCGCCCAGAGGACCTTGGTGCTGTCGGCGACGACGGCGAGATGGCGTGCCTGATGATGCCGATAGACGACTCCGTCGGTGGTCACGTGGCGAAGGCTCCGGCCGTGCTCGACGGGGAGGTCGTCTCGCCCGAAGTGGAGGACGTCGACCCGGACCCCGCGGGCGTCGGCTCCGGTGACCGCCTCGTGGACGGCGGGAGCCTCACAGTTCATGGAGACGTAGACGTGGCGGCGCGCCCCGTCGAGAAGCTCCACCGCCTTGTGCTCCACCGGGGTCCACTCCGAGTACGCCTCGAAGACCCTCAGCTGCTGCTCGGCACCATCGGCTTCGCGCATGAGGCCGATCTCGGCATCGGCGAGGCGGCGGTGGAAGCTCGTGTCGAGCTGGGCCAGCACCTGGTCGGTGGGCAGGGCGACGAAGCGCAGGGGCTCCCCCTCGAGTGCTATCGCCACGCCCTTTCTCGCGAGGCGCCGCAGCGTCTCGTACACCTTCGGCTGAGGTATGCCGGTGCTGTTCGAGAGGGCGTAACCCGTCATGGGCGGGTTCCCGAGCAGGCCGATGTAAGCCCGCGCCTCGTAGCTCGAGAATCCGAGGTCGACCAGCCGGTCGACACTGCTCGACTCGTTCGCCATGACTGCCTCCCTACGCCAGGTAGAAGGACAGCGTGACCTTAACCCATCTGCTCGGTGCGCCCGCCGGACGGGCGGGTCGAGATCGCAGTGCCGTCTCGTGGCGAGCCGCCGCCCTCCGCCTCGAGCAGGCGCCTCGAGTAGCCGGCGATCTCCTTGTACCGCTCGGTGATCGCAGCCAGCTCCTCGTGCGAGATCACGTCTTCGATCCGCGCGAAGGGGCGGTCGCCGGTCCGTTCGTAGACCTCTCCGAGGATGGCATCGGGCGGCATCGTTCTGTTGGCGAGCACCACTCGGGCGGTTGCCGCGATCCGCTGCTTTTCGTAAGAGCGGAGCGCTTCTGGAGTCGTCCCGCGAGCGGCGAGCTCGTCGGCGAGGTGGCGGGCGTCGAGGATTGCCTGGCCGGCTCCGTTCGAGCCCCTCGGCACCATGGGGTGCGCCGCGTCGCCGAGCAGGGTGATGCGGCCCCTGCCCCAGAAGGAGAGGGGGTCCTGGTCGACCATCGGGTACTCGAGGACAAGGTCGGTCCCGCGGAGGAATGCCGGTACGTCGAGCCAGTCGAAGTGCCAGTCGGCGAAGGCCGCGATGAAGTCCTCGACCGAGCCGGCGCGGTTCCAGTCACGCTCGGCTCGGATGGGACCGGCGATCTCGGCGACCCAGTTGACGAGTTGCCGACCGTCGCCGTCGGGGTCATGGCGGATCGGGTAGATGACGAGCTTCCCACGCGTGAGCCAGCCGGCGCGGATCATGCCGGCGCCGGAGAGGATCGGCTCCCAGCGGGTCACGCCCCGCCACATGTTGTACCCGGAGTACTTCGGCGGCCCCTCTCCGGGGTGCAGCTGGCGCCGTAGCGTCGAGTGGACGCCGTCGCAGCCGACGGCGACAGCGGCAGTCACCTCTTCGGTGCTCCCGTCGGCGAGCTCGAGTTGCATGGCGACGGCACCGGGCACGGGCCGGACGCGGCTGCAACGGGTACCGGTCCGGACGGGCACGAGCCTCTCCTCGACGGCTCGCAGGAGGACGGCCTGGAGGTCGCCCCGGTGGATGGAGAGCTGTGGGTGGTCGTAGCCGGCGAAGCGGCCGAGCGGCTCGCTGTAGACGTGCTGGCCGAAGCGGTTGAAGAAGACCGCTTGGTCCGTGGCGACGGCGACTGCCTCGAGCTCGGAGAGCACCCCGAGCGCCGCGAGCTCCTTCGAGGCGTGCGGGAGGAGGTTGATGCCGACGCCGGTGGCCCCGATCGACGCGGTGGCCTCGAACACCCGGCAGGCCACACCACGGCGCTCGAGCTCCAGCGCCAGGGTGAGCCCGCCGATGCCCGCGCCGACGATCGCCACTTCGCCCAGGTTGCTCCCCACCTCGCTCCTTCCGCCCACCGTCCGATCTGCTATAGCGAACTGATGAACCATTTGCGTGCGCATGGCAGAATATCCGCCGTCCGGCGGTCGCGACGACCGAGTAAACGGAGCGTTCGCTGCTTCTGGTTGCGCACCCCGCAACGAGTCGGACCTAGGATTCCGCCCCAGCAGAGAGGGAGTGACGATGAGCGCCGCCGACGTCCAGGTGACAGAGGGAGCCGAGCTCTCCGCCTTCTACCGCAACCTGGCGGCCGCGGAGCTGCAGCCGCTGTGGACGCAGGGACGCTCGCTGCAGCCCTTCGAGCCGGCACCGGCCACCCGGGTCCATCTCTGGAGCGGTGCGGCCGTGCGCGAGCTGGCGGTGGAGTCGGGCCGGCTCATCGGGCTCGACGGCGGAGGCGACCGGAGGGTGCTCTCGCTCGCCAACCCCGGTTTGGGCGGCCAGCCCTATGCCACGTCCACGCTCTGGGCTGCGGTGCAGTACCTCGGACCTCGTGAGTCGGCACCGGCGCATCGCCACTCGCAGGCGGCTCTCCGGTTCGTCCTCGAAGGCAGCGGCACCTGGACGACGGTCGACGGGGACGCATGCGACATGGAGCCGGGCGATCTCGTCCTCACGCCGGCGTGGACCTGGCACGACCACACCAACGGGGGGGATCAGCCGATGATGTGGTTCGACGGTCTCGACATGCCGCTCGTGAACATGCTCGACGCCCAGTTCTTCGAGCGCTATGCCGCCGACCGCCAGCCCGTGAGCGGTCACAACCTCTCGGCCGCCGCATACGAAGGTGACGCCGACGGGCTCGCCGACCTGGCAAGACCTCCCTCGGACGAGGAGTCGTTCAGCCCTCTGTTCGTGTACCGCTGGGAGAGGACCGACCGGGAGCTTGCGGGCCGTCTCGCCGTCTCCGCCTCGGGCGCGGCGGAGCTCGACTTCGTCTCTCCCCTTACCGGTCGGGCGGTGCTCCCGACGCTCGGGTGCCATATGACCCGCCTGGCGGCGGCAGCCGCCACGGCGCCGCGGCGCAAGGTCGGGTCGTCGGTCTACGTGGCCTGGGCGGGAGAGGGCCGGAGCGTCATCGACGGAACGGAACTGACCTGGCGCGCCGGTGACTTCTTCTGCTCCCCGTCCTGGGCGTACGTCGAGCACCACGCCGTGGCACCCTCGGACCTCTTCGAGCTGTCCGACCGGCCGGCGCTCGAGGCGCTCCACCTCTTCCGGCAGGAGACGGCCGGCTCGCCACAGGTGATCCACCGACGCCTCGGCCGCTGACGAGCGCCTACAGGCCGAGTACCCGCTCTGCGTTCTCGTGGAAGACGGCGTGCATGACGGCCTCGTCGTAGCCGAGCTCGTCCCACTCACGCAGCACGCGCTCGTAGGGCATCGACGGGTGGTCGCTCCCGAACATGATCTTGTGCCGGAGGCGGCTCCGTATGTCGGTGCGCAGGCTCGGCGGGAAGTATTTCGGCGCCCAACCCGACAGCTCCCAGTAGACGTTGGCCTTGTGAAGCGCGACGGCGGTCATCTCGTCTATCCAAGGCCAGCCCGGATGGGCGGCGATGATGTTCAGGTTCGGGAAGCGGGCGGCGAGGGCGTCAACTGCCTCAGGGTGGGCGTGGCGCAGGATCGCCCCCATGCCACCGGGCATGCCGGCGCCCATGCCGGTCGTGCCCACGTCGATCATGACGGGGACGCCCAGCCCGTCGATCGTCTCGAAGAGCGGGGCGAGAGCCTCCTCGTCGACGCGATAGTGACCGATGATCGGGTGGAAGTGGAAGCCGAGCACCTCGTGCACCTTCACCGCCTCCTCCGCCTCCGCGATCGCAACCTCGCCCTTAAGCGGGTCGACGGCGCCCCACGCCTGGAGGAGCACGTCCGGGTGACGGCGGCGCATGTTCGCCACGTACTCGTTCGAGCAGGGCGGTGAGCCGGTGAGGCTCTCGACGTCGAAGGCGACGAGCACCGCTTCGATCCCGAAGCGCTCGAGGTCGGCGACGACCTCCGCTTCCGTGCGGGCGACCCAAGGCTTGGACCAGTACAGCTCGAGCGCCTCCACGTAGGGCGCTTGCGAACCGAGCCAGACGTCGGTCCCGGGATAGCAGTGCAGGTCGATCCGCCTCATCTCGCCTCCCCATAATCACTACTGAAGTCGTGAGGAAGTCCACCATAGGTCGGTGCGCTTGACAAGTCCCTCGGGCGTTCGGAGAGAAGCGCTCGGCCACCGGGCGCTCCTTGCCTCGCGGTCGGGGGCGCTCAGTGGAAGGCGCTTCCTCCGTCGACGACGAGGGTCTGGCCGGTCACGAAGGCGGCACCTTGTCCACAGAGGAAGCGAGCCGCTCCGGCCACGTCCGCGGGATGTTGAGCCCTTGGGAGGCTGCGGCCATGGGGTGCGTCGGCCATGGAGGCGGCGAAGGAGTCCTCGTGGGCGAGCACCCCATCGCTCAGGGTGAATCCGGGGGCGAGCGCGTTGACGCGTATGTTGTCCGGCCCGAGCTCACGGGCGAGCGAGCGGGTGAGGGCGACGACGGCCCCCTTGCTCGCGATGTAGTGAAGGCGGCCGGGCACCCCCTTGAAGACGGTGCCCGAGGCGAGGTTGAGGATGGCGCCACCACCGCGCGAGCGCATCGAGCCCACGACGGCCCGCGCGCAAAGGGCGATCCCGATGACGTTCACCTCGAGCACGCGGTGCCACTCCTCCAGAGGAATCGACTCGAAGGGCCCTCCGGTCGTCTCGGCGAACAGGGCGGCGTTGTTCACGAGGACGTCCACACCGCCGAGGCGCCCCGTGACATGGTCGGCCATCGCGGCCACCTCGTCCTCGGAGGAGACGTCCACCTCCACGCCGATTGCCTCGGGCAGCCCGGGCTCCCCGGCGTTGAGAGCCCCGGCTGCCTCCGCCGCCGCCCTGTTGTCGGCCACGACGACGATGGCTCCTGCCCGCCTCAGCTCGGCACTGATGGCCCGTCCGATGCCGGAAGCCCCGCCGGTCACAACGGCCACCGACCCGGCCATCTCCATGCCCGCCCCCTTCTTGCGACCGTGTGGCGCCTGTGGTTACGTATTGCAGCATACGGACTTGTAGCGGGCCACTGTTCTGCTAAGCGGAACCGCACGTATCGATCGGCTCGCCCCGAGGGAGGTGCACGCCCCAGATGAGGTTTGCTTCGGTGAGATCGCCGTCGGGCGGATTCGCCGTCCGACTCGATGGCTCCGTCGCGGTCCGGCTGCCCTTCTCCGACGTCGGGGCGATGCTCGCCGCCGGCGCCGAGGTGGCGGGCGGGAGAGAGGTCGGCGTCGACGAGGAGATCCCCGCCGCGGGCCTGGATCTGGCGCCCGTCGTGCCCGATCCTCCCCGCATCTTCTGTGTCGGCCTCAACTACCGGGCACACATACTCGAGATGAAGCGCGAGCTCCCGCAGTACCCGACGCTGTTCGCGAAATTCGCCGCTGCTCTCGTGGGCTCGGGCGACGAGATCACGCTGCCGAGAGATTCCGCCAGCGTGGACTGGGAAGCCGAGCTCGCGGTCGTCGTCGGCCGGGCGGGTCGTCACCTCACCGAGGCGGAGGCGGTCGAGGCGATCGCCGGGTATGCGGTCGTGAACGACGTGACGGCGCGGGACTTTCAGAACCGCACGCCGCAGTGGCTGCAGGGAAAGACGTTCGAAGGCACCTGCCCCCTCGGACCGGTCCTCGTGACGCCCGACGAGGTCGACCACGCCCGGGACCTCGAGATCACGTGCGAGGTCGACGGCGAGGTCGTCCAGCGGGCCCGCACGAGCGACCTGCTCTTCTCGCCGGCGGCGCTCGTCAGCTACGTCAGCCGACTGCTCACCCTGCGACCCGGCGACGTCGTCTGCACCGGGACCCCGGGAGGCGTCGGCGCCGGGATGGACCCTCCCCGCTTCTTGCAGGACGGGTGCGTCGTCAGGACGGCGATCGAGGGGATCGGCGAGCTCGTGAACGTCTGCGTGACCGAGACGCCGTGAGCGGGTCGCGCGCAAGGGGGACCGCCGGCATGTCGGCGGCAGAGGTGGTGGCCGTCAACACCGACCTCGACGGCCAGCTGCTCGACGAGTTGGGCCGGGCGGATCTCGCACGATCCGGAGGGGCGGAGGAGTGGGTGGCCGGGGAGGTGGCCGCCCACCTCGCCGAGTTCCCCCGCTTCTTCGCGGGTGAGATCGATCGCTGGCTGGCCGACCCGTCCGCCACCGTGGGGCGCACCCACACCGACGAGAGACGTCTCGCCGCCGTGGCTGCCGCAGGGAGGCTGGACCGTGCGGCGACGCGGGCCGCGGTGGCGTCGTCGTTCGCCGTCCTCGCCGCCGCGCTCGAGCGGCTGACCGACGAGGACGTGGAGTCCCCCACTCGCAATCTCAAGTACGGTGAGGAACCGCTCAGCGCCTTCCTCGACCGGTACGTGGTGGGGCACAAGGCCGGTCACCTGGAACAGTTGCGGGCCCTCGGGTCACGCCCCCGGGGTGAGCCGGAGAAGAGAGAGGGGAGGGCACGCCGTGACCACGCCCGTTGACGAGACCGGCCTGCCGACGGGGTTCACCTCCTATTCGGACCGGCCGTCTGACCCCGAGCAGGTCGCCAAGCTGGCCGAGCTCGCCCGGGCCGGAGCTCCCCACGAGGACCTGCGCGACTGGCTGCAGCTCGTCGACGCCATAGGCGAGCTGCGCGTCCTCGAGGGCGTCGACTGGCAGGAGAACATTGGTCGCATCACCGAGATGCTCCACCACAGCGACGGCGCGCCCGCTGTCCTCTTCGAGGCCATCGCGGGCGCCGAGCGTGGCTTCCGCATCCTCGTGAACGCGCAGGCCGAGCGCAGCCGCCTCGCCGTCAGCCTCGGCCTGCCCTGTGGCATCGGCACCTGGGAGCTGATGGACGAGTGGGAGCGCCGGCGGGACGAGACCGAGCCGGTGCCGCCGGCCCTAGTCGAGGACGGCCCGATCCTCGAGAACGTTCTCGAGGGCGACGACATCGACCTCCTCAGGTTCCCGACGCCGCTCTGGCACCCGCAGGACGGGGGCCGCTACATCGGCACGGGCGACGCCGTCCTCACCCGCGACCCGGAGGAAGGCTGGCTCAACATGGGCACCTACCGGGTGATGGTGCACGACTCGCGCAATGCGGCGGTGTTCATGTCGCCGGGCAAGCACGGGCGCCTGCACCGTCAGAAGGCCTTCGAACGAGGCGAGCCGCTGCCGGCGGTCGTCCTCGTGGGCCTCGATCCGCTCCTCTTCCTCGCGAGCGCGCTCGAGATGCCCTACGGCCAGTCCGAGCTCGAGTGGGTGGGCGGCATGCGGGGTCGGCCGGTCGAATGCGTGACGGGTCGCCACACCGGTCTCCCCATCCCCGCCAGGGCCGAGATCGCTCTCGAGGGCTTCATCCTCCCCGACGAGGAGCGCCTGGAAGGCCCCTTCGGCGAGTGGACGGGGTACTACGCCTCGGCCAGCCGGGAGGAGCCCGTCTTCCGCCTCGAGGCGATCTACCACCGCAACGACCCGATCATCCTCGGGGTGCCGCCCGAGAAGCCGCCGTACGAGGCACACAAGTTCCGCCAGTACCTGAAGAGCGCCAATCTCCGGCGCGAGCTCAGGCTGGCCGGCGTGCCCGACGTCACAGCCGCCTGGTGTCACGGCGTCGGTGGCTGCCAGCTGTTCACGGCCGTCTCCATAAAGCAGCGGTACCCGGGTCATGCGCGCCAGGCGGGCCACGTCGCAGCTCAGTGCCGGACGGGCGCCTACCTCGGGCGCGTGACGGTGGTGGTGGACGACGACATCGACGTCTCCGATCTCGACGAGGTCATCTGGGCGATCTGCACGCGCTCTGACCCGGAGCGATCTTTCGACATCATCAAGCGGGCCTGGAGCGGCCCGCTCGACCCTGCCATCGAGCCCGGCAAGAAGGGGTTCAACTCCCGCGTGATCATCGACGCCACGAAACCCTACGAGTGGATGGACAAGTTCCCAGAGGCGATCGGGCCGACGCCCGAGGAGAAGCAGATCACGAGGGAGCGGTGGTCCTGGATCCTCAGGTGAGCTCGGCGCCGCGGCGCCTCGTCGTCGGCCTCACCGGCTCGAGCGGCCCGCAGCTCGGGGTTCGACTGCTCGAGGTGCTCCATGGGAGGGACGACGTCGAGACACACCTCGTCCTCTCGGCCGGGAGCGTCGAGAGCCTCCGCCTCGAGATGGACCGGACCCAGGAGTCGGTCGTGCAGCTGGCGGACGCCTCTTACGACGTACGTGACCTGGCGGCGGCCGTCTCGTCCGGGTCCTTCATCACCTGTGGCATGGTCGTCATCCCCTGCTCGATGAGGACGCTCGGCGCCATCGCCTCGGGCGTCACCGGAGATCTCGTCTCCCGGGCGGCCGACGTCTGCCTGAAGGAGCGCCGCCGCCTCGTCCTCGTGCCGCGAGAGACGCCCCTCAACCTCGTGCACATACGCAACATGGAGACGCTCACGCTCGCAGGTGCTACCATCCTGCCGCCGGTGCCCGCCTTCTACCACCGACCGAGCACGATCGAGGATCTCGTCGATCACGTCGTCGGCAAGGTGCTCGACCAGTTCGGCATCGAGCACGACCTCTTC
>JAJYVX010000282.1 GCA_021791795.1 Actinomycetes bacterium | reverse complement strand
CGTCGTCTTCGTGAACTCGTCGATGTTCGCCCGGGTCCCCGGCCCGGCCGAACGGGAGGCGATGGACGCGACGATCTCGGCATAGTGGACCGGTGTCACGCGGTTGATCGCCGCCACGATCGGGATGGTCGCCTGCCCGCCGCAGGTGATCATGTTGAGATTGGGTGCGTCGAGCTCCTCGGGCAGATTCACCGCGGGCACGACGTAGGGCCCGACGGCGGCGGGCGTGAGATCGACCACTTGGATGCCTGCCTCGGCGTAACGGGGGGCGTTCGCAAGGTGCGCCTTGGCCGAGGTGGCCTCGAAGACGATCTCGGGCAGCTCGCTGCAGCCGAGCAGCCACTCCACCCCGCCGGCCGAGGCTTCGAGCCCGGCTCTGCGGGCTCGTGCGAGGCCGTCGGACTCCGGGTCGACCCCGACCACGTAGCGCAGCTCGAGGGCGGAAGAACCGAGCAACTTGGCCATGAGGTCGGAGCCGATGTTCCCCGTGCCGACTATGGCGGCGACCACCCTGCGAAGGCTCATGACGGCCTCCCCGCGAAGGTCACGCTTACCTGCCCGAGGCCGGCAAATGAGGCAAAGAAGGTGTCACCTGGGCCGGCCGGGGTGGCGGCGGTGCACGAACCGGGCATCACCACCGAGCCGGCGGCTATGCCCTCGCCGAGCAGCCCGAGGCGGTTGGCCAACCAGACGAGGGCGTTCAGCGGATTGCCGAGCACGGCGCCGGCGGCGCCGCTCGCCTCGAGAGCGCCGTTCCGCCAGACGTTGCAGCCGAGCGTCCTCAGCTCGAGAGCCGCCAGCGGCCTGGCGCAGCCGCCGAGGACCACGCCGCCCGAGGAGGCGTTGTCGGCGATCGTGTCGACGAGCGAGATCCGCCAGTCGGCGATGCGGCTGTCGATGATCTCGAGGGCGGGAAGCGCCATGTCGACTGCGGCGACGGCATCAGCCATCGTGACGCCGGGGCCGGCAAGGTCGCGGCGGAGCACGAAAGCGACTTCCGGCTCGACCCGGGGGGCGATGAAGCGGTCGGCGGCCACAGTCGTCCCGTCGCCGTGGAACATGGTGTCGACGAGACGGCCGAAGTCCGGCTCGTCGACCGAGAGCGCCCGCTGCATGACAGCAGAGGTGAGACCGACCTTGTGACCCTTCAAGCGGGCGCCGGAGGCGACGAAGGCGTCGAGAAGCTCCCGCTGCACGCGATAGGCGTCTTCCGGCGTCGCCTCGGGGTGAGTCGCCGTGATCGGGCTCATGGCCCTTCTCGTCCCGAGCGCCTCGGCGAGGCGCCCGGCGACGGCGACGATCTCCCCGTCGGTCATCACCGGCTACGCCTCCCGGCGCTCCGGCGGGCGGACCCGTCGACCTGCTCGAGCATGCTCGCCGGCGCGTGGTGGGCGGCGAGGCGCCTCGCCGCCTCCTCGTCGCGCCGCTCGATCGCATCGACGAGGTGCGCGTGCAGGTCGAGGTTCTCCTTGCGGTGGTCGACGAAGCTCGCCGCCGCGAGAGCCTGCGTCAGCTCCTCCTCGAGGAAGCGCACGAGCGAGCAGTAGAGCCCGCTCAGCACGTCGTTCTCCGTGGCCTCGGCGATCGCCCGGTGGAGCTGCCAGTTGAGCCGAAGGTAGGACTCCGGCTCGTCGAGGTGTCGCCGCATCGCCGCGAGCAGCTTGCGGAGCCGGCGCACATCGGCAGTGGTGCGGCGGAGGGCGGCGTACGCCCCGACCGAGGGCTCGAGCGCCTCACGACTCTCGAGCACGTTGCGGACGGCGATGATCCCGCCCCGGAAGCCGACGAGCAGGTTGCTCAGCAGCAGCCGCCCGGAGGGCTCTGCCGAGAAGACGC
Organism: Actinomycetes bacterium; assembly: GCA_021791795.1. Lineage (GTDB taxonomy): Bacteria > Actinomycetota > Acidimicrobiia > Acidimicrobiales > Bog-793 > JAKATT01. Next base: position 1,340 of record JAJYVX010000282.1, on the reverse strand, counting down.
CCCCGCCCGGCCCGGTGCGCAGCGTGACGAGGCCCTGCGACTGAAGGAGCCGCAGCGACTCGCTCAAGGTGGCGCTCGACACCCCGAAGCGCTCGCGCAGCTCCGTCTTCGTGCCGAGACGAGTCGCAGCCGGCGACTCCTCGGCGAGGGCTGCCAGCTGGCGGGCCACCTCCGTCGCCCGGCTCGCGAAGCGGCCGTCGAGCATCGTCACGGCGAATCACCCTAATGAATAGTTTGAATATGGTCAATAGGGATCGTACGGCTCGGCGCGGCCGGTCACCCCTTCGCCGCGGCCGCCGCCCGCGCTCCTACCCACGGCGACCGCGGGCCAAGGACGCGGCGATGACGCCTCTCCCTGCACGTCGCGACGAGTGAGGGTGCCTGGGGGACGTTGCGTAGCCTCCGGGCGCCATGCGGGCCGAGTGTAGGGCTGCGTTCTGTTTCGCGCCAGACCGCTCACCATCTGTTCCGCCTAGCAGAATCACACCGACCGACTGGCTCGAGCCCTCCGGCGTGCGAAGTAGCTTGCGTTCCTCGTATGGAGGCACAACCGAGGCGCGGGCACACCATAAGGTCGGTCGACAGCGCTCTCCGGCTCCTCGAGGCCTTCAAGGACCACCCGAGCCTCTCGGTGAAGGAGGGGGCCTCCATCCTCGGGCTCGCACCCTCGACCGTGCACCGCCTGCTCGCCACCCTGCTCGGCCGGGGCTTCGTCTCCCAGGACCCGGCGAGCCGCCGCTACCGCGCTGGCCCGGCGCTGCTCGACATCGCCCTCGGCGCCCTGCAGGGCATCGACGTCCGGAGGGCGGCCCGCGCCCATCTCGAGGCGCTGACGGCGGAGGTGCGGGAGACCGTCAACCTCATCGTGCTGAACGGCGCCCGGATCCGCTTCATCGACTCGATCGAAGGCCCTGAGGCGGTGCGGGTGAGCTCGCGCACGGGAACGGTCCTCCCCGCCCACTGCACTGCCGGCGGCAAGGTGCTGCTCGCCTCGCTCGACGGCTCGCAGCTGCGAGCCCTGTTCCCCGCCCGCCGGTTGGTGGGACTCACGGCGAAGTCGATCACCGACCGCGACGTGCTCGAGGCCGAGCTCGAGCGGACCCGCGCCCGGGGCTACGCCACGAGCTTCGAGCAGAGCACCGTCGGGCTCTCCGCCGTCGCCGTGCCTATCGTCGACGCCGGCGGCCTCGTCATCGCGGCCATCGGCGTCTCGGCACCCGCTGCCCGGCTCGATCCGGACCGCGTCGGGCGCATAGTGGGGGCGGCCCGCGAAACGGCCTCGACGAGCAGCCGCGATCTTCGCGCCTCGGCCTGACGGGGCGGCCGAGAGCCCTCACGCG
>JAJYVX010000054.1 GCA_021791795.1 Actinomycetes bacterium | reverse complement strand
AGACGGGCAGACGATGCCATAGAGAGTGACGATTCCGGCGGGGAGCTTCTCGGTCTTCCAGGCAGACCCCCCGTCGGTCGTCTTGACGGCGAGGGCCTTCGTGGCCGAGCTGTTCTCGCCGACGGCCTGGCAGGTGGTCAGAGACGGGCAGGCGATGCCATAGAGGTGGATCCCGGTGGGGAGCTTCTCGGCCTTCCAGGCAGACCCCCCGTCGGTCGTCTTGATGGCGACGCCGGCGTTCGAGCTGTTCTGGCCGACAGCCTGGCAGGTGGTCAGAGACGGGCAGGCGATGCCCTTGAGCAAGGTGATCGCGGCAGAGTGAGAGACGGTCACTCGCCACGCCGGCGAGGCGGTGCCGGCGCTCTCTGCCGTCGCTGTCGCCGCCGGCGACAAGGCTGCTAGGACTATGGCTATTGCGCCGAGCGAGCCACAAAGCAGCCCGGTTCTCGTCCTTTTGCCTGCACGCCGCGTCTCAAGACTCCTCATTGCGTCGCCCTTTCTCGTGCTGTCGTCACCTCTCTGCAGCAAGGACGCAGGTGAGCGTAGGCCTGGCCGGTCCTTTCTGCACGCGGCAAGGTCTCCCGTCGTGGCGCCCGCAGGGCCGCAGCCCCATGACGGCGGCCGTGCGACATCCTGTGCGCCTACGCGGCTGCCCGGGCGATCTGTGACGGCTGCCCGGTGGCCGTGAGCTGCCTCACCCTCGGCATGCGGGAGCCTTACGGGATGTGGGGAGAGCTCACCCCGTTCGAGCACCGGCGCCGGCGTCATCGAGCAGCCTGGGACAGGGCACCGGCACCGGTCACGTCGCTTCCGTAGCCGCCGCTACCGCCTGCCTGATCCGACCGCGTGCACGCTCTTTGGTCGTCCGCCCAGCCCTTTATCCTCCGCCCGCCTGTCTCAACACCGTGCCGTCTTCTCTCCAACACGCCCCGCCCTCTTTTCCCCGTCCCCGGCTCCGGCTGGCTGGCTGGGCCGGTCGCTTGTGCCACCGATTCCTGCGCGGTGCCGTGCTTGCCACGGGTTCCCGGGGCTACGAGCTTGACGAGCGGACCCTCGCGCTACCGATCTGCGCTATCTGGTACCAGGGTCGTTCGTCGTGCTCGGTTCCCGCGTCGGGACGATCCGTCCGACCAGGTGTTCGACGCAAACCGGTCCGCGACGAGGACTGACCGGCACACCGCCACGACCATGGCCTTCGTAGTGGCCGGGGGCTGGATAGACGAGCGACCTTCGGATATGTGCCCGACGAGTCACCGGCTACCCGTCCGCCAGCACAGCGCGCGACTGCTGTCGTCAGGTCGTCAGCACGACCGTCGTCGTCCCCTTCAGCGCAGCGAGCTGCTTCGCCGTGTAGGCGAACGGCACCCACTTCCTCTCTGAGTAGAGCTTGGTCATGTTGGCGTAGAAGGGCGAGGCAGGGTTGGTCGCCTGCGAGTAGGTGACGATGCCCTGTGAGACCGGCCCGTTCGGCGTCAGCTCGGTCGTCATGACGAGCGACGACCCGTCACCCACCTCCCCGTAGTTGCCCGGGAAGAAGGGGTCGCCGTTCCCGAGGCCTGGGTAGATGGCGTTGAAGCACCCGGTGGAGCAACCGTGGATCGGGATTACGTCCTTCCCCCTCGTCGAGTGCTGGACGTCGCCGTAAGTGGCCGTGAGCTTGATCTTGTGGGCTCGCAGGGCGAGCACGGCGCCGGCGAGGTTCCTCAGGATGTCTGGGTTGCCCGTGGCGAGCCCGTAGGGCGTCGTGAGCGGGTGCTTCACCTTGAAGGGCACCCTCCAGAACTTGCCCGAGAAGGACTGGTTGTACCAGATGGCGAACAGCCAGCCACCTGAGGCGTTGAGGTGACCGTTCTCGTACTTCTCGTAGCCCTTGAGCGCCTGGCACGCCCAGACGAGGTTCACCTTCGTCCCGCTCGACGCCTTCTGCATCGGTGACTTGAAGCAGGCCGCGACGAGCGGCTTCAGCACGAGCTCGGCGAGCAGCGAGCGGTCGCTCTCCCACATCTTCTGGAGCGTCGGGATGGTGAACTTCGGCTTGCCGAGACCGTCGGTGCCTGCCACCCGCTCTGCGATCATGAGGTCGCCGAGGCGCGTCCGCAGGCCTTGCTGTACGTCGATGGCCCCGATGATGGGGGAGTACGCCCTGAACGGGTGGCTCGGGTTGGCGAGCCAGTAGGAGTCGTTCGAGTTCTCGACGTAGTCCGTGCGGATGGTGTGCGGCTCCTCGCTGGCGGAAAGGATGCCAGGCACCGGCGTCCCCTTCGCCGTCGCCCAGTCGCACTTGGTCGTCGATCCGTCTAGCGTGACGATCCCCGTCTCGGCGTAGACGAAAGAGGGGATGCCGGGCGGGAGGCACTGCTTGATGAGCGCCGCCGATACCCCGGGCGTGTTGCCTACGTCGCCGTAGAGGACGTGGCCGGTCTTGTCCGCCGCGATGGTGTTGAAGGTCGGGATAGCCAGGTACTTGGACTCGATGCTGAGGAGGGCCTGCACCGACGTGGCCCGGCCCATCTCGAAGTACTGGTTCGCTGCCCGGAACTCGTCGCGGATGTTGACGTCGTCCACGGTGTAGGCGTTCGTCGTGGTCCACACGTAGCTGGCTGGCGGCACGACGACCACCGTGCCGTAGCGCGTCGTGTAGAAGGTGTGGTGCACCGTTCCGGAACCCGTGTTCACCGAGACCGTCTCGGTCCCCATCGGGATCGTCTTCCCGTTGACTACGTATCTCGTCGGGTGACCCTTGGCGAGGTTCAGCTGGTAGAGCGTGAACCGGTGGGAGGTCGAGACGGTGTGGGTCCAGGCGATGTCGGAGTTGAAGCCGATCCCGACGAAGGGAAAGCCCATGAGCGTGCCGCCCTCGGCGTCGTAACTCCCGGGGACGTCGAGCTGCATGGCAAAGAAGCGCTCCGTCCCGTACCAGGGGAAGTGCGGATTGGCGAGCACCATCCCGTCCTTGTTGCGCGTGTCCTTCCGCCCGATCCCGATGCCGTTCGAGCCCCTCGACGAGCTGCCGCTCTCGGACATGTTGCGAAGGAGTCTCAGCTCCTTCGCCGTGGGGCGAGAAGGCGACGCGTTGCCGCCCGAGCCTGCTGACGGCGGCGCCGCCAGAGCCTCGTAGGTGATGAACTGCTGGCTCGACGCCTCAGTCGCGATCTGCACTCCGCGAAGGAACATCTCCTCGAGCGTGATCGGCTGCACCCAAGGCTTTCCGGCACACCTCGGGTCCTTCAGCTTGCCCGAGCTCAGGTAGGCGTTGTAGCCGGCGATGAACCCCTTGTACATCTGCAGCACTTGCGGGAGGGGACCGATCGGCGGCTTCGCCTTGATCTCCGACTGGTACATACCCGAGTCCTTCATCATCTGCCAGAACATGTCCGAGTCGAGGTTCGTCGGGTCCACCGCCGCCGAATAGTCGACGGCGAGCTTGTTCGGGCCGAAGTACTTCGACCGCTCTCCGTTCAGGGTCACGAAGTCGTTCGCGAGCGTGCAGAAGTTGTCCTCGGAGAAGGCCCACGCCTCGCCGTAGCCGAGCGAGAAGAAGTTGTCCGCCGTGACATGCGGGATGCCTGCAGCATCGGTGACGATCGTCACCTTGTCCGAAGACGAAGGCGAGCTCTTCGAGGCGGCGCCGGCGGCCGTCGTGAACGCCAGACCGCCGAGCAATGAGAGGACGCCCGCCACCGTGAAGGTCCTGCGAAACCTCATGCCGACTCCCCTCCGTCTGTAGCTACGGCTCTTGCCGCTGTGGTCCGATCTGAGTCATCACGCTCCGGGCACGCGAGCGAGGCGCGATTGTGCCTATCGAAGCGAACCTACTTCACCTCGCCGCACGCTTCACGGTGCCCGGCGGTTGCGCAAACCGGGTACGGCTGATCGGCCCCCGGCTCCGGAACCGTTGCGGACTCTGACTACCGTGACGATCGTGAACGCCACCGAGCCGAAGGCCGACGCCGTGCTGCGGGAGGCGGAGGTCGAGGACATCCCGGACCTCGTCAAGCTCGCCCGCGCCTTCTACGACGAGGACGGGTTCGCGACGAGCGACGCCATGTTGCGCGTCAACTTCGAGGTGCTCGTGGTGGCCGAGAACGCCCGCGTGACGCTGGCGTTCAAGAACGGGGTGGCCTGTGGCTACGCGTTGAGCACCACCGTCTTCACGCTCGAGTCCGGCCTCATCGCCGAGCTGCAAGACCTCTTCGTGCGGCCAGCACGTCGGCGACAGGGTCTCTCCTCGCTCCTCATCGCCGACGCCGTCGACTGGGCGCGAAGACTCTCAGCCTCGTCGCTCGAACTGGTTGTGGCGCCGAATGGACGCGACGTGAGCGACCTCTTGCGCTACTACGGGGCACGTGGCTTCGTGAACGAGGGCAGGCTCGTCCTCTACCGACCGCTCTGATGCTCCAGCTTCTCTCCGGCACGCCCGTGACGTCTGCCGCCCCGGTGCGACGAGACCATCCATCTCCGTTCCCTCCCTCGAAGAAGCCTGCGCCGGCAGCAAGGCGACGAGCGCGCGCGCGACACCCGGCCGGGGCCGCTACGGCTCGGGCACCTCCGGCCGGTCGATGATCCGCAGCCAGGAGCCGTCGGGCTGCTGGCGCAACACCTGGACCCGGACGCCGGTGTTGTCGGCCGAGCGGGTGGAGGTGAGCGCCAGGTTCTCGAACCTCACCGTCGCCACCGGTGTCTCGAGACTGAACTTCACGCCCGCGTCGACCAGGTGCTGGTAGATCGCCTGGATGGCCCCCCGTCCCGAGGTCAGCTGGTCGAGCGGGTAGGCGAGGACGGCGTCCGGCTCGTACAGCGCGGCGACGCCGGTGGCGTCCCCGGCGTTCAGTCGTTCGGCGACGAGCCTCGTCACGTCCTCGGGTTCCATGGCCCGGACATCACTGCTCACGGCTTGTAGCTCCCCGCGAGAAAGGCGCGGGTGCTCGCCCCGATCCGGTTCCAGGCGTTCACGGCAACGACGAGGCCGGCGAGCGCGGCGGGTTTGTAGTGAACGGCCGCCGCCTCCCACACCGCCTCGGGAACGTGCCCCTCGGAACAGAGGGTGATCGCCTCGGACAGTTCGAGCGCGGCTCGCTCCGCGTCGCTGTAGAAGAGCGCCTCGCGCCAGACAGAGACCGAGTCGATGCGTTCGTTGTCGTCGCCGGCCTCCCGGGCGTCCTTCGCGTGCATGTCCACGCAGTAGGCGCAGCCGTTGAGCTGGGATGCGCGGAGCCGCACGAGCTCACGGAGCTTGCGGTCCAACCCCGCCTCGTCCGCCTGTGCCACGGCAGCCCGATCAAGCGCAGCCATTGCCCTGGCAAAACCCGGCGCCGCTCCTTCGAAATCCATCCTCCGCTCCCACGGGCGCCGGGCTGGCGTCGCCGTCGTCTGGTCTTCGGTGAGCGTCGTCATGCCGCCTACCCTAGGGCGAAAGTGGACCGCTGGTAAGGTCCACTTGTGTGAGCGATTCATGGACCACTTCCGGCATCGATCTCCACGTGGAGATGAAGGGGCTCGGCCGCCGGCGAGCCCTCGAGGCGGCTCTGCGGGAAGCCATCGCCGACGGGCGCCTGCCCGCAGGCACGCGACTTCCCTCCTCCCGGAACCTGGCTGTCGACGTCGGCGTCGCCCGCAACACCGTCGTCGACGTCTACACCCAGCTCACTGCGGAAGGGTGGCTCAGGGCGCGGCGAGGCGCGGCGACGATCGTGGACGATCGCCCTGCCGCAGCCGCCCCTGCCGCAGCCGCCCCTGCCGCAGCCGCCCCGGCCGACTCGCGTGAGTCGTGGCGCTACGACCTTCGCCCCGGCCGCCCCGACGTGTCCTCGTTCCCCCGCAGCGCCTGGCTGGCCGCAAGTCGTCGGGCGTGGAACAAGGCGTCAGATGCCGATCTCGACTACGGCGACCCGCGGGGAGCCATCCAGTTGCGCGCGGTCCTCACCGGCTATCTCGGCCGGGCGAGAGGCGTGCGCACCCATCCGTCGAGGATCGTCGTCTGCTCGGGGTTCACCCAGGCCTTCTCCTTGCTCTGCCATGCTCTCCGCCAGCAGGGTGCCTCCAGCGTCGCCGTCGAGAGCTACGGGCATCCCCAGCTACGCCCGATCGCCGCGGGAGCAGGGCTCGGCGCCATCACCGCCCCGCTCGACGAGGAGGGAGCTGACCTCGCATCGGGCCGCGGTGCCGACGCCGCCGTTGTCACTCCTGCCCATCAGTTCCCTCTCGGCAGGGTGATGTCCGCCTCGCGTCGCCACGCGACCCTGGCGTGGGCTCGTGCTCACGGGGCCGTCATCGTCGAGGACGACTACGACGGCGAGTTCCGCTACGACCGTGATCCACTGGGAGCGCTGCAGGGCCTCGACCCCGATCGCGTCGTCTACGTGGGCACGGCCAGCAAGACGCTCGCCCCCGGGCTTCGACTCGCCTGGCTCGTCCTGCCCGAGTACCTCGCCCAACCGGTCGTCGACGTCAAGATCCTCGCCGATCGGCAGACGGGCATACTCGAGCAGTTGACCCTCGCGGAGTTCATCGCCTCGGGTGCCTACGACCGCCACGTCCGCCGGCGCAGGCTCGCCTACCGCCACCGCCGGGACCGCCTCGTCGGCGCGCTCGGCACTGGTCCGGTGCAAGGCGTCTCGGCGGGACTTCACGCACTCGTCACCCTTGCTGACGGGATGGCTGAGGAGGACGCCGTCGTCGCCGCGGCACCGCACGGCCTCGCCCTCGAGGGTCTCGATGCTTACCGGGCCGGACCGGCGAGCCGCCCACCTGCCCTCGTCGTCGGCTACGCCACGCCGCCCGAGCACGCCTACGAGAAAGCGCTGTCGATCCTGGCGAAGCTCCTCGCCGTCACGCCGGCGCGGAGCTGACTCGGAGCCGAGCCCGCGGCCGCGGTGCGCTGTCAGCTTCCCGTGCCAGAGCCGCTCGTTCCTGCCACTGCAGGTTGCGAGACTGCTGCCGCACACCATGGTTGCCACGTTTGCGAGAGAGGTCTCCTTCAGTTCCGGGATCGCGACCGAGGCGGGCCTCCCTCTCGCGGTGGCACGATTACGCCCGTGGAGGTGTTGGTCGACGATGATGCGCTCTGCCTATCTTGGCTCCGCGATCATCCGCGGGGGTTCGTGTTGAGCTCTGGCCGCACCCCGGGCGCCGCATACCTCGTCTTGCACCGGGCGACCCGTCCGACCATTGGCGGCATGCCAAGGTCGGGGCGGTCGTCGGTCGTCGCCTACCAGAAGGTGGGCGGCGAGTCGCTCGCCGAGCTCGCGGAACTCGGCGAGTGGGCGGTGGAACAGACAGGCGCTCGGCCGAGCCGCTGCGGCTCCTGCGCACCATGAGCGTGACGCTCGGTTCGCGCTTCGGAAAGAGGGCGGTGCCGAGCGGCGCGGGCAGGTGTGCCCATTGCGGCTACCGCTTCGTTTCGCCGCTTCAAAGCGTCTGCAGGGTTCCCACGGCCTGTGCGAGTCGGCAGGCGATCCTTCGCGGCAGCCCTCTGCCGGGAAGAGTGAAGGTGCAGTGGGAGGCCGGGCGGCGTGAACGGACCGAGGATCCGCCGGCCTCGTGGTGGACCGATGCGGAGGCACCTGGCGGCCGCGTAGTCGAACTGCAGTCCAGCCGAGCGACGACCATCACCTACCGTCCGCTGCTCTGGAGTGAGGAGTCGGTCAGGGCTGCGATGTTCGACCATCTCGACTCACTCCTCGCATCGAGCCAGGACGGCTCACTCTCCTCATCTGAGATCAACACCTTTTGCTGTGACGGACGACCACTTCGCCTGATCGTCCAGACTGGGATCTGGAAGCCCGCCGCTGTGGCGGCAGCGCTCACTATCCGTACGACCTACACCGCCCCCCACCAGCTCCCACCCTACGAGGACGACATCGGCGTCGACGGCCTCATCCGGTACAAGTACAGAGGCCATGACCCGATGCAGTCGGACAACCGGGCGATGCGCGAGGCCCTGAGGAGCGGGCGGCCGCTCGCATACTTCATCGGCGTGGCGCCGGGCCGCTACGTCCCCCGCTATCCCGTCTGGGTCGCCGCAGAAGACCCGATCCGACACGACTTCTCGATCGCTGTCGACGAGGCCCAGCGCTTTGTCGACCTGACGGCCCTCGCCGAGCCGCAACGGGCCTACATCGAGAGATTGACAAGAGCCCGCCTACACCAGCCGCTGTTCAGAGCACGAGTTCTCCACGCGTACGAGCAGAGTTGCGCGATGTGCCGGCTGCGGCAACCCCCTCTCTTGGACGCCGCGCACATAATCCCCGACGGCGAACCTCACGGCGAACCGGTGGTGCAGAACGGCCTTGCCCTGTGCAAGATCCACCACGCCGCTTACGACGTGGACCTTCTCGGCATACGGCCCGACCTCGTGGTCGAAGTTGCAGAGCGGATCCTGCGCGAGATCGACGGACCGATGCTCAGACACGGACTCCAGGAGATGGCCGGCGCGACCCTGTTCGTTCCGCGGGAGCGAAAAGCACAGCCCGACAAGCAGAGGTTGGAAGTTCGCTACAAGCAATTCCGCGAGGTCGGATGACCCATTTTGGCAACGCCACAAGTCATGCCGTCGCTCATACCGAGGGTCGTACCTATGCCCACCTTCAGGTCCTCGGCGGTACCAACCGGAACCCGGCACGCTCACATCGGGTCGCGTACCGATCGCTCCTCTCCCACAGATGTTGGAGACTTCGCTGATGGAGTTCTTCTGCTACCACCGCGACCGTCCGGGCTCTGCCCCGTTGCGCGAGGAGCTTCTCGAAGCCCACTGGACCTACATGGACCGGTACGCCGAGCAGATGATCGCCCGCGGCCCGACCTTCGCCGACGACGGCACCACTCCGACCGGCAGCGTGCACATCCTCGACCTCCCGAACCCGGCGGCGGCACGGGCGTTCGCCTTCGACGAGCCCAACTACCAGGCCGGTGTCTACCGGGACGTGATGCTCCGCCGGTGGCACAACACACTCGGAAGAACCATGTGGGACTTCCCCGGCGGCCGCACCGGCGGCAACAGGTACCTCGTCCTCGGGCTGGGCTCGAGTGAGCCGGTTGATCTCGAGATGCCCCCCGGCGCCGAGGATCTCGTCGCGTACGGGCCACTGTTGTCCGACGCCGGAGGATGGCTCGGTACCGCGGCGCTGGTCCGGGCAACAAGCCCAAACCCCGCGCGGGCCATGTTGACTGCCGATCGCTACGCCAGCGTCGAGGTCTGCAACTGGCGCTTCGGAGGACGGCACTAGCACGGCCTCGAGCGAGCCGCGTCAAGGTACGCGACTATCGTTCCGTCGTAGTCGCAGATCCTCTGGGGGTGAGCACATGAGCCAGCGACCCTTCGGCCGTACCGTCGCTGTGGCCTGTGCAGGAGCCCTTCTACATCATGTTCGGATCAGCTAATCCTCGCCGGAGAATCGCTCCCAAGCCGACTGGCGCGTCATGCCGAGCGCTTCTCCGATGCGCGCCCAGCTGACGCCTCGTGCACGCAGCGCAGCAACGTGCTGGGCGACGCCGCGGTCGACGTTCTCGTGTGCCGCGTGAGCCTTCACCATCTCGTTGAGCAGCTCCTCGTCGGACAGTCCCTCCCAAGCCTTCATGGCAGGGGGACGCCGGCGGCTGCCTGACCTCGCAGGCCCAGACGTCTCGGCCTTGTGCGCCAGCTCCTCGGCGACGATCCGGCTGCAGAGGTCGATGCACTCGTTGCAGATGTACACCCCGGGGCCGGCTACGAGCCTCGCCACGTCGGCTTGGCTCTTCCCGCAGAACGAGCAGTCCACCCCGTCGCGGCTCAGAGCGCGGGTCGCGGTACGGGACACTGCTCTCCTCCTCAAAGCCATGTCAGGCTACGCCTGACTGCACCGTCAGGGTACGCCTGACAGCCGCGACAGTCAACCGGCGCCGCAAGCGAGGCGACACGGACCCAAGTCCGACTTCGACGTCATGACGAGACCGAGGCCACGCTCAGGAAGACACGACGAGGCAGCCCGGCGCGGCCGTCACCCGGAAGTAGCCCGTCTCGTCGATCAGCCGGCGCACCTCGGCACGGACCTCGGCGGCAAGCGCGCCCGGATCGACCCCGGTCGAGCGCGCCACGTTCAGGCTGAGGGCGTAGCCGACCACCGGTTCCGGATCAGTGATCCGCAACTCGGCGCCCGCGCGGTGCTCGGTGACGCGGCCGAATTCCTCCGACAAGAGGGCGGCTCCTTCAGGGATCCGGAAACTCCCGATGAAGGGGAAGCGAAGACCGAGACCGAGTTCCTCGAACGCCGTGTCGCACACGCCGCGCAGCTCGGCAAGGTGGCCCGAGCTGTTGAGCACCACCGCGGCGCGCCCGCCCGGTCGCAGTATGCGGTGCAGCTCGCGCACGGCGGCCCGGGCATCTGGCACGTGGTAGAGCATGTGCATCGCGAGCGCCACGTCGCAGGACCCCGATCTGAGGGGCAGGCGCTGCGCGTCGGCCTGGGCGACGGCGACGCGGGAGGCGGCCGAAACGTCTTCCGCGAGGGTCGCACGAGCGTCGCGCAGCATCCCGAGCGAGAGGTCCAAGCCGATCACGGCTCCCCGGTGGCTCCGCGAGAGAGCGGACAGGTAAGCGCCGTTGCCGCAGCCGACGTCGACGACCGTCTCGTCGCCGCTCAGCTCGAGCAGGCCGAGCGCCCAGTCGGCGATGTCCAGCCGGGGAACCTGGTAGTCGTAGATCGCCTGGCGTGCCCGCAGGTTGCCGGAGTCGGCGTACTGCTCGGCCCTGAGGAAGCTCTGGTCGGTCCAGAGAGGAGCAGTCCGGTCCCTCGGTGCCGGCGCAGTCTCGCTCCGCCCGGGCGTGGCGCTCTCGTTCATGAACAGCGAAACTACGCTCTCACCCATGCAACCCCCTCGCATCTCGAGGCCGAGCTGGAAGTTGCTGGGTGCGGGCCTCGCGTCGGCCGCCCTGCTCGCCGCCTGCGGCTCCGGTGGCGCCGCCCCCGCGGCCAAGCCGCAGCAGAGCGGGAGCGCCGAACTGCTCGCGAGCTCCTACCAGAAGCTGCAGGACGCCCGGTCGGCGGACATGACCCTCGCCGAGACGGTGCGCACCGCGAACGGGACCGAAGCGCTGTCGCTGAGCGCCTCTGGGGCTTTCCACTGGAGCCAGCTGTACGGCTCGATGGACATGAAGATCGACGTCCCCTCGAGCGGGGCGTCGCTCACGATGAAGGAGATCCTCTCCGGGCCGGACGAGTACGTGAGCGTCCCCTCCACCCGCGCCGGGGCGCCGCGCTGGATCGAGATCTCGCTCAGCCAGTTCGAGGCGGCCGGATCGAGCCAGGGCATGAACCCTTCGCAGACCCTGCAGCTCCTGCAGGAGAGGGCGGTCTCGCTGACCGACCTCGGGCCGGCGACGATCGACGGCGTCGCGACCACCCATTACCGCGCCGAGCTGAGCCTCACGAGCGGCGTCAAACCATCGCTCAGGACGTTCATGGCCGACTACGAGCGGCTCTCCGGTGCGAAGACCATTCCCGTCGACATCTGGATCGACGGCGGGGGACTTCCCCGGCGTGTCGAGATCGCCGAGACTCTGAAGCACTCACCGGTGGCGAGCGCGGCTGCCGCGGCCGCCTTCCCGCTCCACGTAACGGTGACGATGGACTTCAGCCACTACGGGGTCGAGGTGGCCGCGCCGACCGTTCCGACGTCCGGCGTCGAGCGCCTGCCGGCGAGCGTGCTCTCCCGCTTCTTCGGCGGCGCCTGAGCCCCACGTCTGTCAGTCGTTCAGCTCCGGGTAGAGGGGGAACTGCTCGGACAGCTGCTCGACCTGCTTGTGCAGCTCGCGGAGCCGCGCGTTGCCGGCGAGCTCTGACCGGAAGCGCTTCAAATACTCGGTCCGCTCGGCCCGGTCCCTCGGCATGACGTAGCCGCGCACCTCGTCGAGCACCTGGGCGATGAGATGACCGATCGCCTGCATCTCGGGCTCGCGCATGCCGCGGCTCGTAACGGCCGGTGTGCCGAGGCGCATCCCGCTCGGGTAGAAGGGCGAGAAGGGCTCGCCCGGGATCGTGTTCTTGTTGAGCGTGATGTTCGCCTCGTCGAGCGCCTCTTGGGCGAAGAGACCGAAACCCGGCCCGTACGCCGTCAGGTCCACCAACAGCAGATGGGTGTCGGTGCCTCCGGTCACGAGATTCAGGCCGTCCGCCTCGAGCGCTTCGCCGAGAGCCTTGGCGTTGCGGACGACCTGAGCGGCGTACTCGGCGAACTCGGGCTTGGCCGCCTCGAGCAGGGCGACGGCGATGGCGGCGGTCGTGTGGTTGTGCGGGCCGCCCTGCATGCCGGGGAAGACCGTCTTCTCGACCTTCTTCGCCAGGTCCGGATCCTTCTCGAGGCCTTTCTCGGTCACCATGATGATGGCTCCGCGCGGCCCGCGCAGGGTCTTGTGCGTCGTCGTCGTGACCACGTGCGCGTAGCCGACAGGGCTCTCGTGCGCCCCGCCGGCGACGAGGCCGGCGATGTGCGAGATGTCGGCCGCGAGGTAGGCGCCGCAGCTGTCGGCGATCCGAGCCATCTCGGCGAAGGGGAACCGGCGCGGGTAGGCCGTGTAGCCGACCCACATGAGCTTCGGGCACTGCTCCGCCACGTTCCTCTCCAACTCCTTGAGGTCGACGTAGCCGTCGGGAGTCGTGTGGTAGGGCACGCTGTTGAACACGCGCCCTGTGACGCTCCCGGTCGAGCCGTGGGTGAGATGCCCGCCGTCGGAGAGGTTGAGGCCCATCACGGTGTCCCCCGGCTCTAGGAGCGAGAAGTACACCTCGAGGTTGGCGGGGGAACCCGAGTACGGCTGGACGTTCGCGTAGGGGACGCCGAAGAGCTGCTTCGCCCGCTCGACGGCGATGGTCTCCACCTCGTCGATCACCTGGTTGCCGCCGTAGTAACGGCGCTTCGGGTAGCCCTCGGAGTACTTGTCCGTGAGGATCGAGCCCACGGCCTGCATGACGGCGAGGCTCGTGAAGTTCTCGGACGGGATGAGCTCGAGGCCCGCCCGCTTGCGCTCGAGCTCCTGCTCCACGAGAGAGGCGATGACAGGATCGGTGGCGCGCAACTCTTCAATCCGCTTCATGGCAGCCAACCCTATTTAACGAGCGAGGCGCGCGGTAGAGGAGAAGGTCACTCAGGAGGTGACGGCAGAGCGGGCCGACTTGCAGGCAACGCAGAGGGTGGCCCAGGGAAGCGCCTCCTGCCGCTCGCTCCCGATCGGTCCGCCGCAGCCGTCGCACACCTCGTAGCTCCCCTCCTCGAGCTTCTCGAGGGCGCGGTCGATCTCGGCGATCAGGTGCGTGAGCTCGCCGGCCGTCATGCGCCGCGTCATCTGCATGACGGCATCACTCGTGTGGTCGCCCGCCCGCTTGCCGAACTGCACTTGGACGCCCGGTGCTGTGATCGGACGGGCGAGGTCGTCGACCGACTCGGCAAGCTCGGCGCGGCGCCGCGACAACATTTCTGCTACCTCGGCGGGCGAAGTCATCGACAGAGACTGTGCCAGACGCGCCTAGCGTCTCGCGCATGAGCGATTCGATGCCGATGCTTCTGAGCCGCAAGAACGCGAGGCTGGGCGCGACCGGGATCGCCGGCCTGCGGGTCGCCATCGGGGCGGCGGCATGGGTCGCCCCCGGCGCGGCCCTCGCTCCCTGGATCGGCCGCAAGGAGTCGAGCACCGTCGGGGCCAAGCTCCTCGCCCGCTCGCTCGGCTCCCGGGACATCGGGCTCGGCCTCGGAGCCCTGCTCGCCATGCGCCACGACGCCCCCGTCAGGGGATGGATCGAGGCGGGCGCCCTTTCGGACGTGGGCGACACGGTCGCGACCCTGCTCATCCTCGGGCGCATCCCGACGAGGCTCAAATGGGGGGTCCTCGCCACGACTCTCGGCGCCGTGGCCGCCGGGGCGGTCCTGTCGCCCTGCGTCGACTGCCACGAGCCCGAGGCCGACGAGGAGGACCTCTAGGACGGCTGGCCGGCGCGTCTCCTGTACCACTCGGAGAAGTGCTCGGGCTGCTTCGTCCGTGTTCGCAGGTAACCCTTGGCCGGCTGCTGCTCGGCCAGTCGGCGCAGGTACCACTCCGAGAAGTGCTCCGGGCGCATCGGGGGCGACCAGAGGTAGCCCTGGGCGTTCGGGCAGGCGAGGCCTACTAGCTCGGCGCGCTGCTCCGTCGTCTCGACGCCCTCGGCGCACACCTGCAGGTTGAGCGTGTGCCCGAGGCTCACGATCGCCCGCACGATGGACGAGTCGTCGGGATCACGCCCGAGGCCGTCGACGAACGACCGGTCGATCTTCAGCATCTGCACGGGCAACCTCTTCAGGTAGCTGAGCGAGGAGTACCCGGCCCCGAAGTCGTCGACTGCGAGCCGGATGCCGGAGTCGGCGAGGCTCTTCAGGATCGGGATCGAGACCTCGACGTCCGCCATGACGGCGCCCTCGGTGAGCTCGAGACAGAGCGACGAGGGTGGGACGCGGTGGTGGTGCAGCGATTCGCGGCAGCTCGAGAGGATGTCGCTCCCGAGCAGCTGGCGCGGGGAGAGGTTCACGGCCACGTAGAGCGAATCGGCGCCCGGGAGCTGCATCTGCCAGACGGCGAGCTGGCGAAGGGCGCGCTCGAGCACCCAGGCGCCTATCGGCACGATGAGGCCGGACTGCTCCGCAGCGGGGATGAACTCGGTCGGGAGCAGGGTGCCCCGTTCCGGATGGTCCCACCGCACGAGCGCCTCGACCCCGACGGCCAAGTCGCTCGGCAGGGACACGATGGGCTGGAAGACGAGGCGGAGCTCGTCGCGTTCGAGCGCCCGGGGAAGGGTCATCTCGATGCCGAGGCGTTTTGCCGCCTTGTGCCGGAGCGTCTCGTGGAAGAGCTCGAAGCGGGAGCGGCCGCCCTCCTTCGCCTTGTACATGGCGGCGTCGGCATCGCGCAACACCGTCACCGGCGTCGCGCTGGCGTCGGCCAGCACGATGCCCGTCGAGACGGTGACGTACAGCTGCTGCTCGCCCACCATGAAGGCTTCCTCGAACATCCGGCTGATGCGGGCGCCGATCCGCTGTGCCTCCTCGGTGTCGACGACGTCCTCGCACACCATGACGAACTCGTCACCGCCGAAGCGCGCCACGGTGTCGCCGGGCCTCGTCTCGCCCCTGAGCCGCTGCGCCAGCTCGAGCAGAAGCGTGTCGCCGGTGGCGTGGCCGAGAGAGTCGTTCACGAGCTTGAAGTGGTCTACGTCGATGAAGAGCACGGCGATCATCCGGTTGGACCGCTCGCAGCGGGCGAGCGCCGTCTCGAGCCTGTCCTGCAGCAGGTACCGGTTGGGGAGCCCGGTCAGCGCGTCGTGCATGGCGAGGCGCTCCATCTCCTCTTCGACCCGCTTGCGATCCGTGATGTCGACCAGCTGGGCGAGCATGTACTCGGGCTCGCCGGCTTGGTCCCGCACGGCCGTGAGGTGGACGAGAGCCGAGACGACCTCGCCGTTCGGCCGCTCGTACCTGCGCTCGAGGTCGACGGAGTCCGCCTCCTCGACGAGGTCCCTGGCCGAAGGCTGGTCGTTCTCCCCTGTAGCTTCGCTCTCGTGCGTCCAGTCGGCTGCGATCGTCCCGACGAGTTCGTCCTCGCTCCGGTCGAGCAACCTGCAGAGCGCCGCGTTCACCCGGATGATCCGGCCGTCGAGGTCCATGATCATCATCCCGATGCTGCCGAGGTCGAACGCCGCCAGGAAAGGGGTGACGTGCTCCGGTCCGAGGCTGGACGCGCGCCGTGGCTTCGAAGACGCCTCGGCGGGCTCGATCACCACCACGTCGGTCTCCATCCGGTCCGCGAGGGGCGGGATGTGCACGTCTCAAAGGTACCGCGTCCCGCCACCATAAGTGAAGGAGTGGCCACGCAGAGAGTCACGAGGAGAAGATGACGGACGAACACAGCTCGTCGACCGAAGGAGTCGACGATCGGAGTGGCTACCGCCAGATCCGCTTCCTCAGGCCAAGAGACGCCACGGAGATCGTCCTCGTGAGACACGGAGAGTCTGCCGTCGCCTATCCGGACGAGCCCTTCCCCCTCCTCGAGGGGCACGGTGACCCGCCGCTCGCACCAGAGGGCCGGGCGCAGGCGGAACGGGTGGCCGACCGCCTCGCCGGAAGCGAGATCGCCGCCATCTACGTCACGAACCTGCGGCGGACGGGCGAGACGGCCGCGCCGCTCGCCCGCCTCACGGGCCTCGTGCCACGTGAGGAGGCGGACCTGCGCGAGGTGCACCTCGGCGAGTGGGAGGGCGGGCTCTACAGGCAGAAGGTCCTCGAGAGCGACCCTCTCGCCCGGAAGATGTTCGAGACCGAGCGATGGGACACCGTGCCCGGGGCGGAGTCCAACGAGGCCTTCGCCGCACGCCTCACGAGAGGCGTGAGCAGGATCGCGAGCGAGCACCGCGGCGAACGGGTCGTCGTCTTCTCGCACGGCGGTGCGATCGGGATGATCCTCGCCCTGGCGACCGGGGCGCGGGCGTTCAGCTTCACAGCGCTGGACAACGCCGCCATCTCCACCCTCGTCGTCTCGCCCGAGCGCTGGGTCGTCCGCTCCTTCAACGACGCGGCGCACCTCGAGTAGGCGCGTAGAGCCTCGTGGGCGGAGGCGGCCGCAGGGTCCACCGGAGTGAAACAACCGTTTCGTACGCTCGAGGCATGGGATGGGAAGACGGCCCGCTCGTCGGGCTCGACTTCGAGACAACGGGGGTCGACCCCAAAAGAGATCCACCCGTCCAGGTGGCGATCGTCACGACGAGCGCCGAAGGGGTGCTCGGCGAAGAGGTCTTCTTGGTCGACCCCGAGCGCGAGATCCCGGAAGCGGCGGTCGCCGTGCACGGCATCACGACGGAGCGTGCCCGGCGGGAGGGCCGCAGCCTGGAGGAGGCGGCGCGGCGCGTCCACTGGGCCATGGCGCAGGCGCTCAGCGAGGACGTGCCCGTGGTGGCAATGAACGCGAGCTTCGACCTCACGATCGCCGAGACGCTGTTTCGTCGCTTCGGCCTGCGCCCGCTCGACTGGCGTGCGGTGCTCGACCCGCTCGTGCTCGACAGGCACCTCGACCGGTACCGCCCCGGCAAACGACGGCTCGACGCCCTCTGCGAGCACTACCGCGTGTCGCTCCTGCAGGCGCACGACGCGGCGAGCGACGCCACTGCGGCCGTGGAGCTGACGCGGCGGATCGCGCTTTCCTATCCCATGTGCGGTCGCGTCCCGGCGAGCCGGCTCACACGGCTCCAAGCGGCCTGGCACCAAGAGTGGGCGGAGAGCTACGACGACTGGCGCCGCCGCGAAGGGCTCGACGGGCTGAGGCGCGACGATTTCTTCTGGCCGGTCCGCCCGCTCGAGGGGCAGCCGGCCCGCCGCTCAAGAAAGGCTGTCGAGCACGGCGTCGACATCCTCCTCGGTCGAGCGAGGGTTCACCACGGCTATGCGTATCAGCGTCTCGCCGGCGTGCGTCGACGGCACGACGAACGCGGTGCCGGACTTCAGAAGCTCTTCGGACCATGAGTAGTAGTCGGCGGGCGCCCAGCCGAGCCGGCGGAAGGCGACGATCGACAGCATGGGCTCCATCACGAGCTCGAGCACGTCCTTGCGCCGCGCCACCGATCGGGCTGCGTGCCGGGCGACCGAAAGCGTGCGCTCTATCGCCGCGGAGTACGACGCGGTCCCGTAGGCGGCGAGCGAAAACCAGAACGGAAGGCCGCGGGCGCGCCGCGTGAGGTGCAGGGCGAAGTCGGAGGGACTCCACTCCCCGCCCGTCCGGAGGGGTTCGAGGTAGGAGGCGTGCTGCGCATGAGCGTCCCGCGCGAGCTCAGGCTCTCTGTAGAGGAGCGCGGCACAGTCGAAGGGTGCGAAGAGCCACTTGTGCGGGTCGACCACGAAGGAGTCCGCCAGCTCCACGCCGGCGAACAACGCCCTCGCGCTCGGCGCGGCGAGAGCGGCGCCGCCGTATGCCCCGTCCACGTGGAACCACACCCCGGCCTCTCGCGCCGCCTGTCCCACCCCGGCTAGGTCGTCCACGATG
>JAJYVX010000281.1 GCA_021791795.1 Actinomycetes bacterium | reverse complement strand
CCGGCCGGTGCAGTGAGCGACTTCCTCGGGCGCAAGAAGGTCATGCTGACCGGTGTCGCCGTCTTCTGCGCCGGTTCGGTGCTCGGCGCCCTCGCCCCGAACGTGACCGTGCTCTGGGCCGCTCGCGGCATCATGGGCCTCGGGGCGGCCGCCTCCGAGCCGGGGACGTTGTCGATGATCCGCCACCTCTACACCGACCGGGCCGAGAGGGCCCAGGCCATCGGCGTCTGGGCGGCCGTCTCCGGCCTCGCCCTCGCTGCCGGGCCGGTCATCGGCGGCATGCTCGTCGGGGTCTGGAGCTGGCGGGCGGTCTTCTGGTTCAACCTCTTCTTCGGGGCGCTCGCGTTCCTCGGGAGCCTCGTCATCCTGCCGGAGAACTCCGACCCGCAAGCGGGTGGCTTCGACTACCTCGGCTTCCTCCTCGGGGCCACCGCTCTTGCGTGCGCGACCTTCGCCACGATCGCGGGCGAGTCCGCCGGCTACCGGGCGTGGTGGATCGACGTCCTCTACGCCGGGGCGGTCGTCACCTTTGCCGCCTTCGTCGTCGTCGAGAAACGGGCGCGCAACCCCATGCTGGACGTTCGTTTCTTCCGATTGAGTGCCTTCAGCGCCTCGACCTTCATCGCCTTCGCCAGCTACTTCGGGGTCTTTTCGATCTTCTTTCTGGTCTCGCTCTACCTCGAGATCGTCGGCTCGCAGTCCGGCTACTCGATCGCCGTGGACTTCTTGCCGATGGCCGGGGGCCTCATCATCGCGAGCACCTTCGCCGGCCGGTGGGTGGCCCACATGGGCGCCCGTATCCCGATGGCGGTGGGCTGTGCCCTCGGCACCGCCGGGATCGTCCTGACCGACCTCTTCCTCACCCCCCACAGCGGGCCTGCGACCCTCGGCTGGACGCTCACCATCGCAGGGGTCGGCTTCGGCGTCGCCATCGTCGCCGTGACCTCGACCGCCCTTTCCTCCATGCCTCCCGAGCACTCCGGCGTGGCGGCATCGACCACGAACACGAGCCGCGAGCTCGGCGCCGTCGGCGGCGTGGCGGTGCTCGGCTCGGTCATGAACGGCCAGCTCACCGTCGACCTCTCCCGCCGCCTCACCCACCTCTGCCTGTTGAGCTCACACGGCCACTGCGTCCTGTACGCCTCGAAGTTCAAAGGCCTCATCATCACCGCGGTCACGACCGGCAACCTCTCAGCACAGGCAGAGGTGGCGTCGAAGAATAGGAGCCTCGCCCCCATCATCCACAAGGTGATCGGGGCCGCCTACGGTGCCGTCGGGCACGGGCTCGACGTCTCGCTCGCCATCGCCGCGAGCCTCATGGCACTCTCGGTCATCGTCGCCCTCGTGTGGGTCCGTCGGGCGACGCCCCGCCAGGCGGCCGAGTTCGGTCTCGTCCCGATCGAGGTGCCCGTCGAGGCAAACGCGGAGCGCTGAGCGCCTGAGCGCCTGAGCGCTGGGCGCTTGAGCGCTGAGGCGCCGAGGCGCACGGCTGGCACGGCGGCCTCAGGCCCCAGGGCTCAGGACCCTCAGGACTGCTCGAGGCGCTCGGGATGGCTGTAAACGGTGCAGTGACCGGCCCTCACGAAGCCGAGGAGGCTGATGCCGAACTCCTCCGCCGTCTTCACGGCGAGGCTGCTCGCCGCCGAGACCGCCGCGACGACCGGGACGCCGAGGCGGACGGCCTTCTCGAGGATCTCGAAGGAGGTCCGCCCGCTCACGACGAGGCCGGCCGTGGCAGCCGGAAGCTCGAGCCGGCCGGCGGTTGCCTCGGCAAGCGCCCAGCCAGCCACCTTGTCGACGGCGTTGTGGCGCCCGATGTCCTCCCGGGCGACGAGCAGGCTGCCGTCGGCGGAGACGAGCGCGGCGGCGTGCAGGCCGCCGGTGGCGGCAAATCCTGCCTGCCCCTCGTCTCGAAGGCGCTCCGGCCAGCTCAAGACGGACGCGAGGCGGAAGCGCGCCCCGTCGGGGACGGGCACGAGCCCTGCCTGGGTCAGCGCCTCGATCGAGGCACTGCCGCACAGTCCGCACGAGCTCGAGGTCACAGTGAGCCGCCCGCTGCGCCCACTCGAGAAGAAACGGGAGGCGGCTCCCGGAGCAAGGTCCACCGTCACGACGTTGTAGCGCTGCTCGCCGTCGAGCTCGGGGTCGGTGCAGTAGCGGACGCCCCTCAGCTCTCCCGGCGTGTCGATCACGCCCTCGGCGAGGAGGAAGCCGGCGGCGAGCTCGAAGTCGTGGCCGGGGGTGCGCATCGTGACCGTGAGGACGGTCGGGGGCTCTGCCTCGCGACCGGCGATCCTGATCTCGAGCGGCTCCTCGACAGCGAGCTCGTCGGGTCGTCTCGCGAGGCGGCCGTCGCGGGGCTCCCAGACGAGGCGGGAGGCTGTCGGCACCGGCCGTCTCGACCGGGAGTCGCGAGCCGTCGTCACGGCGACGGTTGTACCGGACTTGCCGCTCCGAGGAGGCCACGCGCCACGAGCGCCGTCAGGTCGCCCACGAGGCGCGAACGGGGGACGTCGGGCCGCCGTGCCCAGCGCGCACCGGCGAGATGGACCATGCCGACGATGCCGTGAGCCCAGGTCGCGGCCGGGCGCACGTCGAGGCCCGCCGCGAGGAAGGCCTCTTTGATCGCCTGCTCGACGAGACCGGCTACGCGTTCCACGACCGCTACGAGCGCGGCGCTGTCGGCGGCGGCGTGCTGGGTGAGGAAGCCGTAGAGAGCCGGGTCCTCCTCGATGAAGCGGACGTAGGCGTCGATCGCCCCGCGGATGCGGCTCTCGGGGGACTGGGTGCGACGCGACTCGAGTGCGGTGCCGAGGCGCCCGGCGAGGACCGTCGAGAACCGCTCGCCGAGCGCAGCGATGAGCCCGTCCCGGTCGCCGAAGTAGCGGTACAACACCGGCTTTGTGATCCCCGCACGTGCCGCCATGTCGTCCATCGACGCGGCCGGGCCTTCGGCCCGGATGACCTCGAGCGCGGCGGCAAGCAGCTCGTCACGCCGTCCGGGCGGGCGGCGACTGCCGGGAGGGCGAACTGCGACGTCGATCGTCGGTTGCACGCGTCCCTCTCCGGCTCTCTGGCTCACCTCTCTATTCTCCCGCATCTCGGCAACGCCGGTGTCGTTGACATTGGATGTTACCTTCAGTAACATTACCTCGCGTAATATCTGAGCATGGACCTGCACGAGCTGGGTCGAC
>JAJYVX010000280.1 GCA_021791795.1 Actinomycetes bacterium | reverse complement strand
GGGGGGGGGCTCGTCCACCGGCGGAGGGGGGGGGGCGGGGGCGGGGGCGGGGGCGGCTGACCATTCGGCCTCACGGCGCGGCCAATTCCTGAAGAGATAGAGCACGGGACAGGCGTTATCCCCGCAGGAATCGTGTCCGCCCGTGCCGCGAAGAGCGCTGGCGGTCACACCTGCGGGCGGCCGGTCGCCCGTGGGGCCGGTGAGCTCGGCTGGATCGACGCCGTCAGCTCCTGCGTAACCTGTCACGCCATGCCAACCCCCGACCCCTCACTGTTCGACGCCGTCGTCAATCTGAGCAAGCGGCGGGGATTCGTGTTCCCTTCGGCCGAGATCTACGGCGGCATCCGCTCCACCTACGACTGGGGCCCGCTCGGCGCCCTCCTCTTGCGGAACGTGAGGGAGGCATGGTGGCGCTCGATGATCCAGGAGCGCGACGACGTCGTGCAGATCGACGCTGCCATACTCACCAACCCCAGGGTCTGGGAGGCGAGCGGCCACCTCGCCACGTTCACCGACCCGCTCGTCGACTGCCGCAACTGCAAGGAGCGCTGGAGGGCGGACGAGATCGGCGACACGTGCCCGAACTGCGGCTCACATGACCTCACCGAGGCCCGCCCGTTCAACCTCATGTTCAAGACGTACGTGGGCCCGATCGAGGACGGATCCTCGGTCGCCTACCTCCGGCCGGAGACCGCCCAGGGCATGTTCGTCAACTTCCTCAACGTGCTGCAGACGACGCGCAAGCGACCCCCGTTCGGTATCGCCCAGATCGGGCGCTCGTTCCGCAACGAGATCACGCCGGGGAACTTCGTGTTCCGCACCCGCGAGTTCGAGCAGATGGAGATGGAGTACTTCGTCCCGCCCGACGAAAGCCCTCGCTGGTTCGAGTACTGGTGCGGCCAACGGCTCGGCTGGTACGAGCGCTACGGCATCCCCGGCGACATGCTGCGGCTCCGCAAGCACGAGGTCGAGGAGCTCTCGCACTACTCGTCTGGCACAGCCGATGTCGAGTTTCGCTTCCCCTGGGGATGGGGCGAGCTCGAGGGCATAGCCAACCGAACCGACTTCGACCTCTCCGCCCACTCCAAGGTCTCGGGCACGAAGCTCGAGTACTTCGACCAGGCGACGGGCGAGCACTACACCCCGCACGCCATCGAACCGGCCGCCGGCCTCACCCGGACTGCCATGGCTTTCCTTCTCGCGGCCTACGACGAGGATGTCGTCGCCGGCGAGCCGCGCACTGTGCTGCGCCTGCACAAGCGGATCGCCCCCTACCAGGTCGCGGTGCTACCCCTCTCGAAGAAGGAGACGCTCGTGCCACTGGCGAAGGACGTGCTGCACGGCCTGCAGCGGCGTTTCGTCTGCGAGTACGACGAGACCCAGGCAATCGGGCGGCGCTATCGCCGCCAGGACGAGATCGGCACCCCCTTCTGTGTGACGATCGACTTCCAGTCGCTCGACGATCACGCCGTCACGGTGCGGGACCGAGACTCGACCGAGCAGGTCAGGCTGCCCATCGACGAGGTCACGAGGTATCTGTCGGAGCAGTTCGACTCCTAGCCCGCGGCCTTCCCCGTGCTCATCGGCAGACCGCCGCCACCGCACCAACACGGCCACCACGCCGCCGTGTCGTCCCACCGCCGCACCGTCCCGCCGCCGTGCCGCCGAAGCCCCCATTCTGTCCTGCGCAGCTGACTTGACACGACTACACTCAACTTCGTTATACTGACAGCTGTAAAAGAACGGAATGAGCGCTCGGGGTGCTCCGCCAGGGTCGCCCGAGCCGGACGGGTGGCCGGTTGCGAACCGGCCGAAGTCTCGAGAATGAAGTGGAGGCTCTCATGCCAAAGGCCGTAGGAATCGACCTCGGCACTACTAACTCGGTGGTCGCGTTCCTCGAGGCCGGCGAGCCGACCGTCATCCCGAACGCCGAAGGCGGGCGGACCACTCCGTCTGTGGTCGGTTTCGCCAAGTCGGGTGAGGTCCTCGTCGGCGAGGTCGCCAAGCGCCAAGCGATCACCAACCCGGACCGCACCGTGAGGTCGGTCAAGCGCCACATGGGCACGAGCTGGACGATCGACATCGACGCGAAGCAGTACACGGCCCAGGAGATCTCGGCCCGCATCCTCCAGAAGCTGAAGAGGGACGCCGAGTCGTACCTCGGCGACACCGTCACCCAGGCGGTCATCACCGTCCCGGCTTACTTCGACGACGCCCAGCGGACGGCCACGAAGGAAGCCGGCCAGATCGCCGGACTCGACGTCCTCCGCATCATCAACGAGCCGACGGCGGCTGCGCTCGCCTACGGGCTCGACAAGGAGGGCGCCGACCAGACCGTTCTCGTGTTCGACCTCGGTGGCGGAACGTTCGACGTGTCCGTCCTCGAGATCGGTGAGGGAGTGTTCGAGGTGAAGTCCACTTCGGGCAACACACACCTCGGCGGCGACGACTGGGACCAGCGCGTCATCGACTGGCTCGTGAAGACGTTCAAGGACACCGAGGGTGTCGATCTCTCGAGCGACAAGATGGCGCTGCAGCGACTGAGGGAGGCCGCCGAAAAGGCGAAGATCGAGCTCTCTGCCGTACAGGAGACGACGATCAACCTGCCCTTCATCACCGCCACGAACGAGGGGCCGAAGCACCTCGACCTCAAGCTGACCCGCTCCAAGCTCCAGGAGCTGACCGAAGACCTCGTCACGGCATGTCGCGGGCCGTTTGAGCAGGCCATCAACGACGCCGGCCTCTCGACCGACGACATCCATCACGTCGTGCTCGTCGGTGGAGCGACCCGCATGCCGGCCATCCAGGACCTCGTGCACCAGCTGACCGGGAAGGAGCCGCACAAGGGCGTGAACCCGGACGAGGTGGTTGCCGTCGGGGCCGCCATCCAGGCAGGCGTGCTGAAGGGCGAGGTGAAGGACGTGCTTCTCCTTGACGTGACACCGCTCAGCCTCGGCATCGAGACCAAGGGCGGCATCACCCACAAGCTCATCGAGCGCAACACGACCATCCCAACGCGTAGGTCGGAGATCTTCACCACGGCCGAGGACAACCAGCCCTCGGTGGAGATCCACGTCCTCCAAGGCGAGCGGGACATGGCGATGTACAACAAGACGCTCGGCAAGTTCCAACTGGTCGACCTGCCGCTGGCGCCGCGCGGCATACCGCAGATCGAGGTCGCGTTCGACATCGACGCGAAC
>JAJYVX010000053.1 GCA_021791795.1 Actinomycetes bacterium | reverse complement strand
GTTGCTCGGCAGCAGCGGGTCGATGTGGATGCCGCGGAACACGTCGGGCAGCGCGATGAGCATGATCGACACGTCGATCGTCGCCATGAGCATGCCGAGCGTCGTGTTCGAGAGGGCGATCCACTTGTAGCGGTCCGGGTGCACGTCCCCCGCCGGTGCCAGCTCGTGGAGCGACGTGGTCGAACGCCCGGCCCGATCATGCATGGCTTCCAATCTAACCTTTACGTAAGGTACTCCGAGCGGAGCCGTCCCGATCGCGCTCCGAGCGGAGTGGCGCGCCCGGCGGCCCTTGAACGAACGCCCGCACGGCGCAGGGCGCAAGAATCGATGTCGTGCAGCGGCACGACCAGACTCAGGACGGGACCAAGCGCGACCGGCACGGGCACGCCCCGCGTGCGAGCGACGAGCGAGCGCTCGCCATGTCGCTGGCACTCGTCGTGTCCTTCATGATCGCGGAGGTGGCTGTCGCAGTCGTCTCCCACTCGGTCGCCCTCTTCGCCGACGCCGGCCACATGCTCACCGACGTGGGCGCCCTCGCTGCAGCCATAGTCGCGGCACGCCTGGCGGCGCGCCCGGCGCACGGCGTCTGGACCTACGGGCTGAAGCGGGCCGAGATCCTGGCGGCTGCGGGCAACGGCATCGCGCTCGTCGTGGTCGCAGCCCTCGTCAGCTTCGGTGCGGTCGCGAGGCTGATTCATCCGGTGAAGGTGGCCGGAACCGACATGCTCGCAGTCGCTCTCGCCGGAGTGGTCGTCAATCTCCTCGCGACGTCGATCCTCGCGAGAGCCAACCGCACCTCGCTCAACGTCGAGGGCGCGTTCCGCCACGTGGCGACCGACCTCGCCGCCTTCATCGCCACGGCAGCAGCCGCCGTGGCGATCATCGTGACGGGGTTCCGCCGGGCCGACCCGATCGCCTCGCTCTTTGTCGTGGCGCTGCTCCTCGTCGCCGCCTACGGGTTGCTCCGGGAGTCGGGCCGCGTCTTGCTCGAGGCGGCACCCGCCAACGTCGCGCTCGACGAGGTGAGGCAGCACATGCTCGGCGTGCCCCACGTCGCCGAGGTCCACGACCTGCACGTCTGGACCCTTACGAGCAACCTGCCCGCGCTGAGCGCACATGTGGTGGTGGAGGAGTGCTGTTTCGCCGAGAACCACGCGCCACGTGTGCTCGACGAGCTACAGGCGTGCCTCGTCGGTCACTTCGACGTCGAGCACTCGACGTTCCAGCTGGAGGATGCCGGCCACCTCGACCACGAGAGCGGCGCGCACCCCTGAGCTCCGACGCCCCGCCGGCTGCGGCCACGCCACCGGCCGGCTGCCTGCGCGCCGAGCGGGAGGAACTACGGCGGCGATGACGTCGGCTCAGCCGGGCGCGATGAGCTCGGCACCCCCGTGCCGGCCGACGATGACGTCGCTCACCATGCCGGGCGGAAAGAGGCCGTGGGAGACCACCCCCGGCTCTTGCTCGAGCCTGCGTGCAAGCTCTGCCGGGTCGCCGGGGTCGGCTGTCCAATCGGCGATGATCCCGCCGTCCGGCGACGCCGGTACGTCGCGCAGGCGGCAGTGGCCCAGCCGATGCAACGTTCCTGGCAGGCCGAAAGCCAGGAGCTCGAGTGGCACAGGCGCCACCAGGCGTTCGACGAGCTTGTCGCTCGACACGATCACGACGAAGCGATCGGCGCTCGCGGCGACGATCTTCTCGCGCGTGTGGGCGCCCCCACCGCCCTTCACGAGCCAGCGTTCCGGGCTCACCTGGTCGGCGCCGTCGATCGCGATGTCGAGGTGGTCGAGCTCACCGCCGCTGCGTACATCGAGCCCGAGTGCGGCGCCCGCGGCCGCGGTCGCCGGGGAGGTGGCCACGCATGTGATCGCCCGCTGGAGCCTCGCCAGGGCAGGGAGCAGGTAGGCGACGGTCGAACCGGTGCCGAGGCCGACGGACATGCCGTCTTCGACCAGTTCGACGGCGAGCTCAGCGGCCAGCCGCTTCTCCTCTTCCTTCCCGCCCACGCCTTCCGCCCCGGCCGTGGATGTGGGCGGCAGCGACATGGCACGGCCATGATCGCGCGGCCACGAAGGGTCCTCGTCCGACCCTCTACGGTAGGAGCTGCCAGCACCGGCACCGGGCGCAGGCAGCGAGAGCAGGCAGGAGGGCCAGGCCAACCCGCGGGAACGGGGTCGGCCCCGCGACCGCGACCGCCATGCGACCATGGCCGGCGACGAGAGGAGCGAGCGTGGACTACCCCTATGCGGAGCGCTTCGGTGTCCTCCGCGGCCTTCCCGAGGAGGGGCGCGGGCGAGAGGAGGTCCTCGCAGAGCTTGCCGAGATGGCGAAGTCGGAGGACGCCTTCTGGGAGACGGGTAAGTGCTCAGGGACGATCTACTGCGGAGATCACGAGCACTATGACTTCATGAAGGAGGCGTTCGGCCTCTTCTCCCACGTGAACGCGCTGCAGCGCGACATGTGCCCGAGCCAGACCCGGTTCGAGGGCGAGATCATCGCCATGGCCCTCGACCTCATGCACGCCGGCTCGGTCGAAGGCACCGAGCCCGCAGGGCTCGTCACGACGGGCGGCACGGGCAGCATCCTGCACGCCGCCCTCGCATACAGGGAGGCGACGGCTGAAAGGCGGGCCGCCAAGGGGAAAGTGCCGAACCTCGTCAAGGCGGAGACGGCCCATCCGGCCTTCGACAAGGCATGCCACCTGTTCGGGATCGAGCTGCGGCGGGCGCCCGCCGAGCCGGAGACGACCCTCGTCGACGTCGACTGGGTGAAGGACCACACAGACGACGCGACCATCGCCGTCGTGGGCTCTGCCTGCAACTACGGCTACGGCACGGTCGACCCGATCGCCGAGCTCGGCGAGATGTGCCTCGAGCGAGGCATCAGCCTCCATGTCGACGCGTGCCTCGGCGGTTCTCTTCTCCGACAAGGCGTTGCGCAACTCGCAGTACTTCTTCCTCACCGGCTGGAGCGGCGGCAAGTACTGCTCGCCCGGAATCGAGGGGTCCCGCTCCGGAGGCCTGCTCGCGGCGACGTGGGCGTCGATGGTCCACCTCGGCCGGAGCGGCTACCGCCGGCATGCCGGCGAGATATTCGCCACCGCCTCCGAGATGCTCGAGGCGGTGCGGTCGCACGCGGAGCTGCGCGTGCTCGGGAAGCCGACGTTCCTCTTCTCGATGACTTCGGACGTCTTCGACATCTAGCACGTGAACGATCACATGCGGAGCCTCGGCTGGCCCGGCGGGTGATCGCCGGCCCGCTGGCGGGCTACGCCCCTTTGAAGGCGCTCACCTGGATACGCCGCTCCGGCGGTGCGCCCTCGACGGAGGGGGCCGACCCGATCGGACACATGCTCTACCTGCAGCACGGCGAGCCGGAAGTCGCCCGGCGGGCGAGATGGTTCCTCGAGCCGGTCGACTACCTGTCGATGCGGTGGTGCGGGAGGGCGGCCGCCAGCCCTGCTTCGATGACAGCCGCATGGCTGACCGACAACCGGAGCCCTCACCTGTCGGAGTGCGACCGCAGGCTCGTCACCGTGTCAGGCGTCGACGCAGCAAAACTCCCCCCTCTCCTCCCCACCGCCTCCGTGATCGGGCACGTCAGCGCGGACGTGCTCGAGGCCGTCGGCCTCCCGCTGGGGAGCCGCGTGAGCGTGGTGACGGGGACGCCCGACCTGCACACGGCAGCCTGCGGTGCGGGAGCCGTGATGGACTACGAGGCACACCTCGCCATCTCGACCAGCTCCTGGATCGGTGCGCCCGTGCCGTTCAAGAAGACCGACGCGTTCCGTCAGGTCGCGAGCGTCCCCGGGCTGTCGCAGGGGAGGTACCTCATCGCCAACAACCACGAGACCAGGGGACTCTCCTTCGAGTGGTTGAGGGAGTCGGCTTCCACAACGTGTCGCTCGCGACGACGAGGGCCGACCTCGTGCGCGCCGTGCTCGAGGGCGTGGCCCTCAACAACAGGTGGCTGCACGACGCCGTGGAGCACTTCGTGAGGCGCAGGCTCGACCCGCTCCGCATCATCGGCGGCGGAGCCACCTCCGATCTGTGGTGCCAGATCCACGCCGACGTGATGGACCGCACGATGGAGCGGGTGACCGAACCTCTCTCGGCCAACCTGCGCGGCGCGGCCATCTTCGCCGGCATGGCCCTTCAAGTCGTGGCGCCGGAGGATGTGCGGGCACTCGTCCCCGTCGACAAGACTTTCTCGCCGAACCCCACCAACCGCGAGGTCTACGACAGGCTCTACAGAGAGTTCCCCGGCTTGTACAAGGGGCAGAAGGCGATGTTCTCCCGTCTCAACGGAAGGCGGACGCAGGTCAAGAGAAGGCGGACGGAGCCGTGAACGTGACCGTGCTCGGAGCCGGCCAGTGGGGCACCACCATCGCTTCCCTCGTGGCCCGGAAGCACTCGACCGTTCTCTGGGCGCGCGACCCCTACGTCGCGGCCGAAGTGCGCGAGAAGAGGACGAACGAGCGGTACCTGGAGGGTTTCGTTCTCTCGAAGGCGCTCGGCGCGACGTCCGATCTGGCCGAGGCGGTCGGACGCGCGGACCTGCTCTTCGTGGCCGTGCCGGCGGTCGGGTTCCGCCAGGTCCTGCAGGTGGCCAAGGAGTACGTGCGGCCCTGGATCCCGGTCGTGAGCCTGACGAAGGGCTTCGAGGCGGGAACGCTGAAGCGCATGACAGAGGTCGTGAGAGAGCTCCTGCCCGGCCACCCCGCAGCGGCGCTCACGGGTCCCAACCTCGCCCCCGAGATCATGTCGGGCATGGCCTGCGCGACAGTCGTGGCGACGGCGGACCTCGAAGTGGCGGCGGAGATTCAGCACGTGGTCGAAAGGGGCGTCTTCCGCGTCTACGTCAATCACGACGTGGCGGGGTGCGAGATCGGCGGGGCGTTCAAGAACGTCGTCGCAATTGCCGTCGGGCTCGGCACCGGCCTCGGCGTCGGCAACAACACGGTGGCAGCCGTCATGACCCGCGGGCTCGCAGAGCTGACGCGGCTCGGCGTGGCCATGGGCGCCGAGCGGGCGACGTTCGCCGGCCTGACGGGGATGGGCGACCTTGTTGCCACCTGCATGAGCCCGTACAGCCGCAATCGCCGCGTGGGCGAGGAGCTGGGGAAGGGGCGGAGGCTGGCAGAGATCGTGGACGAGATGCACATGGTGGCAGAGGGTGTCGGCACGGCCGGAGTGGTGCTCGGCCTTGCAGACCGCTACGGCTTGGACCTGCCCATCTGCCGGGCGGTCCACCGCGTGATCCGGGGCGAGATAAGGCCGGCCGACGCCTACTTCGGCCTCATGCCGGCTGGTCATGAGGCGGACCCGGGATGATCTCCCGGTGCCGGATCTGCTCCACCCAGTCGACCGTGAGCGTCGCGAGCCTCCCGTAGAAGCGCCCGTCGGAGGCATGGGCGACTGCGTCGCAGAAGCGCTCGAGCCATCTCGCCAGGTGCGCTTCGAGCAGCTCATTAGCGATGTCGTCGCTCTCCTCGAGCGAGAGGGCATAGGCGAGCGCCTCGAGCTCGACGGCGATGTGGTCCGGCAGCTCGCCCTCCGAGGAGACGTCGAGGTCGAGCTTGCGGTAGATCTGCTTCAGCTCGCTCGTCGCGGTGCCCTTCGAAGTCCGAAGCGGGCGAACCGGCTGGCAGTCCAACCAGTAGGACTCGTATGGCGGGCAGGGCACCGGGCCGTGCCGGACGAAGAGGCGCTCGTGCTCGTTGCTGATGTCGAGCATCTCACCGACGTCGTGGGGAAGCCATCGGGGCGCTCCGCCCGAAGCGCCTCCGTCCCCGAGCTCTGACATCGCCTCCGTCGCGAGCCGCGAGGTCGCCTGCCATGCGCCGAGATCATCGACCACCGGCCGGCTCCACCAGTATGCGAGCAGGTCGAGGGCCTCCACGGCGAGCCTGCGGGCGATCGGACCGGAAGCCCCCCTCCGTGTCGTCATAGATCAAGTGAAGCCCGCACCGGGAATGGCACCTAGGGCCGAACGACCCGCAGCACTCGGCCTGTCGGCAGGATTTGTCTCGAGCCGCCCCGGGGCGAGCGGGTCGGTGCCGTCCCGTGTCGTGACCGCCTACCGGCGCGTGACGAGCTCCCGCCGCTGCGTGAAGCGCTCGAGGCGCGCGATGTCTACGTCGACCCCGAGGCCGGGACCGTGGGGAACGCCGATCGAGCCGTCGACGAGCTCGAAGTCATCGGTGATGTCCTCTGCGAAGTAGCGCTTCGTCGCCGAGATGTCGCCCGGCAGCCGGAAGCCGGGGAGAGTCGCCAGCGCTAGGTTGGCGGCTCGCCCGATCCCGGTCTCGAGCATGCCGCCGCACCACACCGGCACGCCTGCCTCGGCACAGACGTCGTGCACCCGGACGGCCTCGATGTACCCGCCCACACGACCAGGCTTGATGTTCACGATCGAGCAGGCTCCGAGCTCGACCGCGTCGGACGCCAGCTGTGCCGAGAGGATCGACTCGTCCAGGCAGACGGGCGTCGAGATGTGCTTCGCCAGCTGGGCGTGACCGAGGATGTCCTCTTCGCCGAGGGGCTGCTCCAGGAGGAGGAGGTGAGCGTCGTCGAGTCGCGCCAGGTGGTCGAAGTCGGCCCGCGTGTACGCGGTGTTCGCGTCGACCTGCAGCATGTAGTCGTCACCGACCAGCTCGCGCACTGCGGATACGGGCTCGTAGTCGAATCCGGGCTCGATCTTGAGCTTGACCCTCCGGTAGCCCTCGTCGAGGTATCCGGAGACAACCTCGAGGAGCTCGCCGACGGTTGGCGTGATACCGACCGACACCCCGGGGGTGACCCGATCGCCACTGCCGCCGAGGTAGGACTGGAACGAGACGCCGCCCGCCCGGAGCTCGGCGTCGAGGACGGCCATCTCGAGTGCCGCCTTCGCCATCCGGTGCCCTGAGACGTCGCCGAGCAGGGACGGGACGTCCGCGGCGGCGAGCGAAGGCGCCGCGAAGAGGCGGGGGAGGAGGAAGTCGACCAGCACGAGCCAGGCTGCCGCGACGAACTCGGAGGAGTAGAGGGGTTCGGTCGACGCGACGCATTCGCCCCAGCCGTCGCCCCCGTCCGTCCTGGCACGCACGAGGAGCGCCTCGCGCACGTAGTCGGTCCCGAAAGACGTCCGGAACGGCCGCACGAGTGGCAACGCGACCGTGCGCAACTCGACTGCTTCGAGCTTCATGTGCTCATCGCCTCCTCGAGAACGTACGAGCCCGAGCCGTCGAGGCCGAGCACCTTCCAGCCGGCGACCATCGCATCGCCCAGTGCGTGGCGCAATTCGAGGCGCCACTTCGTCGACTCGCCCGAGCCCTCACGCCTGATGGCCACTATGTCCTCCGGCGTCGGGACCACCGAGACAGCACCGACCCCGCTCGGGTGCGGCTCGGCCGGGATGCCGTCTGCCGCCTTCACGACAGCATCGTCCAGCAGGTGCCAGCGCACGAGAAGACGGTCGCTCTCGTCGCCGGCGTTCAGCACGTCCTGCATCTCCCCGTAGACGTTCTCGACGTAGGCCTCCGCCCGCGCGCCGAGACGCCGCAGGTTGAACACGGCGTTGCTCCTCACGAGGGGGTCGAAGGTCCAGGACACGACGCCTATGCCGCGCCCGAGCGCCCAGGCGCGCTGGTAGAGCTTGAGCGCCCGGCCGACGCCCGAGTGCCGCCGGTCGGCCTCTACCCCGGTCACATGCGAATGGAGCTCCCGGTGCTCCGCCACGGCCATCCAACCGACGGAGACGCCGAGCAGCGCGCCACCTCCGCCGAAGGCGCCGGCAAGGAAGTTGCCCGAGAGCGAGAGCGCGACGAGCACGTCATCCGGCACGGGCGAGTCGGTGGCGGGCGACGACCACACGCGGCCGAGGAAGCGCCCCGCCTCGTGCAGCTGCGCATGCCCCGAGAGCACCCGGATCTCGGTGCCCGCCCGTGCTGCCGCGGCTGCCGCTTGCCGAGAGGCCTGCGCCGCGTAGCTCGGGTAGTCGTCGCGCTCCGGCTCTCTCACCATCAGCCAACCTACGCGCTGCCCGACCCATGCCGCGCAGTACCTTCTTCGCCGTGGCGTCGTCGAGCACACCCGGGCCGGCCGCGGACTTGGCCGCGCTCATGTTGCGGCTGGGGCTCGGACCGATGGTGATGGCGCACGGCGCGAACAAGGTGTGGGGCGGCGGCAAGCTCCCCGGTACGACCGGGTGGTTCGAGGCTCTGGGGCTGCGTCCCGCCTGGCTCCACGCCCGCCTCGCCGCTGCGGTCGAGCTCGCCTCAGGTGCCCTCCTCACGCTCGGTGCCGCCTGCCCACTGCCCGAGTCGGCCGTGATCGGCCTCATGGCCACGGCGGCGGCAACCGACCACCGCGGGAAGGGTTTCTTCGTGTTCAAGGGCGGCTTCGAGTACGTCGGGGTCGTCGCGCTCGCCTGCGCCGCTTTGGCCGACCTCGGCCACGGCCGGTGGTCGCTCGACGCTCTCGTCGGCAACCGCCGGAGCGGCCCGCTGTGGTCGGCTGCAGCAACCGCCGCCGGCGTCGGCGCAGCCGCGGCGCTCTTGAAGACGAGCTACCGGCCGGCCTCCCCGGAGAAGGCCTGAGGGCTCAGGCGACGAGGGCGAGGCCGCGCACGACGAGCTCTGCCTCTGTCTTGCGGGCAGCGGAGACAGGCGCGCCGCAGACTGGGACAAGCAGCTCCCGGCCGACGGCGACCTCGGCCTCGAAAGCACGCGCCGAGTCGCCGGTCCCGACGATCAGGCGGAACCTGCGCCCGCCCAGCGCCTCGCCCCGCCTCGCCGCGGCGAGCAGGCCCCACCCCTCGAGTGCGAGCACCTCCCGCTCGATCGCCTGCACCTCCCGCGGACCGACACCGGCGCATCCCCTGTAGTGGCGAGCCGCCTCGGCCGGGTCGAGGGTCTCCCCGATGACGCCCGAGAGCAGCGCCCGGTCGAGGTTGGCCCAGAGCGTGCCGGCCGGCAGCAACAGAGCCGTCGGGGCGAACCGGTGCCCTCCCGTATGACTCGTCCGCCACCACCTCACACCGTCGCCGGGGCCGGGAGGGCTCTCGGAGACCTCGGCCGCGAGGCGCGTGCCGAGGCTTCCACAGCAGCGGTCCCGCGAGCCGTGGCCGCAGACGAGCACATCCGTCGCCCCGGCGTCGAGAGGGGAACCCGACCCGGGATCGGCGAGCAGCTCCCGGACAACCGCGGCCACCTGCCGGGCGGGTGGCGTCTCTTCTCTCCCAGCGAAACCCGACCCGTTCCAGCGGTAAACAGCCACACGCAGGCGGGTGGCGGCCGCGCCCGTCGCCGGCCGCGCGGCCGGGGCGAGGAGTTGCAGCCTGAAGCCCGAGGCGGAGGCGAGCTCGGCGGCACCCGCCAGACCGTCCACCTCGGCGGCGTCACCCGGCCAGGGGAGGGGCCACTCGACGAGCAGGTAGCCCCGGTAGGCGCCCGCCGTCGCCACCGGGTCGACCGCGTTCATCCTGGCCCAGGTCGAGCAGCGCAGGTCGTCGCCGGCCGTCTTCCGGCTCTCTCCTACCCGGACCTCTTGGTCGACTTCCATGGGCAGGACGGGTTACAGCGCCGACGCCCCCCCGTGCAAGTCGCGCCTCTCGAGGGCCGTCAGCTGCGCTCCGGGCCGAGTCGCCGTCCGCTTATGAACCGCGGTTCGATACGGATCCAGTGCTCCATCTCGCCTGCCGGCCAGGGGTCGACGGGGAGAGTGCGGACCACCTCGCTCACGTCGTCGATCGCCTCGGTCACGTCCTGTGAGAAGCCCTGCACGAGGACGCTCCAGCCGCTCCTCGTCTCGACGTCGACGGTGTCTATCTCGAAGGCGACGCTCGAGAGGGTGGCCGCGTCGAGCATCATGCCGGGATCGGCCCGGATGGCGATCCGACCCTCGGCGTACTCGTAGTTCACAGGGAAGATCACCGGACGGCCCTCGACGACTACGGCCAACCGGCCGAAGTCGTTGTCCTCGAGCAGCCTCTCGCACTCCTCGAGGGACAGCTCCTCCAGTGCCTGTTTCACCTGACGACGAGGATGGGAACGTTCGCGAGGTGGAGCACCTTGTAGGACGTGCTGCCGAGC
Source organism: Actinomycetes bacterium (assembly GCA_021791795.1). Classification (GTDB taxonomy): domain Bacteria; phylum Actinomycetota; class Acidimicrobiia; order Acidimicrobiales; family Bog-793; genus JAKATT01. The sequence continues at coordinate 8,071 of JAJYVX010000053.1, read as the reverse complement.
ACGATGGACGTGAGCTCCGAGCGCCCACGACATCCCATCACGATGAGGCTCGCACCCCACTCATCGGCCGCCGCCACTATCTCGACGGCGGCGCGGCCGATGACGGCGTGACGCAGCTCTGTCGTGACCGGGATCCCGGCCTCCTCGAAGACGGCGACCTCCTTCTCGAGGAGGTTCTCTATGTCCTGCGGCGCCTCGAGCTCGAACACGCCGCCGCCCTTGCCCATAGCTACCTGGGCTTCACGGACGTGCAGCAGGCGCACCGCACCCGCCGACATGCGAGCGAGATCGCGCGCCGCTGCGACGGCTCGGTCCGACTGCTCGGACTTGTCGACCGCGACTAGAACTTTGTCGAACATATCTTCTCCCCTTCTCTTCGATCGCATCACATTGTCCGGCCGATAAGGAGCAGACGACAGGGCCGAAAGTCAGCAGCGCTTCTGGTCCTTCGACTCGCGCTCGGAGATGCGTGCCGCGAAGGCCGCAGCTTCGCTCCGCCGCGACATGTTGAGCTTCGCGAGCAGGTTGGACACGTAATTCTTCACCGTCTTCTCGGCGAGGTAGAGCCGCTCTGCTATCTGACGGTTGGTGAGGCCCTCGGCGAGGAGGTCCAGCACCCGTCTCTCCTGTTCGGACAGCCGGTTCAGTCGTTCGTCCTGGGCCGGTCCCTCGCGCAGCCTCTGCAGCACCTTGCCCGCGAGCGCTGGGTCGATGAGCGACTCCCCGTGGCCGACCTTGATGATCGCCTCGACGAGGTCGTTGCCCCTGATCTGCTTCAGGAGGTAGCCGGAGGCACCGCCCATGATGGCGGCGAAGAGAGCGTCGTCGTCGGCGAAGGATGTGAGCATGAGGCAGCGGAGATCCGGCATCCGGCTCCGGAGCTCGCGGCAGACCTCGACGCCGTCGCCGTCGGGCAATCGCACGTCGAGCACGGCGACGTCGGGCGCGAGCGCCGGCACGCGCCGGAGGGCTTCGTCCGCGGTGCTCGCCTCCCCGACGACGTCGATCTCCTTGTTCTGCTCGAGAAGCCCTCGCAGGCCTGCTCGCACCACCTCGTGGTCGTCCAGCAGGAACACCTTGAACGTCAAACCGACCTCCTTATCGTCCCGCTGACAGGGAACGGTAATGGCGCCGCCAGATCAAGCGGTAGATCCTGGCCCGCCGGGGGATGGAGCGGAGCCCCGGGATGAACGGCACGAGGGCGAGCAAGAGCGTGAGGATCATCATCGTCCCCCACACGAGGACGTCCCCGTTCGACGACGTGCTGTAGGGGGGTATCTGGTACCACATCGTGTAGAGCCAGAGCCAGGCCTGTCCCGGGTAGCTCCCGGTCTCGTTCATCATCCCCCACTGCGTGCCCTGCAGGTGGTGGTTGCCGGCCACGTCGGCCATGTACTGGCCGTCGGCGATGAAGAGCAGGGGCTTCGTGTAGTCGGTCCCGTAGAGCTGGCCCGACGAGGTGAGCGCGCCGTCGAGCGCGCCGCTCCGCGCCATGGCGAGCAGGTCGCTCATCATGAGCCCGACCGGGCCGTACGACCCGCTCGGCACGGAGAGATGGCCGGGATACGTGGCCTTTGCCGCCGCCTTCTCGTACGCCGCGTTCCAGGACGCCCGCTGCGCGCCGCCGGCCCCCTCGTACCGGGCGATCGCCCCGTCGAGAGCGGTCGCCCCGGGCAGGGTGAGGAGCGGCTTCACGACGAAGTCCTGCGCCGTGTCGATCGGTATGTGGACGCCGGCGAGGTTCTCGAGCGACACGGGTCCGAGCTTCTGGCTCGCGCCCTGGGTCGAGTTGTAAGGCGGTCCGTAGCGCGCCGTCCCGCTCGTCCCGTCGAGCTCGGTGATCGCCGTCTGGACGAAGTCGACCGGAGCGGCGGTCGACCAGGACTTGAGGGTTATCGGCTTCTCGTCGGGCGAGGAGAAGATCGCCGCGAAGCCGACGGCGAGTATGAGCACGACGACGAAGGCGACCGTGACCTCCTTGAAGAGGTCGTAGCGGACGACCGGTCCCTTCCACTCAGCCACGTCGCGGTCTGGCTTGAAGGAGCGAGAGCGGCTCATGACGCCGTCCCGGCCGGCTCGGCCTGGGCCGGCTCGGCCCCAGCCGAATCGTCGAAGGGAGGCACGACGCCCCGCCTGCGGACCAGCAGGACGTGGATGCCGACGAAGATGCTCACGACGAGCGGGAGCAGGAGCACGTGCCAGAGGAGCATCTGGCCGAAGTCGAGGACGTTCCAGAACGCCCCGGCACCGGTGGCGTTGATGCCGTCCTTCGCCTGGGTGCCGATCCACTCCGAGTCGAAGTTCTGCTGGGACAGGTAGCCGGTGAAGGCCGTCGCGATCGAGGTGACGAAGGCGAGCACGCCGGTTATCCACGTCGCCTTGCGGCGTCCTCGCCAGGCGGCCATGAAGAACTTGCCCCAGAGATGGATGACCATGAAGAAGAAGAAGAGCTCCGTTCCCCAGAGGTGGACGGAGTTCACGAAGAGACCTGCGCTCGACACGTGCCACCAGGCCGGTCCCTTGATCGCGAGCACGGCTCCGGAGAGGACGACGACGGCGAAGGCCGCGAGCGTGAGCGCGCCGAAGACGTAGATCCACGACGCGACATATGCCGGCTGGGTGTCCGGCAGAAGCTTGTCGGGCGGCAAGTCCCTCACGGCCCAGCGGCGGAACCGGCCCGTCCATGTGGGCGCGACGCCCGGCGTCGCCCCGTGAGGGGAGGCCGTCTCGTGTTCCTCGACGTCGATGCTCATCGCTTCGCCTTCCTCCCGTGCGGGAACGGAAGGGTGATCGCCAGCACGAAGACGAGGACCATCACGCATATGACGACGAGGTTCGCCACGGATATGTCGATGAAGCCCCAGTGCACGTAGTGGCCCGGACGGCTGAGATCGATGAGAGAGGCAGGGACGAGGTTGGGCATGCGAGCACCTCCTTGCCAAAGGATGTCGGCCGCCGGTGCGGTGCCATAGGGCCGAACGGCCCATTCACGGGGCCCCCTGCGATGCCGGGCGCGCGGCAGAGATTCTCCCTGCAAGATGGGTCTTTCGGCCCTGTGGGCGATCACGGTCACTCGTCATCATCGGCATGGAGGTGATGAGAATGCCGAGCGAGCAGCAGTGGAGCCCGCAGCCGATCCAGAGCGCTCGTCACACCGGTGGTCGGGTCGTGGTAGGGGTTGACGGCTCGAGCGGAAGCCTTGACGCCCTCAGGTACGCCGCAGCCCTGGCGCACTGGCAGCACTGGACGCTCCACATAGTGCACACGTGGCACATCAACTACCCGATCGCTCCGTACGTGCTCGACCTCTCCGAGATGGAGAGCGCGGCGCAGGACGCGGCCGCTCAGACCGTCCGCGATGCGGAGAAGCGGGTCCTCGGCGACGACTGCCCACTCGACATAAGGCGGACAGTCGAAGAGGCGCCGCCGGCGAGAGCCCTCCTTCAGGCGAGCGAGGGCGCCGACCTCCTCGTCGTGGGGAGCAGGGGACTCGGAGGCTTCTCGAGCCTCGCCCTCGGCTCGGTGGGCCAGGCGTGCGTGCACCACGCACACTGCCCGGTTCTGATCGTGCGCCCGCACAGCCGAGAGGACGAGGCGTGAGCACGGTGTTGCCACAGCGCCGCGACTTCCATCACGACTCCGGCAACTTTCCCGAGGGAGGTGAGGGCGGGGCGCCCCTGCGCCGGCCCCGTGCTGTGTTCGTGACCGACTTCCTCCACGTGCCGTTCCCGTTCGAGCAACTGGCGGAGAGGCTGCGCGACCCGTCGGCTCCGTGGCTCGACCAGCTCGCCGAGGCGGCGCCGAACCGCTACACGATCACCACCGGGGAGCCGCGCGAGACGAGCAACACGATCACCGTCCCCATGGAGTGGATGCCCTCGAGCCTCGATCGCCTGCTTCCCCGCATGGAGGCGGACATCCAGCTGTCCCCGCTCGACCACTCCTTCTCCCGGCTCGGCATCTCGGGCCGGTACTACCCACCGCTCGCATCTCTTGGGCTTACGATCGATCGTGTGGCTCTGCACCGCGTCGCCGAGGCATCGGTGAGGAAGTTCCTCCTCGGGCTAGAGAACGCGTTAGTCCTCTGACGCATGGCGACTCCGGTCGGTCGGACGAGGGGCTACCCGCGCGAGCTCGAGTCCGACGTCCTCCTCGCGAACGGCAGGGTCGCCGTGATCCGCCCCATCGTGCCGGAGGACGCAGAGGCGCTTCGGAAAGACCTCGGGGCGCGCCTCACGCCCGAGTCGCTCTACTTCCGGTTCTTCAGTCCGAAGCGAGAATTCGCCGACGCCGAGATAGCGCACTTCGTGGAGGTCGACTACGAGTCCCGCCTCGCTCTCGTCGCCCTCGTCGAAGGCGAGCTCGTGGCGGTCGCCCGCTACGAGCGCCTGGGTGGCAAGGAGGGTTCGGTCAAGGCCGAGGTGGCCTTCACCGTCCGGGACGACCAGCAGGGCCGCGGGATCGGGATGGTCCTCCTCGAGCACCTCGCCTCGGCGGCGCGGAGCCGCGGGATAAGGCAGTTCGAGGCCGACACGCTCGCCCACAACGTGAAGATGCTCGACGTCTTCCGGCGGGCGGGCTTCTCGGAGAAGGCCTCGTTCGACGGCGGCGTCATCCATGTAAGCCTCGACCTCGAGCCGAGCGAGCAGTACCTCGAACAGGTCGAGGAGCGTGATCGCATCGCAGCGGTGCGGTCCGTCGAGCGGCTGCTGCGGCCGACGTCCATCGCCGTCATCGGCGCGAGCCCGCGGCCCGAGACCATCGGCTACAGGATCGTCGACAACCTCCTCAAGGGTGGCTATGCCGGCGACCTCTACCCGGTGCACCCGAGCGCTCCCGAGCTGCTCGGGCTGAAGGCGTACCCGGACGTCGGTGACATCAGCGGGCCGGTCGACCTCGCCATAGTCGCCATACCGGCGGCCCGGGTCCAAGAGGTCGTGGAAGCCTGTGGGAGAAAGGGGGTCGGGGGGCTTGTGGTGGTGACGGCGGGTTTTGCCGAGGCGGGACCTGCCGGTGCCGAGGCCGAGCGCGCCATGGTGGCGACGGCGCGGGCGCACGGCATGCGCATCATCGGACCGAACTGCCTCGGCGTCGTGAACACGGCCGAGGGTGTGTCGATGAACGCCACCTTCTCGCCCGTCCGGCCGGTGCGTGGCCACATCGCGTTCTCCTCGCAGTCCGGCGGCCTCGGCATCGCGATCCTCAACGAGGCCACCTTCAGGGACCTCGGCGTCTCGCTGTTCGTCTCGGTCGGGAACAAGGCCGACGTGAGCGGCAACGACCTCATCAGGTACTTCGGGTCGGACGAGAACACCGCGGTCATCCTTCTCTACCTGGAGTCCTTCGGGAACCCCCGCCACTTCGCGGAGATCGCCCGCCGGACCGCCCGGTCCAAGCCGATCGTCGCCGTCAAGTCCGGGCGCTCGTCGGGAGGTACGAGGGGGGCGTCGTCGCACACGGCCGCCATGGCAGCGCCCGACGCCGTCGTCGATGCCCTCTTCCGCCAAGCGGGCGTGATCCGGGTCGACACCCTGGAGGAGCTCTTCGACGTGGCCGACGTCCTCCTGCACCAGCCGCTGCCGGTTGGCAGGGGTGTCGCCGTCGTCTGCAACGCGGGAGGCCCGGGGGTGCTCGCGGCGGATGCCTGCGAGGGCGCCGGACTTGTCGTGCCGGAGCTCGCACCCGGTACGCAGGCGAGGTTGCGCGAGTTGCTCTCGCCCGAAGCCGCCGTCGGCAACCCCGTCGACTGCATCGCCACCGCCACGGCCGAGCAGTACGGCCGGGCGATCGAGATCGTGCTCGAGGACGAGTCCGTGGACGCGGTCATCGCGAGCTTCACGCCGCCGCTGCTCACCGAGGCGCGCGACGCCGCCGCCGCGGTCGCCCGTGTCTCGCGCAGCGCCACGAAGCCGATCCTCGCCAACTTCCTCGCCACGAGCGAAGCGCTGACGGCGCTCCGGTCGGGCGAGCGGCGGGTGCCCCTCTTCACCTACCCGGAGTCGGCCGCCCGGGCTCTCGGCCGCATCGTGCCCTACGCCGCCTGGCGCCGCCTGCCGGGCGTGCCCGTGCCCGTGTTTCCCGACGTCGATCCGGATCTCGCTCGCGCGATCGTCGATCGGGCGCTCTCGGCCGCCGACTCGTGCTGGCTGCCGCTGCAGGACGCCCTCGAGATGCTCGGTGCCTACGGGATCCCCTGCGTGGAGAGCAGGCGGGCGGTCTCCCCGGAGGAAGCCGCGGCAGCCGCGCTCGATCTCGGCGGGAAGGTCGTGCTGAAGCTCGACCAGCCGGGGCTCGTGCACAAGTCGGACGTGGGAGGTGTTCGCCTCGGAGTCGAGCCGTCGGCGGCCGCGGACGTCGCCGCCGAGCTCCTCTCCGGGCGCGGACCGGAAGCCGCCGTCATCGTCCAGCCGATGGTGGAGCCGGGGCCGGAGACGATCGTCGGGGTCGTCGAAGAGGCGGGTTTCGGCCCGGTCGTGCTGTTCGGCCTCGGCGGGACGGCGACGGAGGTCATCGGGGACCGGGCGCTCTCGCTCGTGCCCACCTCCCGGCCGGAGGCGCTCAACCTCATCTCGTCGGTGAAGGCGTCGAGGCTCCTCACCGGCTACCGGGGAGCGCCGGCGAGCAACCTCGGTGCTCTCGCAGACCTGCTCTGCCGGGTGGCCCAGCTCGCCGACCAGCTACCGGAGGTAGTCGAGATGGACCTGAACCCGGTCGTCGCCGGCCCGTCCGGCTGCGTGGTGCTCGACCCCAAGGTGCGCCTGCAGCGCGTCACGCGCCAGCCCGAGCTGCGCCGGCGCCACATCGGCGGGTGAGCGCTAGGCGCCGCGTGAAGTCCTACTTTCCCTCCGCCTGACGGAAGGGGCAGAATTCCGCCATGGCACTGAACGTCCTCGGCGGGGAGCTCGTCTCCTGCAGCTTCGACCCGCTCACCGGCTTCTACCGCGACGGCTGCTGCAACACCGGAGCCGAGGACTTCGGGGTGCACACGGTGTGCATAAAGGCGACGGCGGAGTTCCTTGCCTTCTCCCAGCGGGTCGGCAACGACCTCACGACCCCGCAGCCGTCCTTCGCCGGTCTCAAGCCCGGCGACTCGTGGTGTCTCTGCGCGTCCCGCTGGCAGCAGGCTTTCGAAGCGGGGATGGCACCCGAGGTCGTGCTCGAGGCGACCCACATCGCGACGCTCGAGTGGGCGCGGCTCGAGGACCTGAAGGCCCACGCCGCCAGCTGAGCCCCGCCGTCCGGAGGATCAGTCGCCGAGCTCGCGCCGCCGCCGCGTGACGTAGGCCTCGAGCTCCTCCCGGATCCCGGCGTCGAGCGGCGGCTCCTCGTACTCGTCGAGCGCCTTCTGGTAGACGAGCCCCGCCCGGGCGGCGGCGTCGTTGCCGCCCTCGCGCTTCCAGCGCTCGTAGTTCTGCGAGGAGGAGAGGAGGGGGCGGTAGAAGCACGTGCGGAAGCGCTCCATCGTGTGTGCGGCGCCGAGGAAGTGACCGCCGTGGCCGACCTCCTCGTGCGCCCCGAAGGCGAGCGACGCCTCGTCGATCTCAAGCGGTGTGAACTCCGCGCGCAACATGCGCAGGAGCTCGATGTCGACGATGAACTTCTCGTAGCTCGACACGAGCCCGCCCTCGAGCCAGCCCGCCGCGTGCATCACGAAGTTCGTCCCGGCGAGGAACGTCGGGAGAAGCGTCATGAGCGCCTCGTACGCGGCTTGCGCGTCCGGCGTCTGGCTGGAGGTGAGGCCGCCCCCGGTCCGGAAGGGCAGCCCGTAGTGCCGGGCGATCTGACCGGTGCAGAGGAGCCCGACGGCGGACTCGGGCGTCCCGAAGCAGGGCGAGCCCGACTGCATGTCGATGTTCGACAGGAACGAGCCGAGTATCACCGGGCAGCCCGGACGAATGAGCTGTGACAGGGCGATGCCGGCAAGAGCTTCGGTGATCTGCTGGGCGAGGGTGGCCGGGATCGACACCGGGGACATGGCGCCCATGAGGAGGAACGGGGTCAGCACGACGGGCTGGTTGGCCGCGCTGTACTCGAACTGGGCATCGAGCATCCGGTCGTCCCACCGCAGCGG
>JAJYVX010000279.1 GCA_021791795.1 Actinomycetes bacterium | reverse complement strand
GTGCTCGGTGAAGATCAGGATCTGCTTGCGGCGATCCTCCCGGAGTCCCTGGGTATGGACGACCTCGAGCAGCTCGCCCAGCTTGCGCTCCACACGCTTGGCCTCGACCTCCTCCGCGAGCGCGAGCACCGGTCGGAGAGCGTCACGCTCGGCTTCGAGCTCCGCCACGGTGTCGGGAAGCCACTCCTCCAGGGCCTTCTCCTCCAGGTTCCATTGCTCGTCCTCGTCGAGGTCCTCGAGGTCGTCGGGGTCCTCGGCCAACGCGGCCCGGAACGCCGCACGTCCACGCAGGTAGCTGGCCGGGTCCTCCAGCGCCCTTTCGATGCACTCCAAGCGGCGCTCCAAGGTCCGCCGGATCGCGCGGGTGCTCGACGCCACCCGCCGCTGCATCGTCGTCAGCGCGAACCCGGCCGTCGTGCGAGACCGCTCCCCTCGTATCTCCCGCAGCTTCTCGGACACGAACTCGGTGACCGCGTCGTACAGGGCCTTCTCGTCGCCATCGATCTCGTACTCGACCCGCTGCGGGTGTCGGTCCTTGAAGAGCTTGTTGCCGGCCATGTCCCGCATGATCTCCTTGGAGATCTTGCGATAGTGCCGCTCGGGCACGTCGAGCTTCCTCGGGCAGCGGTCACCCGACGCGTCAGGTTCCAGAAGGCGCAGCAGCGCCCACAAGCTGGCGTCCTTGCCTGAGTGGGGCGTGGCGGTCATCAGGATCAGCCGATGGGAGCGGCGTGCCACAGACTCGGCCGCCTTGTAGCGCTCACTCTTGCTCTTGATGTAGCCGCGCGCGTCGACCGAGATCGTGAAGCCGTGGGCCTCGTCGATCACCGCCAGGTCCCACTCGCGCTCGGCTGCGTCGAAGGCCTCGCGAGCCCGCTCGGTACGCAGAAAGTCCCGACTGACCACCACACGGTCATAGGTATCCCAGGGATTGTCGGCAAGCGAGGCGTCGAAGTGCGAAGCGCCGAGCTGGAGGAAGTCGAGCCCGAACCGCTCCGAGAGCTCTCGGATCCACTGCGGCCGTAGGTTGGCTGGTGTCACCACCAAGATTCGATCCCCGGCCCGACGGAGCATCAGCTCCTTCATGTACAGCCCTGCCATGATCGTCTTGCCGGCTCCCGGGTCGTCGGCGAGGAGGTAGCGCAGGCCCGGCTGCGGCAAGAAGCAGCCGTACACCGCTTCGAGCTGGTGGGGCAGCGGCCGGATACTCGAGACCGCCAGTCCGGCCATCTCGTAGGCGAAGGCGATCTGGATCCGCTGCGCCTCGATGCCGAGGCGGAACTGGCGGGCGTCGCCGTCGAAGTGCAGCCAGTCGAGGTCGTCGATCACCTCGATGTCGGCCACCTCGGCCTCCGCGAGGTAGCACTTCCCCGTCCCCGACGGACCCTCGAAGAACAGCTCCCAGAACGGCCCGCTGGTGACCCGGACGAGAGTCACGATCTCGTCTGACTGAGGGAGCCGGACCCGAGCATCCGGCTTCAGTCTCTCGAGGTCCACGCTCACGGCCACACCCTAGCGCCAGCCTGTGGTCAGGCACTTCCCCCTTCCGCCGTTGCTCGAGCGCGTCCGAAGGGAGAGCCGCCGTGGGGTCCTACCTGAGTGAATGGCTGGCCGGTTGCGACGACGGTCTGCGTCTGGAGGTGCGGTGGCAACCCACCGATGGTGGCGACTCTGGCCGCTCGGACTGCACCAGTTCGAGCCGAAGGGGGGGCCTGTTGGCCAGACCCACCGTGCGGCTGGCTGCTGAGCGGGTGTCCACAGGGAGTCCTCGGGTAGCCTCAGTGCGCATGGAGGTCATCTACCTTTACTACGGCGGCGACCGACCGCCGTACAGCGCAGGCGACCTCTGGGTCGTCGACCGTCGCGTTGCGCGCGTGCTTCGAGTCGACGCCCGAAGAGGGCGCGCCGAGGCAGAGTTGCTTGATTACCCGACCGCACAGGAGCGGGCTGCAGCGGAGGCGAACTTCCGGAAGAGCCTCTACTGAAGGGCGGATCGGCCTCGTCTGGGCCGACGGCGAGACGCGCGGGTCCTCACCTCGTCAAGGGTGGGACCGCACTACGGTCCCCGAAGCGCCGTCGCATTCCCGGCCAGATCCCGCCTGGCTCGCCGAGCAGTACCGGGTAGGCCGCACGCAGGCCGAGCTTGGGGTGAGCCCGGGGAGGGTTCGCGCCTGGCTGCTCGCGGCGGGCGTCCAGCTCCGCCCGGTCGGTTGCGAGTCCCGCACCCGACGCGACGAGCTCGAAGCACTCGTCGCCTCCGGTGCTACGGTCCGCGAGATCGCCTGCCGGTACGGGCTGACCCGTACCGCCGTGAAACGCACCCAGCGCCGCTACGGCCTCGAGTCCCCCCTCGCCCACCCGCCGCTCGACGAGGAGAATGTCTGGTCTATCCGTGGGGCCTACGCAGAGGGCCTGACCTACTCCGAGCTCGCCGAGCGCTTCGTCATCTCCCGCAGCAGGATGACCACGCTCACCCAGCAGGCGCGGTTCACTCCCCGTCCCCGCCAAGTCGTCACGGTCCCGGTCGACGTGGTCCTCGCCCACTACGACGCTGGCGACACGGCACCGCGCATCGCTCAAGTACTTGGCGTGAAGGAGCGCACGGCGCGCTTCTGGATCCGGAAGCACCGACGACCCCTACCGCCGACGCTGCACCCCGACCCCCTTCACGAGGCGCTGCGTGGGGGTACGGAGGTGCGAGACATCGCAACCGGGCAGGGGTCTCGCTGAGCGTCGCGTACCAGGCGACCGGTGCCGCCCACGCCTCGTACCTGCTCCGAAGGCGGCCCGTCGCCCCAGGCGAGGTACGCCAAGGGCGCCCTGAGGGCCGCAGCACCGCGGAGCTCAACGCGACGCGCGGCGCGAGACGGAGGGCGGCGCGGAGTTAAGCGTCGAGAAGGGCGAAGACCTCCTGCGCAAGGCTGGCCGTTGCACCGGCGAGTGCGACCGCGTCGGCACGCGCAGGCTCCCAGTCGCCGATGGGCTCGTTCGTGTGACTCGCGGCGCTCGCGAGATTGAACAGTGCGACGAGGACGGTCTCGATGCGCTGGGGGACGTCACGTTCCTGCGGGCGGGCCGGGGGCGTGCCAGGCGAGAGAAGCCTCGCGAGCAGAGCCCGGAGGATCTCGAGGGCTCGACGCGACGAGCCGACCGAGCCCGTGTAGTCCCCTCCGTCGATCCTCTGGCGCGCATCGCTGAGTTCACGCACGACCCTGGCGCGTTCCTC
>JAJYVX010000052.1 GCA_021791795.1 Actinomycetes bacterium | reverse complement strand
GCTCCGACGGCCTCTGGGAGCGAGTGGAGCGCGTGAAGGGCGTGTCCCTGCAGGAACGCATGCAGGACCTCGCTCTCGATCGGGCACGGAAGCGTCGCGGCTCCGATCTCGGGTAGCAGGATGAGGATCGCAGCACTCGATCTCGGCAGCAACTCCTTCCATCTTCTCGTCGTGGAGGTCCGGCCGGACGGGAGCTTCGTCCCGATAGTGCGGGAGAAGGAGATGCTGCGCCTCGGCGACGTCGTCGCGAGAGAGGGCGTCCTCACCGACGAGGCGCTCGAGGGTGCCGTCGACGCCCTGCGGAGGTTCCGCTCGATCGCCGAGTCGAACGGGGCTGACGAGCTTGCCGCGTACGGCACCGCCGCGCTCCGCGAGGCGGCCAACGGCGCGCCGGCCGTCGAGCGCCTCGAGAGAGAGAGCGGCGTCCGCGTGAAGGTGATAAGCGGCGTCCGCGAGGCTCAGCTGATCTTCGAGGCCGTGAGGGCGTCCGTCCTCATCGAGCCCGGACCGGCACTCTCGGCCGACCTCGGCGGGGGAAGCCTCGAGCTCTCCGTCGGAGACCGCTCCGGGCTCGTCTACGCGACGAGCCTGCGTCTCGGCGTCGGCCGGCTCACGACCGAGCTCGTGCACTCGGACCCCCCCTCGCCGAAGGACCTCGGGCGCGTCCGCCGGCGGGTCGCCGAAGGGCTGGGCAAGGTCTTGCGGGAGATATCCGAGTTCTCGCCCCGCCAGCTAATAGGATCGTCTGGTACCTTCGGCGCCCTCATCCGAGCCGCGGCGGCCGAACGCGACGGCGCGCTCCCTGCCGTGTCCAACCAGCTCACCGTCAGCGCGAAGGAGCTCGGTGCGCTGGCCGAGAAGGTCTACGCCTCGTCGGCTGCCGAGCGTGCCAAGTTGCCGGGCATAGACGCCCGGCGGGCCGAGCTCCTCCCGGCCGGGATGGCGCTCACCACCGTCCTCATGGAGGCCGGTGGCTTCGAGGAGATCACCTGGAGCGAATGGGCACTGCGCGAGGGGATCGTGCTCTCCCTGTTACGCAAGCACGACCGGGCCGACTTCGGTGACGATCCGCGGGCCATCCGCCGGGCGTCGGTGCTCTCGCTCTGCAGGAGGTCCAGCTGGCGCGAGCGCCACGGCCGGGAGGTGGCGAGGCTCGCCTGCGAGCTCTTCGACGCGACGGCTTCCCTCCACCGCCTCGGCTCGGCCGACCGCGAGCTGCTAGAGCTGGCAGCGCTCCTGCACGACATCGGCGAGCACGTGAGCCGGGACGGCCACGCCCGCCACACCGCCTATCTGATCGAGAACGGCGGGTTGCGCGGTTTCACGCCGGACGAGGTGATGCTGCTGTCCGTCCTCGGCCGCTATCACACGAGGGGCAAGCCGCGGCAGACCTCGCTCTCGTGGGAGTCCCTTGGCGACGAGGACCGGGATCGCGCCTTGAAGCTCCTCTCGCTCCTCCGCATCGCCGACGGCCTCGACGTCGGCCACGCCGGCGTCGTGAGCGCCGTCGAGGCTGTCATCAGCGAGGACGACGTCGAGATCGTCGTGACGGCAAGAGGCGACGCGGAGCTCGAGCGCTGGATGTTCCAGCGCAAGAAGGAGCTCTTCGAGGAGGTCTTCAAACACAGGACCGAGCTCTGGGTGACCGCCGCAGGACACGACGAGTTCGAGGCGATGGCCGGCGGGAGCACGGGGCTCGGATGAGGACGGCCGCCGGTGCCCCTTCGGCGGCTCGAGCCTCGAGCCCGCTCTCCTTCCTCGTCGCGCGCAGGGTGTCGAGCACCATGACGCGCACCGTGTCGCAAAAGGTCGAGGAGACACTCGGCGACGACGGCTCCTCCGTCCGGCGGGCATCCTTCAGCGAGCCCGCCGGGGACCCGGGCTGGTTCGGCCCTGACTCGGTGGCCTGGCGCGTCCACTCCGAGCTCGGGCCGATGCTCATAGGCGGCTTCTCCGCCCTCATGCTGCAGACCCTGCACCCCCTCGTCATGCAGGGCGTGGCCGACCACTCGACCTACCGGACCGATCCGCTCGGACGGCTGAGGCGCACCGCCGACTTCCTCGCTCTCACGACGTACGGAGGCGACGAGGCCGCCCGCGAAGCCGTGCGCGAAGTACGCCGCGTCCACCGCCGGGTGCGCGGGATCGGCCCGGAGGGGCGGGCCTATCGGGCGAGCGACCCAGACCTCCTCTGCTACGTCCACGTCACCGAGGTCTGGAGCTTCCTCCGCGCCTATCAGCGCTACTCGGGTCAGCTGCTCACCTTGGAGGAGAAGAACCGCTACCTGCGCGAGAGCTCGAGAGTGGCGCGTGAGCTCGGCGCCACGCGGGTGCCGAGCTCGACCGAGGCCGTGCGTTCCTACATCCGCGAGGTGCGGCCGCAGCTCGTCCGCACCGAGGCGGCGAGACAGGCCGTCGAGTTCCTCCGCAAGCCCATCGGGAGCTCGCCGCTCGAGAAGGCGGCCCATGTGACGCTCACCGAGGCGGCGATCGGCCTGCTCCCACCGTTTGCCCGCCGGGAGCTCGGACTTGCCCGCCCGACCTCTTATAGGCAGCTGGCAGTGCGCCCCGCGGCCACCGTGCTGTCGCTCGGGCTCCACCTCATCCTCGGCGAGTCGCCCCCTGTCACCGCAGCCCGTCGCCGCGCCGCCGGCACCGCGATCGGTTAGACCGGTCGGTCGCCGTCCTCCCTCGCCTGCCTCTCCTCCTCGATGTCGAGCGCCTCGGACTCGTCATCTCCTGAGGGCGGCAGGTGTTGTTCGATGACGTCGGCCTCGTAGGCATCGTCCGGCATCGTCTCGCCCGGCTGCGCGATGAAGGTCCGCACTCGATCCGGCTGGTCGGACGAGGTGGCGACCGGGTAGTCGCTCGGCTGCTGGGTCATGGGTACGGTCTACCTGCGGCCAGGGCGGTCTGGCGCGCTTGGCCCGGATCCGCCACGAGAGGGGCCAGCCAGGAAGGGCGGACGAGGCGCACGGCCGCAAGGATGAGCGCTAGTGAGAGAGCCGACGCCGCCGTCGTCCACCCGAGCCCTATCCGGTCGGCGAGAGGCCCCTGCGCAAGGGAGCCGATCGGGTAGGCGACACCGAGGGCGACCAGGTAGATGCTGAGGATCCTGCCCCGGAACTCCTGGGGAGCGGACAGCTGAACGAGCGTCGAGAGCCCGCTCAGGACGCCGATGTAGACGAGGCCGACGGCGAAGAGAGCGACCGTGGCGAAGGCGAGCGTCGACGAGGTGGCGTAGACGACGAGGACGAGCGGGAGGAGGCAGAGGCTCGCGACGAGGACCCGGCCGCGACCGAAGCGGAGGGCAAGGGGGGCGAGGAGGAGAGCGCCGAGCACCGCACCGACCCCCTGGGCTGTCGTCAGCACCCCGGTGGCCGAGGCGAGCCGCCGGGCGGACCCATGCGCTACATGGTCGGCCATGGCAGGCACGAGGGCGATGAAGGGCGAGGCGAGGAGCGCCACGACGGCGATCGTCCCGATGGCGGCCGTGCAGGCCGGGGTGCCCCGGGCGGCCCGCCAGCCGCGCCCGAGAGAGGAGAGGAGCGTCTCTCCTTCTCTGGGTCCGGGCGGCGGGCTCAGCCGGATGAAGACGAGTGCGAGCACGACGGCGAGGAACGAGATGGCGTTGGCGAGGAACGCCACCGGATAACCGAACACCGCGATCGTGGCGCCGGCGAGCGCCGGCCCGATCACCCGGCCGAGGTTGAACTGGGCCGATCCGAGGGAAGAGGCGGCGAGGAACTCCCGCCGGGGGACGAGGTCGGGCAGGATCGCCTGTTGGAATGGGCTCGTCAGCGCGCTGACCGAGCCCTGCACGGTGACGAGCAGGGTGAGCACCGAGGGGCTGTCCTGTCTCGTCGCGACGAGTGCGGCGATGCCGAGCGCCACGGCCGCAGCCGCGAGGTTGCCGAGGACGAGCCACGGCTTGCGGGGGAAGCGGTCGGCGAGCGCTCCGCCGACCGGCGACAGGATCCCGGTGGGGAGGAACGCTCCGGCCGCCACGAGAACCGCCCAGAGCGCCTGCCCGGTGTGGGCGACGACGAGGGCGCCGACGGCCACGGTCTGCATCCACGAGCCGATGACCGAGACGAGGCCGCCCGACCACAGAAGCGCGAAGTTCCTGTGCCGCAGCGGCTGGAGGGAGGCGAAGGCGCCCCTGCGGCTCGGTGCGCCCGGTGTGCTCGGCGTGCCGGGCGGGATGGGAGCGGCGGGCTCGTCGGGTGCGAGGCGTTCGTCCGGTCCGCTAGCCGTCACGGTTCATGGGCCGCACCACCTGCGAGGGGGCGCCCCGGCGGATCGCCAGCCCGGCGAGAGCTTCGAGAATCGCACGGTGCGCGTTGTTGATGGTGAGCTCCGCCCAGTCGTACGCCGGAGCCACCTCGACCACGTCCATGGCGACGACGGGTGTCTCGAGGGCGAGCTTGCGGATGGCGCGAAGCAGGTCGGCCGGGGCGAGACCGCCCGGCTCCGGGGTGCCCGTCCCCGGAGCAAAACCCGGATCCAGCACGTCGATGTCGAGCGACACGTACACGCCGTCGGTGTCCTCGAGCGCCTCTCGCACTGCGTCCTCCATGACGGCTGGGAGCCCGCGCTCCCATACCTCGTGCATGAGGTGCCAGCGCATTTCCTGGGACCGCATCCACTCGAAGGTGTCCTGGTCCGGCCAGTAGCCGCGGAGGCCGACCTGCACGAAGTTCCGTCCCGGCACCGCGCCCGGCTCGATGAGGCGGCGCATGGGCGTCCCGTGGCTGGCGAGGTTGCCCTCTATCGAGTCCGCCGTGTCGGCATGCGCGTCGAAGTGCACGATCCCGACGCGGCCCCATCCACGCGCCTCGGCGACGGCGGTCGCCGCCGGCCAGGTGATCGAGTGGTCGCCGCCGATGACGATCGGGACGATGCCGCGGCCGGCGACCTCGGCGACCCGGCGGCGGATGTTGCCGTGGGAGGCCTCCGCGAGACCGTGGGGGCAGAGTGCGTCCCCGTAGTCGACGACCTCGAGATGGTCGAACAGCTCGACGCCGAGGTCGAGGTGGTAGGTACCCGGCCCGTAGGCAAGGGCCCTCAGGGCACGGGGCCCGAAGCGGGCGCCGGGCCGGTTCGTGGTCGAGTCGTCCCAGGGGGCTCCGACGATGGCGACGTCCGGCTGCCAGTCGTCGAGCTCTTCGGGCTCTGTGAGGAGCGGGCACTGGGCGAACGTCGCCGGGCCGGCATAGCTCGGCCCACTCAGCTGCTCGGCCATGCCCGGCGGGATGTGACGACTGGGCATGGCCGTCTTGATAGCACAGGCGGCCTCGTAGGCTGCGCCCCATGGTGGACGAAGCCTCGCTCCCGCTCCTCGAGTTCGACCCGGACCGAAGTGCGCTCATCGAGCCGTCGGCGCACTTCGGCACCGCAGGCGCTGGCGCGCTCGACATGCCTCAAGTGGTCGTGGCGTGCTTCTTCGGCGACGTCGTGAGGCGCGTCGCCGCGCAGCGCGAAGCGCGGCGTGTGGCAGATCTCGTCGCAGAGCACGGACGTCATGCCATCTGGGCGATAGAGCACCGCGGGCGGGAGATCGGCTTCTACCAGCCCGGCCTCGGCGCCCCGCTCGCGGCCGGCTTCCTCGAAGAGGCGATCGACTACGGAGCGCGCACCGTCGTGGCGGTAGGAGGGTGCGGTGCTCTCGGCGACCTGCCGCTCGGGCACGTCGTCTTGGTGAGCTCGGCCCTGCGGGACGAGGGGACGTCGTACCACTACCTGGCGCCGTCGCGGGCGGTCGAGGCAGATGCCTCGGTCGTCGCCGCTCTCGAGTCGTTCCTCGCGGACCGCGATCTCCCGTTCTCGACCGGCAGGACCTGGACGACAGACGCCCCCTACCGCGAGACGAGAGGCAAGGCCAAGCGCCGCCTGGAGGAGGGTTGCCTCACCGTCGAGATGGAGGCGGCTGCGCTCATCGCGGTCTCCCGCTTCAGGGGTGTCCGTTTCGGCCAGCTCCTCTATGCGGGGGACAGCCTTGCCGGCGGCGACTGGGACCACAGGGGCTGGATGTACGCCCACGACGTGCGCGAGGAGATGTTCTGGCTCGCGGCGGACGCCGCGGTGCACGTCGCCTCGGAGTGAGGCGGAGGCGGCGGATCCCGCTCCGGGCGGGCTGGGCAGGACCGGCTAAGAGCAGGGGTGGGCAGGGGCCGGCCAACCCGTCCCCTCGACCCCGGAGCTGCCGGCGTCCTTGCGTGCGGCGCCGTCCCTCGCAGGCGACTGGTCGTCCCGCTCGGCGTCGGCCTGCCCTGGGCCTGCTCCGTCCAAAGCGGCTTCGGAGCGCGCCTTGTCGTCGGTGCCGTTCAGCTGCAGGGTCTCCTCCTCGAGCGCGAGGCGTGGCGTCGTGACGCGGCCTCCCGGTGGCTGGGCCGTCATCCCGCCGAGAGCTTCGCGGCGTTCACGCAGGCTTGCCGCATGACCGACCCGGAGCGACACGTAGGCTCCCGCGCCGACCGGTATCGGTAGCCAGAAGTTCACCAGTCGCCAGGCAAGGACTCCGAGCAGGGCCTTCGAGCCGCTCACGCCGAAGCTGGCGAGGAGGATGGGCACAGACGCCTCCACGAGGCCGAGGCCGCCCGGTGTGATCGGGATCGCCGCGAGGACGTTCCCGACGCCGTACGCGACGAGGAGGTAGACGGGGTTCGTGAGCCAGCCGAACGCGGCCACGCAAGCCCACAGGGCCGCGGCGTCGAGCGCCCAGTTGAGCACGGCCCAGAGGAGCGCCCCGGCGAGAAGCCTGCGGTCCTGGCCAAGGGAGCGCAGGCGCTGGCCGATCCGGCGGATCACAGCCTCCACCT
This sequence comes from Actinomycetes bacterium, assembly GCA_021791795.1. GTDB lineage: Bacteria > Actinomycetota > Acidimicrobiia > Acidimicrobiales > Bog-793 > JAKATT01. The sequence goes on along the minus strand of JAJYVX010000052.1, from coordinate 11,393 downwards.
GCTCCTCGGTGACCCAGGGGATCTTGCGGGCTATCGCGCGGAACACACGGCTTGCCCGGTCCTCCCCCTTGGTGAAGCCGAGGACGAGGGCGGCGAAGAGGGCCATGAGCAGCGCGCCGAACACCGCCACGCTCACATATGTCGCGCTGAAGCCCCTGAAGGGGATGGAGATGAGCAGCGCCAGCCACAACAGGGCGTTGAGGACCACGGCCGATCCGATGCCCTGTGTCGCCGCGGCGACCCCCACGTCCGCGCCGCGGACCTTGTTCTGGGTCATGAGCCTGTAGCCGACAGGGGTCCCTCCGGCCGTGCCGCCGGGAAGGACGTGGGAGACGGCGAGGGCCGAGAGGTTGATGCGGAGGATCTTCGACCTTGGGAGCGCCCCTTTGGGAAGGAGGGTCCGGGTGAGCTCGGCATAGGCCAACTGGGAAGCGGCCTCGAGCCCGACGGCGACGATGAGGAGCCACCAGTTGACGTGGGTGAGGACCTTCAGGTTCTTCCCGGCAGCGGCGAAGCTCGGGACGACGAGATAGATGACCACGAAGATGAGGATGAAGAGGGTGATCCCCCGCTTGAGAAAGCGCGGCACCCTCGGGCGCGGCCGCGTTGGCTGGGCCATGCCCCCATGCTTTCAGGCTGAGACGCCGAGGGCGAGCATGCACGCCCGGAACGCGTGGAACAGGGATGCGCGGGCGGTCCGCACCTGCAGGCCCGCCATCGAGTTGACTGGGGAGCGATGGCCGAGTCGCTCGGGACCCAGGCCTCAAGCGCGAGGCCCGAACCCGACCCGGCGCGGCGCGTCCCTCCGCTCGGTGGCGGTGGGATGCGGAGCGCAAGGCGGGAGTTCCAGCGCCGCGTGCTGCGGGCGAGTTTGATCGTGGACGTCGTGCTCCTTCTCACCCTCGTCGTGGCGCTCGTCGCCTGGCGACTGAGGGCGGTGCTGCTCCTCCTCGTCGTCTCCCTCTTCATCGCCGCCCTCTTGCATCCCGTCGTCGCCTTCTTCGAGCGGCGCGGCCTGAGGCGGGGGAGCGCCACCGGGCTCGTGTTCTTCCTCGCCCTCTGTGCCGTGGTCACGATCGGCGTGGTGCTCGTCCATCCCGTCATCGACGCCGCCACGAGGCTCGTGCACGAGCTCCCGACGCTCATCAGGCAGGCCGAGCACGGCAAGGGCCAGATCGGGCGCATCGTGGCGAACCTGCACCTCCTCAAGTACGTGGAGTCGAGGCAGGCCAACTGGCAGAGCATCATCTCGAAGCTCGGCAAGCCCGCCCTCGCGGTCGGCAAGACCGTGCTCTCGGGCGTGCTCGGCATCGTCACCATCGTCTTCCTCACGTTCTTCGTCCTGCTCGAGCTCCCCCAGATCGTGAGGGCCCTTCTCGAGTGGATGCAGCCCGAGCGTGCGGAGCGGGTCCACGGCATCTTGAGCGACGTGAGCCGATCGGTGGCCGGCTACATGCTCGGGAACTTCTTGACGTCGGTGATCGCCGGCTTCACGATCGGGATCACCCTGCTCGCCGTCGGCGTCCCCTACCCGGCCGTGCTCGGCCTCTGGGTCGCGATCGTCGACTTCCTGCCGCTCATCGGCGGCCTGCTGGCCGGCGTCCCCACCGTCATCGTCGCCGCGCTGCACTCGCTTCCTGCCGGCATCATCACCCTCGTCGTCTTCCTCGTCTACCAGCAGGTGGAGAACCACGTCCTCAACCCGATCATCATGGCGAGGACGGTCCGGCTGAACCCGCTCTGGGTGCTCCTCGCCGTGCTCTTCGGGGCGGCCATCGGAGACCTCGTCGGCTCGATCTTCGGCGGGCTCGTAGGAGCGCTGCTGGCTGTGCCGGCCGCGAGCGCCATCCAGGTGCTCGCACGCGACCTCTGGCAGCACCGCACGGGCGCGGCGCTGTTGGGCCTCCCGACGGGGGCGAACGACACCGGCGCGATCGCTGTGACCCCGTCCCCCGGGGGCGACACACCCCGGAAGTAGCATCCCTCCGGTGAGAGTTCTGGTGGTGCTCCCCACGTACAACGAAGCAGCCAACATCGAGAACGTGCTCGCCCGGGTACGGGAAGCGCTCCCGGACGGCCACGTGCTCATAGTCGACGACAACAGCCCCGACGGCACCGCCGATTTGGCTGAGAAGGCCGGTGAGAGCCTCGGCAACGTCGAGATCCTCCGGCGTTCGGGGAAGCAGGGGCTGGGGAGCGCGTACAGGGCTGGGTTTCGCTGGGGAATCGACGCCGGCTTCGACGCCATGGTCGAGATGGACTCCGACATGTCGCACGACCCGGCCGACCTGCCCCGGCTCGTGGCGCCGCTCGAGGAGGGCTACGAGCTCGTGATCGGGTCGCGCTACGTGCGGGGCGGTTCGATCCCCGACTGGAGCATGGTGCGCCGGCTCGTGTCCCGCGGGGGCAACATCTACGCGGACGCCGTGCTCGGTCTCGGGGTGAAGGATTCGACGGCAGGCTTCAGGGCCTACGCCGCCACCCTCCTGCGCCGCATCGACCTCGACTCCGTAAGGGCGGGCAGCTACGGCTTCCAGGTGGAGATGACGTACCGGGCGCTCCGGGTCGGTGCTCGGATCAAGGAGGTGCCGATCCGGTTCGTGGACCGGGAGCTCGGCACCTCGAAGATGTCCACCTACACCGTCGTCGAGGCGCTCGCCCTCGTCAGCTGGTGGGGACTCGAGCGGGTCGCCGCAGCCCTGCGTCGCCGGGCGGGAAGTGGCTGACCGGCTGAGACCGAGGCTGGCGAGCGTCCCCATCGACGAAGGCGACGGAGCGGTGATCCTCCTCGTCCACGGCCAGCCCGGATCGGGGGCCGACTGGGCGGGAGTCGCCCGCGAGCTCTCGGTCGATCACCGTGTGATCGCCCCTGATCGACCCGGTTGGGGAGCGCACCCGCGGCAGGCGACCGGATTGTCCGAGAACGCCGCGGCGCTCGCCCGGGTGATCGAGTGCTGCTCGGCGCCCACCCCGGTCACGGCCGTCGGTCACTCTCTCGGTGGCGGGATAGTCCTGCACCTGGCACTCGAGCGACCCGATCTCGTCGGGGCGCTCGTCCTCGTGGGCTCCGTCGGGAGCTCAGCCGCGGTGACGGGCATAGACAGGCTCCTCGGCATACCCATGGTGGGAGACGGGATCGTGGCTGCCGGGAGCGCGGCGATGCGCCGCGGCGCCCGCGCGTTGCGGCGGGTACCGGAGGGATGGAGGGTCGGCCGCTTCGCTCGCGATGCCGTGAGCCTTCCGAGCCTGAACGGCCTACTCGAAGTGTCTCCGGGCCAGCCGGTGCGAGGTCGCAGGAGGACCTCGTTCGTCGTCGAGCAGCGCGCCCTCCTGCGGGAGACGCCCTCGCTCGAGTCACGCCTGTGCGAGCTGCGCGTGCCCGTCGCCGTCGTGAGTGGTGAGTCCGACCACGTCGTGCCGCCTGCTGCTGCCCGGCGGCTCGCCGAGCTGATCCCCGGCGCCGAGCTCGTCATGGTGCGCCGGGCAGGGCACCTCGTCGCGTTCGAGCAGCCGGCCGACGTGGCGAGGATCGTCCGCCGCTACGCGCGGCTGGCCTCGGCACGCTCCCTCAAGGGCGCACCGCAGCCGCCAGCATCGCCTGCAGCTTCAGCTGAGTCTCCCTGAGCTCGCCCTCCGGGTCGCTGTCGGCGACGATGCCTGCACCGGCGAAAAGGTGCATGGTCGCGCCGCCGCCGCTCCCGCCGTTGCCATCGGCCCTGCCGGGGCTCTCTTGCGCGACGATCCCGCAGCGGATCCCGAGCCACCACTCGCCCCGGCCCGCCGCGTCCACCCAGCCGACGGCGCCGGCGTAGCGCCCCCTGTCCAGGTCCTCGAGTTTCCCGAGGTACTCGAGCGCGGCGTCCCGCGGGCTGCCGGACACGGCGGGCGTCGGATGGATCGCCGCCAGCAGGTCGAGCGCGGTTGCTCCGGGGGTCGTGACCCTTCCGCTCATGCGCGAGCCGAGATGGCAGACGTTCCGCAGCTCCACCAGGTCAGGCGACACAGGCACCTCGAGACCGGTCGTGTAGTCGCTGAGCCCGGCGGCTATGGCGGCCACGACCGCGCTGTGTTCGCCGCGCTCCTTCTCCGATGCGAGGAGGGCGGCTGCGGCGAGCCGGTCGGCCGCCGGGTCGCCGGAGCGCGCCGCGGTTCCCGCGAGCGGGTGGGACTCGACGGTGTCGCCGTCGAAGCGCACCAGCAGCTCGGGCGACGCCCCTACGAAGCCGTCCACGGCAAAACCCGTACAGGATGGATGCAGGGCCCTCAACCTCTCGAGCAGGTCGGCCTGACGGAAAGGTCGGTTCGCCGTGATGACGACCTCCCGAGCCATCACCACCTTCTCCAGCCGGCCGGCGCGGATCTCCTCCACGGCGCTCGCCACACGCTCCACGTAGTCCGCGTGCGGGCGGGCCGATCGGAGCTCGAAGACGTCGGGAAGAGCCGTGACGGGCGTCCTTGCCGGGCTGTCCGAGAGCCACAGCTCGAGCAGCTCGGCCGGGTCGTCGCCGACGACGACGGCCGTCGCACGGCCGTCGGGGTGCAGCGCGAGCAACACCTCGGGCACGATCAGCTCGGCCGGCGCCAGCGGGTCGAAGGGAAGGGCCGCCATGGCACGAGGGAGCGCGGTCGCCGCTCCTGCACCCGCACCGGTGGGTCGGGTACCCGCCGTGCCCGGCCGCCGCCCGAGATCGGCGGAGTCCGATATCCGCCCGAGGGCCTGGACGGCTTCGGACGTGCCGGCGGCATCGGCGAGCCCTTGGGGGAGTGGGAGCGTCAGCGCCCGGCCGAGCCCGTAGACGGACCTCTCGGGCGCCTCGAAGACCAGGCCGTCGTCGAGCGCGCGGGCACGAAGACCCGTCGCCTCTGCCGCCGAGAGGTCGAATGCAGTTGCGGTCACGCGGCCTCCTCGACCCCGTCCTGCCGCCCGCGTCTCGTCGCCGTGAGGATCCGGACGATCCCGCCCGAGAGGTCGTACCTGCGCACGTCGGCGAAACCGGCCGCCGCGAGCATCCCGTCCATCTCCTCGGCACTCGGGAGGTAGGCGACGGACTCGGGCAGGTAGCGGTAGGAGGCGGCGTCGGAGAACGCCGCGCCGATGAGGGGCACGACATGACGGAACCAGACGGAGTGGCCCGCCCGCAACAGGGGGCTCGCCGGTTCTGAGACCTCGAGGAACGAGATCCGGCCGTGCGAGCGGAGCACGCGGCCGAGCTCGGCGAGCATGGCGCCGAGGTCGGCGAAGTTGCGCAGCGCGAAGCCGCTCACCACGCCGTCCACCGCTCCGTCGCGTAAGGGCAGCGAGACCGCATCCGCCTGGAGCAGGGGTGCGCCGCGCCAGGCGTGCTGCAGCATGCCGAGCGACAGGTCCACGCCGACAGCGTGCTGGCCGCGCCAGGCGAGCTCCCGGCACAGATCGCCGGTACCGCAGGCGAGATCGAGCACCACCGCGCCGGGACCGAGGCTGAGGAGGGTGACGGCGCGGCTCCTCCACCTGGCGTCGAGGCCAAGCGTCATGAGCTTGTTCACGAGGTCGTAGCGCGGCGCGATCGTGTCGAACATGTCGCGCACGAACCTCTGTTTCTCAGGACCGGTAGGGAGCTTCGGCACCGGCTGGCCAGCCTACGGGTGGAAGGATGGCGTCATGCCTGCCGACGCCGCCGAGCTGTCCTCGATCTCGTCCACCCTCGAGCAGCTGGTGCGCCGGGTCGCCGAGATGGCCGAGAGGGCGGAGTCCTCCGACGAGGACGACGTCGCGGCGGAGCTGTTCGCGGTCGAGCGGGCGCTCGAGGGCGCCGGACGACGGCTCGAGCGCATGGTGCAGCGGGACTGGAGGCGTTGAGGCGGGCGAGACGCCCGGGTGGACCGGTCTTCGGTGGGACCGGGTAGCTAGTGCCGCTGTCGCACCAGCCATGGCGGCCCGAGCTGCGAGCGCTGCTCGAACGTCGATCCTCGCCCGGACGCGGCCGACGGCGCCCCGAAGGACGCCGTCGGGAGCGGGTCGGGCGGCGGATCCCGAACTCCGCTCAATGGAACCAGGTGGCGGGAACCGGTTCCAATTCCTAACCATAGCGCCTACCGCGGTGAGTGTCATCCCAGCTGCCGATGTCAGGACGATGTCTTCTTTGCTCTGGACCTGGCGCTTGGTTGGCGATCGCGGGTCGGGCTGCTTGTCTTTCCTGGCTTGCTCGCGCGGCTCGCGAGGACGTCGATCCCGGCAGAAGGACAGACATCCGACAAGTGGCACTCAGAGCATCTCGGCTTGCGTGCGCTGCACACCTGCCGGCCGTGGAGGATGAGGCGCAGGCTGAGGGCACCCCACTCGGACTCGGGAAGGAGAGCACAGAGGTCCGCCTCGATCCTCTCCGGATCCGTCGCCTTCGTGAGGCCGAGACGCCTCGAGAGGCGGGTCACGTGGGTGTCGACCGCCAGGCCCGGTTGGCCGAGGGCGACCGATCGCACGACGTTCGCCGTCTTCCGCCCGACACCGGGGAGGGAGACGAGGTCGGCCATCGCAGGCGGGAACCCTCCGTCGAAGCGAGCGTCGAGCGCCTGAGCCATGCCGAGGAGGTGCGACGTCTTCGCGCGGAAGAAGCCGGTCGAGCGGATCATCTCCTCGAGCTCGGCAGGATCTGCGGCGGCGAGGTCTGCCGCAGTGGGGTACCGGGCGAAGACAGCCGGCGTGACCATGTTCACCCGCTCGTCGGTGCACTGGGCGGAGAGGATCGTCGCCACGAGGAGCTGGAACGGACCGTCGTGGCGGAGCGCGCAGAGGTCTGTCGCCGAGCCCGGGTGCTCAGACCCGAGCCGGCGCGCGATCTCTGCTGCTCGCTCTCGGCGGGCTCTTTGGGACTCCCGCGGCATCGATCGGCAGGCTAACGCCAGCAAGACGAGACGGGGAGCCCGCCGGGGCGGGGCTGTAGCCTCGCCGCGTGCACGAGGTCGAGGTGAAGCGTCGTATGGGCGAGGCCGACATAGCGGCCCTGTCCCGCCTTCTCGAGGTCGCTTCCGCCGCCGACGGCCACCGGGCTCTCGGGGAGCACAAGTGGCTGGACCTGGTGCAGGGCGGCCGAGAGGGCTTCGCCGGGTTCGTCGCCCGCGATCGCGACGGGAGAGTCATCGGTTACGCCCAGCTCTCGAAGGGGAGCGGGCGCAACTGGGCGATCGAGTACGTCCTCCACCCGAGGTGGCGCAGCACCGAGCACGACCTCCGGACCGACTTGCTGTCTGCCGCCCTTCACGTGGTGAGAGCAGAGGGAGGTGGCCACGTCCACCTCTGGGTCCCGAAGCCGTCCGAGAGGGACGACGAGGTCGCCGCCGCCGTCGGCCTCCTCCGGGGGCGCGACCTGTTCCAGATGAGGCGGCCCCTCCCTGCCGAGCGACCTTCGCGCATAACCACGAGGGCGTTCCGTCCCGGAGAGGACGAGCAGCGCTGGCTCGAGGTGAACAACGCCGCCTTCCACACTCATCCCGAGCAGGGATGCTGGACGCTCGAGACCATCCACGAGCGCGAGGGGCAGCCCTGGTTCGACCCCGAAGGGTTCCGTCTCTACGAGCTCGACGGCGGGCTCGCCGGCTTCTGCTGGACCAAGATGCAGGAGGAAGAGGGCGAGATCCTCGGCGAGATCTACGTGATCGCCGTGTCGCCGCTCTTCGCGGGCCGCGGCCTCGGAACAGAGCTGGTGCTGGCCGGCCTCGACCACCTGAGCTGGCGGGGCGTCCCGACGGCCATGCTCTACGTCGACCGGGACAACGCGTCCGCCCGGGCGCTCTACGCGAAGTTGGGGTTCCACGACGACCACGTCGACCGCGCCTATACCGGTGACGTCGGGTGCGCCCGCTGACCCGGGAGGAGCCGGGGGCGAGGCAAGGCCCGAGCAGGTACGACCTGTCGGGGGACGAGCTCGCCGCCCTGCTCGAGGGCGAGCCCTCGTATCGCCTGGAGCAGGTTCGCCGCGCCCTTGCAGCCGGCCTGTCGCCCGAGGAGATCACGGTCTTGCCGAAGTGTTTGCGGCAGCGTCTCGCCGAGACCCCGGCCATGCGGCCTGCTTTCGTCGTCGCGACGGAGTCGCCGACCGAACGAGGAGCAACCGTCAAGTGGCTGCTCAAGGCGACGTCGGACCGAGCTCGCGTGGAAGTCGTGTTGATGCGTTATCCCGCGCGGGTCACGGCATGCGTCTCGAGCCAGGCGGGATGCGCCATGGCGTGCTCGTTCTGCGCCACGGGCCAGATGGGCTTCTGCAGGCAGCTCTCGAGCGGCGAGATCCTCGAGCAGGTCGTCCGAGCGGCCCGGGCCGCCCGAGACAAGGGTTGGGGACGTCTCAGCAATGTCGTGTTCATGGGGATGGGCGAGCCGATGGCGAACTACGGGTCCGTCGTCTCCGCCGTCCACCGGGCGCACGACGACCTCTCTCTCGCCGCCCGGGCGTTCACCATCTCGACTGTCGGGATCGTGCCGGGGATCCGCCGCCTCGCGGCCGAACCGTTGCAGGTCAACCTCGCCGTCTCGCTCCATGCGGCCAACGACGACCTGCGCAGCTCCATCGTGCCGATCAACCGGCGCTACCCCCTCTTCCGGCTCATGGCGGCCTGTCTCGAGTACGCGGAGCGGACGCGGAGGCGCATCTTTTTCGAGTGGGCGCTCATCGCGGGCACGAACGACCGCGGCGAGGACGCGGCGGAGCTGGCTCGCCTTCTTGCGCCGCTTGGGGGCCTCGCGCACGTGAACCTCATCCCCCTCAACCCGACGCCCGGTTTCCTCGCCCGAGGGAGCGACCGCGAGACGGTGCGTGCGTTCCGTGATCGGCTCGCCTCCCTCGGCCTCAACGCCACGATCCGCGACACGCGGGGCCGCTCCGTCGGGGGTGCCTGCGGGCAGCTCGCCGGGGGCGCCCAGCTCGCCGGGGGCGCCCAGCTCGCCGGGGCCGCCCAGCTGGCAGCATCCCCGAAGGGCGCGTAGCCTCCGCCTCTCATGGCCACTCAATTCGACGGCACAGGCGCCATGAAAGAGAAGGTGGGCGACCACCTCGGCTACAGCGCCTGGCGCGAGGTGACCCAGGAGCAGGTGAACCTCTTCGCCGACGCAACCGGCGACCACCAGTGGATCCACGTCGACCCGGAACGCGCGGAGAGGGAGAGCCCCTTCGGTGCTCCGATCGCGCACGGGTACCTCACCCTCTCGCTCGCTCCCGCTCTCCTCTCCGAGGTCGTCTCGGTGAGCGGTGTGACCATGGGCCTCAACTACGGTTGCAACAGGGTGCGGTTCCCCGCTCCGGTGCCCGTCGGGAGCAGGCTCCGTCTCGGGGCGACCCTCGTGTCGGTCGACGACGTGCCAGGTGGGGTGCAGGTCGTCATGGGCCTCACCTTCGAAGTGGAGGGCCAGGAGAAGCCCTCCTGCGTGGCTGAAGCCGTCTACCGCTACTACAGCTGAGCGGGGCCGACGCGTCCGAACCTGGACGAGGGGGCCTCCCCTCCTCCAGGCACTACGGTTGAGGTGTGGCAGAGAACGGTGCCGGCCCACGGACGGCAGACGAAGCGGCGAAGTCACCACGGTCGGGCAAGCAGCCCGTGACGATGCTGAACGACCGCGTGCTCGTCAACGTGCCCGCAGCCGAAGGCGAGCGCCGCTCCCGGGCCGGCATCCTCATACCGGCCACGGCGGCCGTGGCCAAGCGCCTCACCTGGGCCGAGGTGGCCGCCGTCGGTCCCCACGTACGGACGGTACGGCCGGGCGACACGATCCTTTTCAACGCCGAGGAGTGCTTCGAAGTGGAGGTCCAGGGGGAGGACTACCTGATCCTACGGGAGCGCGACATCCACGCAGTGGCCTCCGAGCGGATCGACGGCGGCACCGGGCTCTACCTGTGACGACGGGGGGCCGCGTGTCCCCGGACGAGGAGCAGTTCCGCAAGCTCTCGCTCGAACACCGGGTCGTGCCGATCTGGCGCCAGCTGATCGCCGACGCCGTCACCCCGGTCGGCGCGTTCTCTTCCGTGGTGGGCGACGGCGACGGCTTCCTCCTCGAGAGCGTCGAGCACGGCGAGCGCTGGAGCCGCTATTCCTTCCTCGGGCGTGCACCGCTCGCCACCCTCGTCGCCCACGGACGGAACCTCGAAGTCGTCGAGGGCGGGCTTCCGGTGCCCGTGCCGCTCGACGACGGCGTCCTCACGGCGATCGAGACCCTCACGGCTCAGCTCGTCTCGCCGTCGCTCGACGACCTTCCGCCATGGCACGGAGGGCTCGTCGGCTACCTCGGATACGACGTGGTGCGGGAGGTCGAGCGCCTGCCCGGCGCGCCGCCGGACGACCTCGGCCTGCCTGACGCCGTGCTGTCGCTCGTCGGCGAGCTGGCTGCGTTCGACCACTGGCGCCAGCGGGTGACGCTCGTGGACAACGTCGTCGTGCCGCTCTCGCCGGACGGCGATCCGGACTCCGAAGGCGCCCTGCAGCGCTACTCGTCGGCCGAGGAGAGGCTGGATCGCCTCGCCTTGGACCTCGTGGCCCGGACCGAGGAGCTCCGAGAGCCCGTAGCGCCTCCGACGACCCTGCCCGGCGAGCTCGGCGACGTCACCCGGGTGGTCTCGAAAGAGCAGTACGAGCTCGCGGTCGAGACGGCGAAGGAGTACATACGCGCCGGCGACGCTTTCCAGATCGTCCTCTCGCAGCGGTTCGACCTGGAGCTCGGCTGTGACCCTTTTCTCGTCTACCGCATGCTCCGCCAGCTGAACCCGAGCCCTTACATGTTCTTCCTCCGCCAGGGCGGCGTGACGGTGGTGGGAGCGTCGCCCGAGCCACTCGTCCGGCTCCTCGACGGCCGGGTGATCTCGCGGCCGATCGCCGGCACGCGCCGCCGCGGTCGCTCCGAGGTGGAGGACCGCAAGCTCGAGACCGAGCTCGTCGAGCACCCGAAGGAGCTTGCGGAGCACACCATGCTCGTCGACCTCGCGAGGAACGACGTCGGGCGCGTCGTCACCTTCGGCACCGAGCAGGTCGACGAGCTGATGACGGTCGAGCGCTACAGCCATGTCATGCACCTCACGTCACAGGTCTCCGGGGAGCTGAGGGTCGGTCTCGGCCCGGTCGACGTTCTCCGCGCCACCCTTCCCGCAGGAACGGTGTCAGGTGCGCCGAAGGTGCGGGCGATGGAGATCATCGACGAGCTCGAGACGACGAAACGAGGCCCCTACGCAGGAGTCGTCGGCTACATCGACTTCTCCGGCAACCTCGACACCGCCATCGCCATCCGCACGCTCGTGGTTGGCCCTGACGGCAGGGCGTCGATTCAGGCAGGTGCCGGCATAGTGGCCGACTCCGACCCGGCGTCAGAGGACCGCGAGTGCGGGCACAAGGCGGCCGCCGTGCTTGCCGCCGTGGCGAGCGCCCGCGCCGCCCGCGCC
>JAJYVX010000051.1 GCA_021791795.1 Actinomycetes bacterium | reverse complement strand
CGGGATCGTGCATGTCGACGATGAAGTAGGTCAGGCCTTCGTGCTTCGGCACGTCGGGGTCCGTCCTCGCAAGGAGCATGCCAAAGGCCGACAGCTGGGCGAGGCTCGTCCAGACCTTCTGCCCGTTGATCACCCACTCATCACCGTCTTGGACCGCCCTCGTGGAGAGCGAGGCGAGGTCCGAGCCGGACCCCGGCTCCGAGAAGAGCTGGCACCATATCTCCTCGCCAGTGAGGATCTTGGCGAGGTACCGCTCCTTCTGGCTCTCGGTGCCATGGGCGATGATCGTCGGGCCGGCGAGGCCGACGCCGAGGAGGTTGACGCCGAAGGTGGGCAGCCGGTGGCTCGCCAGCTCCTCTCGCACGATCTGCTGCATGAAGGCTTGGCCCGAAAGTCCGCCGTACTCCTTCGGCCAAAGCGGGGCGGCGTATCCCGTGCGACCGATGACGCCCATCCAGTCGAGGAAGTTCCAGCCCGCTCGCACTCGGGCGAACGCGTTGTCGTCTCCGGAGCCGAGTGCGTCGGTCCAACCGGCTGGCAGGACCTCGCCGAGCCAGCTCCTGAACTCGGCGCGAAACGCCGCCCGCTCGGGCGTGTCCTCAACCTTCCACCGCATCGCTCGGCCCTCCTCTCCTCATCTGTCCGATCGTGACTGCAGCTGGGCTCTCGCGGCCGCCGGTCCGGACGCCCCTTCTCCGATCCCGACCGCCTGTCCCTTTGCGGCCGTCATCGGGTGACCGTCTCGTGCAGGCTCCGCAACGTAGCCTCGGCTTCCTCGACGAACCTGGCGACAAGCTGTCCGGCCGGCACGAGGCTGTCGATCGCGCCGATTCCTTGCCCGGCCGGGTAACACTCCTTCGCGGGGTCGATGCCGGCTTCGTCCGCGCCGGCGCCGAGGTGGAAGGCACCGTCGCCCATCGATCGCCCCAGTTGAAGGGGGAACGGCTGGAGCTCTTCCTGGTGCTCTTCAAAAAACCGCGTGTACTCGTTGCGGACAACGCGCATCGTCTTTCCCGAATATGCCCTGCTCACCGTCGTTCCATCCTCTTTGGTGATGAGCAGGGCGTCCTTGTAACCGCTCACCGCCCGGGCCTCCGGTGTCGCGATGAAGCGTGTGCCTACCCACACGCCGTCAGCACCGAGGGCCAGGGCCGCGGCGAGGCCGCGGCCGTCGAAAACCCCTCCGGCGGCGGCGACGGGGACCTTGTCCCCGACGGCGTCGACGATCTGGGGAACGAGCGGCATCGTGGCAACCTGCCCTGTGTGCCCGCCGGCTTCGGTTCCCTGGGCCACGACAAGGTCGCATCCGGCCTCGACGGCCCTGCGAGCATGTTCGACCTTGCCGCACATGTTGACGACGAGGACGCCGGCGTCGTGGCACAGGCCGACCACGTCTGCGGGGACGCCGAGACCGGCAACGAAGACCTTCGCCCCCTCGTCTATCAGCATCTTCACCTGACCTGCCAGATCGCCCGGCATGGCCGTCAGGAGATCGACCCCGAAGGGCTTCTGCGTGGTCGCCTTCACCTCACGGATCTCCGCGACCATCCGCTCCGGGCTCATAGTCGACGCTCCCAGGCAGCCGAACCCGCCCGCCTCGGAGACTGCCGACACGAGGGGGGCGTAGGACACACCGCCCATGCCGGCGAGCATGACCGGGTGGTCGATGCCGAGCAACTCCGTCAATCTCGTCCGTATCAGCTGCGGCGCTCCGTTCCGGTCACTTGACGCTCCGGCCCGACTGGCCTGCCGTGTCGTGCTACCGGGCCGGATTGCTGACCGGCGTTGGTGCCGGTCGTCCGCTGTCCGGTTGCAGCACTCGGCTTCGGGTCGAGCCGGGCTCAGTCTACGAAGGCTCGTCCTTGCAGCGCCCGCCCGGCTCTCTCCCTCCCTGGCTTGGCCTTTCGTGTGCCGGGTCGGCTTCGGGCGCTGGGCTGTGGTCTGATTCTGCCGCCGTGGCCGACCGGGGGGCGCGCCCGCGAACCTCCGGTGAGCCATGGGGCACAGCGTGCGGAAAGCACCAGGCACAGCCGACGCTGCCCGAAAAGGCACTGGCCGGCTGCCACAACCCTGTGCGCTGTCACAGCCCTATGCGACCCTTCTACCCATGGACGGCTGCAGCAGCACTGCGGTACGAGGACGAGCCAACGTCTCCAGCGCTGCGAAGCGGCGGTGCATGTCGGCCTTCGACCGCCAGGCCCGGGCTCAGCACGGTCTCATGACCAGCAGAGATCTCGAAGCCTGCCGGCTCACGAAAGCGCACATCAAGACGATGGCAAGGAACGGCGCCATCATCAGGCTGACGCGAGGGCTCTACCGAGTTGCGGGTGCGCCGCAGACGTGGCTGCAGGCGGCGATGGCGGCAACGCTCGCCGGGTCCGGCTCGGTGCTGAGTCACCGGGCGGCCGCCAGACTGCTTCTCGGCGAGGCGGCGCGCCCGAGCAGTGTGACGATCGAGGTGACGGCAGAGCGAGGTCGCCGGCGGGCGTTGAGGGACGGTGTGAGGTGTCACGCCAGCAGGAGCCTGCCCAGGGCCCATGTGACGAGCAAGTACGGCATCCGGTGCACAAGCCCGATGCGAACTCTCGCCGACCTAGCCGTGATCATCGGCAAGGAGGAGCTCGAGGACACGGTGAACGACTTCGTTGCTCGCAACCTCATCACGCCTGCGCAGTTCTGCCGGTTCCTCGGGCGGGGCGGCGACGGCACGGGCAAGCGGGCTATCCGGTCGCTGCGTCGGTGCGTGGACGACGTCGTCGGTGCGGCGACGGAAAGTGTCGCCGAGCGACATCTGCTCCGGCTCTGGCGAGCCGCCAAGCTGGCTGAACCTTCCACGCAGCACGTCGTCACCGACGGCTCGGGCAAGATCGTCGCCCGTCTCGACTTTGCGATCCCGGAGATCCGCGTGGGCGTCGAGATGGACGGATTCCGGTTCCACGGCGATCCTGCCAGCTTCAATCGAGACCGACTGAGGACTCTACGACTCGTCTCCCTCGGATGGAGGATCCTTCACGTATCGCCCAGCAACCTCCGCGACCATCCCGAGATGATCATCGACGCGATAGCCAACGAGACAGCCCTGGCGCGTGAACGAGTCGGGAACGACCCCGTCGAGAGCAGCAAGAATCACTCTCTCACCTGCGCCAAACTGCGGATGGGCGCATACTCCCAAGGCGCCCGTTTCCGGGCCGAACGCTCTAAGGTGACCTCGGTCGGCACCGACGCACCCACGACTCGGAGGGACAACAGTCGGTGGGCCGGACCAAGCGCAACTAAGGAGTCGGGATGGCGAGACTGGCAAAGCGCATGCAGGCAAGACCCGGCGAGGCGGATACAAACGGGAGCCCGAGACTGTGAACGTGGGTCGGCCAAGGTCAGCCTCCTTGAGCGAGGCGAGGGAGGAGGCGAGGGAGGCGAGGGAGGCGAGAGGCGGGAACCCACTGCCAGCGTTGCGCGCTACAGCAAACGGGCAGCGCAACGACTCGGAAGCGGCGGCAAAGGGCGGCAGACCCGTCGGGTCGTCGACTCGTAGCCATACCTCACTCTCGGCAGGCGGCGACTCCTACAAGAGATTCCCACGCGATGAGCTGATCGAGGACTTCCGGCTCGCCTGCGTCTCACGCGCACTCGATGACCGCGAGATGGTGCTGCAGAAGCAATCGAGGGTCTACTTCCAGATCTCGGGGGCCGGCCACGAAGCCTTACTTCTCGGCCTCGCCCGCTACTTGCGTCCTGGCTATGACTGGTTCTTTCCCTATTACCGGGATCAAGCGTTGTGCCTCGGGCTCGGCGTCTCACCACGAGACATGCTCCTCCAGGCCGTCGGCTCAGCAGACGACCCGAACTCGGGTGGCCGGCAGATGCCGTCCCACTGGGGATCGAAGGCTCTGAACATCGTGTCGCAGACGAGCCCGACAGGCAGCCAATGCCTGCCCGCTGTCGGCTGCGCCGAAGCCGGGCGTTACATCGCGTCTCGTGAGTTGGGAGGATGCAGAGCACACGGCGACGAGCTGACGTACGTCTCCCTGGGGGAGGGCGCGACATCGGAGGGAGAGTTCTGGGAGAGCCTGAACTCGGCGTGCCGCTTGCACTTGCCCGTGCTGTTCGTGGTGGCCGACAACGGCTATGCCATCTCGGTGCGGGCATCCGATCAGGCGCCGGCTCCCATCTCCGAGCTGGTTAGGGGATACCGCGGGCTGGCCATCTCGAGGATCGACGGCACGGACTACTTCGCCGTGCGCAACAGGGGCCAGCAGGCGATAGCCCGCGTCCGGGCAGGTGAGGGTCCCGGCCTGATACACGCGACCGTCACGCGCCCTTACTCGCACTCCTCGCAGGACACGCAGGCGAAGTATCGGTCGGCCGAGGAACTCGAGGAAGAGGCGCACCACGATCCGATCCTCCGGTTCGCGACGCAACTCGTGCGAGGTGGAGTCCTCTCCGCAGAGGAGACGGCTGAGATCGCGGAGCAGGCAAGGCAGCTCGTAGCCGGGCTCGCCAAGGAGGCGTTGCAGGCTCGGCGTCCCGACCCCGCAACTGTTGCCGAGCACGTCATCGCCGTACCGGACCTTGGCGAGCAGGCGCTTCGATCACCGACCGCCGAAGGAGCAGAGGCCAACACGGATGCAGATGCGATGGTCGCCGGAAGAGTCGGCCATCTCGCGGACCCGCTGAGTGAGCAGGCCTCACGAGGCGAAGCCATCGGCATAGGCGACGCCATCCGGCTCACCCTCGGCGAGCTCATGGCAGCTGACGAGCGCATACGTGTCTTCGGTGAGGATGTTGCGGACGCTCCCGAGGACATGCTCAAGCAGGTGGAGGGCAAGGGTGGTGTATTCGGTACCACGCACGGACTCCAGAAGACCTTCGGCGTCGCCCGCTGCTACAACACGCCTCTCGCCGAAGCGAACATCGTCGGGCGCGGCATCGGACAGGCCCTTCGCGGTCTGAAGCCGTGCGCCGAGATCCAGTTCTTCGACTACATCTGGCCTGCCATGCACCAGATCCGAGCCGAAGCGGCTACCGCTCGGTGGCGTTCGCAAGGCCAGTTCACGGTTCCGCTGGTAATCCGGGTGGCGATTGGCGGTTACGTCAGGGGAGGATCGCTCTGGCACTCCCAGTGTGGCGAATCGATCTTCACCCATATCCCCGGACTCATCGTGATCTTCCCGAGCCGGGCGAGCGACGCGGCCGGCCTCCTGCGGACGGCGTTCAAGTGCGAGGACCCCGTCCTCTTCCTCGAGCACAAGCACCTGCTGAGGCAGCGCTACGCGATGGACCCCTTCCCACCGTCCGACTACCTGGTCCCGCTCGGTCGGGCATCCACCCTGCGACGGGGTAACCACATAGCCATCGTGACGTGGGGAGCAACGGTGCAGAAGTCGATCGAGGCAGCCGCGCGCCTCGAAGCCGACGGGATCACGGCGGAGGTTCTCGACCTGAGGACCCTCATTCCGTGGGACAAGGAAGCCGTGGCAGAAGCCGTCAAGAAGACCAGCAAACTGCTGGTCGTCCACGAAGACGTGCTCACGTGCGGGTTCGGCGCCGAAGTGTCCGCCTGGGTATCGGAGCACTGCTTCGACGACCTTGACGGTCCCGTGCAGCGGGTTGGCGCGACGGACACCTTCGTCGCCTACGAGCCAACGCTCGAGACGGCCATCTTGCCGCAGGTGGACGACATCGAGAGGGCCGCAAGAGATCTCGCCGCCTATTAGGGCCCGGCCCGCGCCGAGAGCGGACCGGCCCGCTCCGACGAGTGGTGCGGGTCCCTGACCCCAAGATGGTCTTGGTCACGGCTCTCGGCCGGACGAATTGCAGGGTATGACGGCGACCCTCGCCGGCTCGCCCTGCAGCCGCCGACGAGTGCACCACTGCCCCCGAGGGCGCGGTCCGGCAAATTCACTCTTGTCGGCAGTCTCCCTCAGGGCACAGGAGCGATACCGTGGCAGGGTCATGCGCGATGTGTTCGGCTCAGGCTCAGGCTTCGAGAGAGACCCTGACCGCGACATCGGCGGATCCGCAACCGGCGGACGGGCGTCTCCAGCGAGGAGTCCTTCCGAATCCGAACAGTGGTCTGTCGGCGACGTCCGCCGAAGCACGCCGCTCGCGCGCGGAGAGACCGCCAGGCCCAGCGACCCGTCCGGCCTCGAGATCGATCGACGCGTGATCCAGATGTTCGCGCTCGTCGAGGAGGCGGTCGCCGGCGCGACCCACGCTCTGCTGACCGGCGACCGGGAGGCAGCGCGCGCTCTCGTAGCGAATGACGTCGCGATCGACTCGATCTACCTGGAGCTCGAGCAGCTCACCTCGGAACGGGTGGTTGAGGGTGGGCTTTCACTCGCCGAAACGCGCTGGCTGCTCGCAGTTCTCAGCATGCTGCCCGAGCTCGAGCGGTCGGGTGATCTGGCTGAGCACGTCGCTCAACGTGCCACGCGGAACCTTCCTTCGACCATCCCCATCCGGGCTCGCGGTTACATAGAGCGGATGGGCGAAGTCGCATGCCGCATGTGGCGCATGGCTGCTGATGCCTACGCCGATCGGCTCGAGAACATCGGAGCAATCGACCAACTGGATGACGAGATGGACGATCTGCACGTGCGGTTCATCGCCGAGCTCGTAGGCGGTGTCGTTGCTGTGCCGACTGCCATAGAGCTGGCTCTGATCGGCCGCTTCTACGAGCGCCTCGGAGACCACGCCGTGAACATCACTCGGCGGATCCCTTCCCGCAGGGTGCGCCGGACCGTCTCCGCCGAGTAGCACCGCCAGCGGACACTGCTGCCTCCACAGGCGGCGCACCCCGATCGCTTCGCCGGACGGGCCATCGCCGGTGATCCCCCTGCGCGCCTCCGCTGGGCTCGGCAGCTCTGCCGCTCCAGGTCGCTTCGCCGGTCCCTGCGAGGCAACGTATCTTCGCCGGCGGCAGCGATCCGTAGAGGAGGACGACCTCGCCTGCTGGCAGCTGCCGTATCGATCCGGCGGTCAGGAGTCGCTCCGTCGAGGTCGCCTCGGTACGGCTCCTGTGACCCTCCTCGTCTACGGTCCGTGAGAGGTGGAATGCTTCGCGTTCGCCGACGAGCGAGGACACGTGGTCGAGCGTCATGGGGTCGGACACACCGGGGAGGACGAGCTTTGCCTTGTGGTTGTTGACGATGGTGGACGACCTCCGCCCGTATCGCGCCTCTATCTGCGCAATGTCCTGCCAGACGGTGACCAGCTGAATGCCGTGACCTGCAGCGGTGGCGAGCACGGTGTCCAGCTCGGCGAGCGGCGCCACGTTCGCAGCCTCGTCGAGAACGACGAGCAATCCGGGATCGAGCGGTTCCCCCGTCCTTGTCGACGCGGCGAACGCCGCGTCGAGGACCTCTCTGAGGATGGCTGTGAAGACAGGTCTCAAGCGCTCCTGTTCCCTGGCCGGCGCGCAGCAATAGAGGGTCAAGAGCTCAGGGGGCGCGCCGAGCAGCATGCCCGGATCGAAGGAACGTCTCGCGGTGGAAGAGGCAACCTCGGGATCAGCGAACGCGGAGATCACCGTCTCGGCGGTAGCGAAGACCGACGAGCGCTGCCTCTCCTCCCTGGCAAAACTCGCCCTCGCCGCCCGCGACGCCTCCTCCACCCCCGCCAGCTGCAGAGCGAGTAGAGGCTCCTGGACCTCCTGGTCGTCGACCCAACGGACGACGTCGGACATCGACGCACCGGCGATCGAAGCTGCGAAGAAGAGCGTAGCCAGCAGCTTCTCCGCTGAGGCGTACCAGAAGCGTGCATCCTGCATACCGCCTTCCGCCTCCGCCACCGAGCACATCGCGGACGCGATCCGCCGAGCGCCAGGCCAAGTGCCGGCGGCAACGAGGGGCGACCAACCGATGGTCGCCGCGCCGGTCGACCGCGTGGGGTCGTAAACAGCTACGGCTCCTCGGCGCCGCCGCTGCTCGACGGTGAGGCGGAGGATGTCCGACTTGACACTCGTCGCCAGCACTGGTCCGTCCCAGTTGACGATGGCCGGCACAACGACACCTGTCGTCTTCCCTGACTGCGACGGGCCGACGACGATGACCGACTGCCTCTCCTCGGCTGCGACGAATGTCCTGCGGCCGATCATCCCGAGCAGAACGCGGCCACTCGGAATCTCTTCCAGGAGGAGTCGTCGCAACACACGTCGGCTCGCCCACCCGTTGTCCCGGCCGGCTGTGCGACGGGCGGTGGCGGACGAACGCACACCGGCACGCGCCCAGGACGGTGATGAGCGCCGCCATGCCGCAGTGCCTCCCGGCCCCACAGGCCCTCGACTGGCTCTCCAGACCACGAAGGCGAGCCCTGCCGCGGCGGCGGACCCGGTGGCGACGGCAACGAGAAGCAGAGGGACATGGTGCGCACGGATGACCGCGAAGACGGCGACGAGGGCGATCAGCACGCCGACGGAAGCGTCACCGGCAAGCGGTCGACCGGGCCGCACGCTCATCGCCCGTCCTCCCGCCCTTCCGGTCCAGGCCCGACGGGCCTCATCCGTGGAGCTCACCGCCGCGGAGACGCCCGTCAGTGTCGACGAGGCTGCGCTCTCTCGTGCTGATCAAGTGCTCGACGAGGAAGCTGCGCCCGCACACGCGCCACAGCGCAACGCCGCGCCGGAGGGAGGCCAGCATCTTGAGCTCCTCCTCCGAGCAGCCGAGCGCTGCCGCTATTGCCGGGATCTCCGAGGAAGGCTGCGCATAGCAGACGACCGTCTCCGAATCGGCCAGCAGCCCCTCCGCGAGGCGGGCCTCCTCGCTGCCTGCCGCACCGCTCGCGCTCAGGTCGCTCACGCGGTGGCAGACCGCGATGTTGGCGAGCCCTTTCGCGCGGGCGAGCTTCCACGATGAGCGGAGATAACGACCGACGGCGACATCGCTCAGCACCGCCCAGGCCTCGTCCACGACGAGAAACGTCAACGCGCGGCTGGACGACGTCATCGACTGCAGCCACGCGGCGGCACACACCATGAGGGCGCCGAGCGCCTCGGAGTGGTAGACGGCGGAGAGGTCGACCACGAGTGGAGGGACACCGGCGCGGCACTCCGCGACGCTCGGCTGCCCCAATCGCGCTAGCGGTGAGGTCGCTCCGTCGAACATCCCGGCAAGGTCTCCGCGAACCAGCCGGCGAAGCTCGAGGCCGACATCCCTACCGTCCTCCTCGAGCACGGCCCGGGACACACCCACTGAGGAAGCCGCGTCGGATTCCGGTCGCAGCATCGCAGCCACGATGTCTACGAGTGTCGGCGCGGCGGAGCGGCGGAGCTCGGTGGCGGCTTTCGTCGCCCGGTCGAGCGCCACCTCCAACGCGAGATGCTCACGCGGCAGCACCCGGCGGCGCATGGTCGCTTCGGCGAGCGAACGGAGGAGCACAAGACGATCCTGACGAGCGCCGGCGGGCTCGGCCGAGGTCGCGTCGAGCGGGTTCACGCGAACTCCACCGGCGGGTGAGAGCCTGATCGGCTCGACACCGAGCGCCTCCGCAAGCGGGCCGTACTCGCCTTTCGGATCGAGGACGGCGAGCTGGCGCCCGAAGGCCGCCTGCCGGTAGAGGTAGGTCTTCACGAGAGCGCTCTTGCCTTTTCCGATCTGGCCCACGACGGTCATGTTCGGATTGGTCAGGACTCCCGCGCTGTAGAGCGAGAACGGGTCGTGGATGAAGGGCCCACCCGTGAGATCACGGCCTATGAGGACGCGCCCTGCTGGGAGTTCGCGGGCCGATGCGAACGGGTAGGCGGCCGAGAGCTGCGCACTCGTGGCCTCGTGCGCCGGCAACCCCGGCAGCTTCATCGACATCCTCTACCAGTGGGCAGCGTGCAGCAGAGACCCTCCTCCTGGGAGCCGTAGAGCCGCCTCAGCTCCAGCTGCGCCACGGCAGCCACCTGCTCGACACGGCGGCAGGCCTCCTCGAGGTCGGCTTCCGTACGCTCGGTCACGGTGACGTAACCGCTGTAGAGGAATCCGGCGTGCCCCTCGGCCAGCTCGCTCTCCCGCTGCTCACGGGCGTCCTGCTCACGGCGTGCCCGCGCGGTGATCGAAAATCCATGGCGCCGCCGCAACTCCGCGTCCGCCGCGCCCGACGTCCGCTCGTGCTCGGCCCTGCGGACCGCAGACAGGGGAGGGACCGGAGCGAGAGTAAGGCTCACGGCTCGCCGGATACCGCTTCCGACGAGCATCGGCAGGAGGAAGTCAGTGCCGACGTCCGAGCGTGGCCACTCGGCGATCCAGTAGGTCGCGTGAAACGCCTCGTCGGCCATGAGCGTGCTCCACCGCTCCTGCACGCCCGATGGCCACGGCCAGATGACCGGCATGCCGGATGGGGTCAGGTCGAAGGACCGCCGTAGCGCCTTGGCCAGGTCTGCAGGGCCGAGAGGCGCCGAGACGAAGAGGCCGGCGGACCGGAGCCGCTCTCCCAGCCGATCGAGTTGCCGCCGCAGCAGCAACGCCCGCGGGTCGATTCCTTCTCTCCGACGCGCTCTTCCCCTCGTCACCGAGCTTCTCGGCGATCGCCTCACCGTGACGACGAGCAGCACCTCGCGCGACCAGAGCCCGCGCGACGCCTCTTCGACGAGGCGCTCGTAGTCGAGGGCTGCCCGGACATCTGACGAGGGCAGGTCCGTCGCTGGTCCGTCGAGCAGGGCTGGATAGGTTCGTGCGATCCACTGGAGCCTGTGTGGCGCGGCGGTGTCGGTCGCCACCGCCGCGAGGACCGAGGACCATGCCGAGATCCGTTGGGCCCGTTCGGCATCCGACAGGAGGGCGAAGCCATCACCCTCGACCCGAACGACGGCCGACCAAGTCCCGTAGGTCTGGTCCTCGACCACCCCGACGACTGTCTCGCTCGTTCCCGCGTCGTCCGATGGCAACTGGAACATCGACAGCCGCGCAAGCGGTCCTCGACGATCCGAAACCGGGGACCACGGCCGATATCTCCCGTCCGCCGCGCCCCGCAGCAGGTATCGGGCGACGGTCGGCGCCCACTGCTCCGCGGTCCTGCCCCCGAGGGGCCAGGTGGATGCAGCGACCGCACAGCCGGTGCAGACGAACGCGAGGAAGAGGCCGGCGGCATTGCCGACGGAGCGCAGGAGGCCGATCGAAACGAGCAGGCCGAACCCGACACAGAGGATCTGGCTCGTTCGCCACCCGGCGATGAGACCACGGGTGCTGCGGGGCCCGAGTCGGTAGCGGGGCAGGTCGTCAGCCGCGCGCATCGTCAAGGCCCGGTGATGGAGCAGAGGGCCAGCCCGTAGCAGAAGTCGCAGCAGGGCTCGACGCATCGCCAGGCGGGACCCGCGAGGCACTGCCGTTCCCCCTCGGGCCACCGCTCGCCCGTCGCGGCGGCGAGACTCTCGGCCCGGCGTCGCCGGGAGAGGGACCTGACGGCGAGCCCTGCGATGGCTGTGACGGTGGCGGGGTGGGCCCCGGCGTGGGGCCGGGCGTGGGGCCGGGCGTGGGCCCCGGCGTGGGGCCGGGCGTGGGGCCATGACCGTCGCTCGCGCCCCCGGGCGGGCCATTCGTCCGCCGCGGAGGCGGCTTGCGAGAGGTGTCGTCCCCGTCGGATCCTGCTCCCGCGCTGTTGACGAGGAAGTGCAACCCGTGACTCACGCCCCATGCGGGTGCCCGCCTGCCGATCCCCTCGAGCTGGCCGACGGCGCCGCTTTCGATCATCGGGATCAGCCGGAACATCGAAAACGGCGCGACCGTCGCGAGGATGAGGAAGCCGAGGCCCTCCATGGCACCGGACAGACCGGTGGTCCCCACGTGAAGCGACCCCGCCATGAGGGCGAGCACGGCGGCGATCACGAGCTTCACGAGTATGAGTGCTGTCAGCGTCTCACCGAGCCTGCGTGCCCAGTGCGAGGTGGCCGGCCACACAAGACCGGCCAGTGCGAGCGGGAGGAAGAGGGTCGCAAGCGAGACTGCGGCCGAGCGCACGATCAACTCGAACCACAGGAAGAGACAGACGACGCACTCGAAGACCGCGATCAGGAACTGGACGAAACCGGACGGCGTGCTCCCCACGAGCCCTGCCAGTATCTCGAAGAGCCCATGGACCTGGTTGCCGCCAGCGGAGATGATCGCCGAGCTGGCAGCGTCCGTCGCCGCGAGGCCCAGCTGCACGAGCTGGACGGCGACGGCCGTGAAGAGGAGGGCGAAGGGGAGCTTGACCAGGGCACTGCGGAGCAGGCCCGATAGGTCCTGGCGGGCGATGGCTTGGATCGCCGCCACAGTGAGGAGCGGGACGGTCACGACGGCAGCCAGCGTTGCCATCACGGCGAAGTCCGACTGGAAGTACGACCCGGCCACGACTGGGTTCGTCGTGAAAGACAGCTTGGACCAGAGACCCTGCAGGGACAGACGGTCCCCGTGGACGGCCCAGCTGACGCTGAAGTGGAACAGGTAGTCGACGACGACCTCCGCGATGTGGCGGATCGAGAAACCGATCAGCCCGCCCGCAGTCGTGACCGTCGTGAGAACGGCAAGATCAGTGGAAGCCACGACCAGCGCCGAAGAGGAAGTTGACGACGGTCGGCGCGGCACCGATGACAAGTGCCGCGAGCCCGGAGACGAGCACCGCCCGCCTGCCGCTCATCGAGTACTGGAAGTTGTTGGTATGGCTCCCGATCGCCCAGGCGGCAGCGCCGACCACCAGGCCGACGAGCGCCGCCAAGAGCGCCCAGAACCCGATCCCGTTTGTGAGTTGCTCGAGAGTGCTCGAGCCAGGAAGGGCCGTCGGTGAAGGGTTCATCGAGACCACACCTGCGACGACGCGGCCAGCGAGCAGCGTTGGCATCATTGCCTCCCTCCCGGGCGCCTCTGGCCATGCCCGAGGACGCGCCTGGAACGCGAATGGCTGAGACGGGCTGCCCATGTGGGCTGCCGAGGGCAAGAGGCCGCGGGCCGGTCGACAGATGGACCGCCGCTCTGTGAAGCCGATGTGACCTTACGCTATATCTGATCATGTTTCAAGTGATCTTGCTCAGGCATCCAGAACGGTGACACTGCGGACTGCAAGAGTGTGCACATGGCCACGGTGCTCCATGTGACGGTGCCGGGAATGGTGGGCGCCGGCATCGCCGTGGTACTGCTCATCCTCGCGGGTGGCTGGGTCGGCTCCCGCCTGGGCCGTCGACCCCTCCGCCAGAGGTTGAGCGCAATCTCCTCCCGTCTCGGTTCGGATTCGTCGATGACGGAGCCCCGGAGCCTCGAGGTGTCCCTCGTCCAGGTCGAACGTGCGACGGACCTCGCGGCGGAGGCCGTCGCGGAGGCGAGCTCCGAGGCGATCCGTTTGCGCAAGACCCTCGATTCGTTGCCCCAGGCCGTGGTGATCCGCGACGAGCGAGGGGACACCGTCTTCTCCAACACGAGAGCGACCGCCCTCATGAGCGGGCGCCACGGCGACGCGCTGGCAGCTCAGGCCGTCGAGGAGCTGCTGGCAAGCACCGGAGTCGGCGCCTCCGAGGAGCGGACGCTCGAGTTGTACGGGCCGCCTCGGCGCACCCTTTCGGTACGCACGCAGAGCATCGACAACGGGTCGAGGACGTTGGGTGTCATCGCCGTCATAGAAGACGTCTCCGACCGGAGGCGTCTCGAGGAGGTGCGGCGCGATTTCGTCGCAAACGTGAGCCACGAGCTGAAGACCCCGATGGGTGCGCTCGGCCTTCTCGCCGAGACTCTGCTCAGTGAGACGGAGCCCCAGGTGGCCCAGAGACTGGCGCAGCGAATCCATACAGAGGCCTTCCGAATCAGCCGCGTCATCGACGACCTGCTCGACCTCTCGCGGATCGAGAACGAGGTGACGCCACCGAGAGAGCCTGTGCTCGTCAACCTCGTCATGGCGGAGGCGGCCGAGCGCGTGCGGGCGGCCGCCGACCAGCAGAAGGTAGAGGTGGTGCTCGACGAACCGGACCCGCCCATAGCAGTGCTCGGTGACCGGCGGCAGCTCACCTCGGCCGTCTACAACCTGCTCGAGAACGCCGCGAAGTTCTCCTACGAGGGTGGGCAGGTGGTGGTACGCGGAGGCGTGGAAGGCGAGGACGCAGTCATCCAGGTCATCGATCACGGCACAGGGATCCCCGCCCGCGACCTGGAGCGCATCTTCGAACGCTTCTACCGGGTGGACCAGGGCAGGGCCCGGTCGAGTTCTGGAACAGGACTCGGCTTGGCTATCGTCCGGCACGTGGCGGCCAACCATCGCGGCAGCATCCATGTTGAGTCGAGGGAGGGCGAGGGTTCCACCTTCACCTTGAGGCTGCCGCTCCAGCCGAGGAGCGACTGAGGAGCGACTTATGAGCACCGTGTCGAGCGCGCCGACGAAGGTGCTGCTCGTGGAGGACGCCGAGTCGTTCGTCGACGCGCTGGTGGTCGGGCTCGAGCGAGAAGGCTTCGAGATCACCGTCGCAAGGGACGGCATCGAGGCGCTGGAACGGTTCGACAAGATGGACGCCGACCTGGTGCTGCTCGACGTGATGCTCCCGCGCATGTCCGGCATCGACGTCTGCCGGGCCATACGAGCACGTTCGAATGTGCCGATCATCATGGTGACGGCGCGCACCACCGAGCTCGACACGGTCGTCGGGCTCGAGGTGGGCGCAGATGACTACGTCGCCAAGCCGTACCGCCTGAGGGAGCTCGTATCCCGCATGCGAGCCGTGCTGCGGCGCCGGAGCGACTACGACGCCCGGCCGAGCACTGCCCAGGCTGCCCACCTGAGGGGCGGCGCGCGACAGGCAGAAGAGGAGCGCCCGGCGGGGTCGTGGCAGCTATCGCCCGCCGGTCTGCCGGACGAGGTGCTAGAGGTGGGTCCGATCCGCCTTGACGTCGGCCGGCACGAATGCCTGGTGCGTGGTGAGGAGGTGAAGCTCCCGAGGAAGGAATTCGAGCTGCTGGAGATCCTGATGGCGAACGCCGGCCGGGTCGTCACGAGGGACAACCTGATCGACAGGGTGTGGGGACTCGACTATGTCGGGGACACGAAGACGCTCGACGTTCACATCAAGCGGCTCAGGTCGAGGATCGAGACGGATCCCTCGAAACCGTCTCTCATCACGACGATCAGAGGCCTCGGGTACCGCTTCGAGGTGCCACGGCGCTGATGGCGCCGCTCGTGCCAGCCGCTCAGCCGGCCACCTCGCACGGGACCGCTGTAGAGGTCCGCGACCTCGTGGTCCGCTACGGGGAGCTCACGGCCGTGGACGGTATCTCCCTCACCGCCGACTACGGCGAGATCGTCGCGCTGCTCGGGCCGAACGGTGCTGGCAAGACGACGACCGTGGAGGCGCTCGAGGGATACCGATCGCCGATCGCCGGCTCGCTTCGGGTCGCCGGGTACGACCCCTCCTCCGAGCACAGGCAGCTTGTCTCCCACATCGGCGTCGTTCTCCAACGAGGCGGCGTATACCCGATGATGAGCCCGGAGAGGGTCCTCAGGCTGTTCGCCTCCTACTACGAGCAACCGCTCCATCCTGGCGAGTTGCTGGCGCGGCTCGATCTCGCCCGCGTCGCCCGCACACCCTACAAACGCCTCAGCGGCGGAGAGCAGCAACGCCTTGCTGTCGCGCTCGCCCTCGTAGGGCGTCCGAAGGTGGCCTTCCTCGACGAGCCGACGGCCGGCGTCGACCCGGTCGGGCGGCTCGCCGTCCGCGAAGTGGTGAACGATCTCAGGAGCGACGGCGTCTGCGTGGTGCTCACGAGCCACGAGCTCGAAGAGGTCGAGCGTCTCGCCGATCGGATCGTCGTGCTCAACCGCGGACATGTCGTCGCGTCGGGTAGGGCGGAAGAGCTGGCGGGAGGGCGGGAGGAGATCCGTTTCGCCACGGAGCAGGGTGTGGACACCACGAGCCTCGCTGCTCTGCTCGGCGCTGCAGTGGTCGAGACGTCGTCCGGCCGATACGTCGCCGCGTTGGCGCCGTCGCCCCAGGCGGTCGCTTCACTCACGTCATGGCTCGCCGAACGGAACCTCGTTCTCGGCGATCTGCAGGTCGGCCGTGAACGCCTCGAGGACGTCTTCATCCGTCTCGTGTCCGGTGAGAGCGAGACGCGGCACTTTGCCGAGGAGGTCGGAGCCGACGGTGCCGGCCGCAGGCGGGGGACACGCCGGTGAAGCCGCTCCTCGCGCAGGTGTCGGCCGAAGTCCGGATGACCCTCGCGCGTGGCGAGACGCTGCTCGTCACGCTCGGCATCCCGGTCTTCCTGCTCGTCTTCTTCAGCGAGGTTCACGTCCTCCCGGCCGGAAGCACCAAGGCGGTCGACTTCCTCGCGCCCGGCGTGCTCGGCCTCGCAGTCATGTCGACCGCCATGGTGAGCCTCGGGATCGCGACGGGATTCGAGCGCTCCTACGGGGTGTTGAAGCGACTCGGCACCACGCCGCTCGGCCGTCCGAGACTGCTCGCGGCGAAGATCCTCGCCGTCCTCCTCGTGGAGTTCATCCAGGTCGCCGTCCTGATAGGCGTAGCCGCGGTGCTCGGCTGGCGCCCGCACCCGACTGCCGGCCTCGCCGTCGGGGCAGAGCTGCTCGCGACGGTGGCATTCGCGGGCATCGGCCTGGCGCTCGCCGGTGCCCTTCGGGCCGAAGTGAACCTTGCCCTCGTGAACGCCCTGTACATCGTCCTGCTTCTCATCGGGGGAGTCGTGTTCCCGCTCGGCAAGCTTGGCGGCTTCGCCGATTTCGCCCGGGTGCTGCCCGCCGCTGCGCTGTCCGATGTGCTCCACCCCGCTCTCGGAACCGGTGCAGCTACACCGGTGGAGGGTTGGGCCGTGTTGGCGGCGTGGGCGGTCGTGGCGCCTGTGGTGGCGGCGGCGACGTTTCGCTGGGAATAGGCCGGGCCACCGCCGGCTGGCCGTGCAGCGTCAGCGGTATCTCACGAGCACGTCGACGGCCATGGCCCCGAAGATGATCGTGACGTAGGAGATCGAGTAGCCGAAGAGGGACATCGCCGCCTTCGCCGTGCCGCCGGTGCGCTTCAGGCGCAGCGCCGAGAGCACGTAGACGGCGCCGGCAGCCATGGCGGTCACCCAGAAGATCGGGCCCATGTGCGCCACCACGGCGAACACGGCAGAGACGCCAACGAGGAGCACCGAGTACCAGATGATCTGCCTCGCTACCCGGTCGAAGGTCTCGACAGCCGGGAGCATCGGGACATTCGCCTTCGCGTAGTCGTCCCGGTACCTCACCGCAAGAGCCCAGAAGTGCGACGGCGTCCAGACGACGATGAGCGCGAAAAGGGCCACGGGTGCCCAAGCGAGGTGGTCGGTCACGGCCGTCCATCCGACGAGCACGGGCACCGCACCGGCGGCACCGCCTATCACGATGTTCTGCGTGGAGCGGCGCTTCAGCCCGATCGTGTACACGAAGACGTAGAAAAGGGCTGCTCCGAGTGCCAAAACGGCGGACAGGAGATTCACGAACCGCCAGAGGACGACGAAGGACACGCCCTCGAGAAAGGCGGCGAACAGGACCGCCTCCAGCGGGGCGACGGCGCCGGTGACTATCGGCCGGTTCCGGGTTCGCTTCATCACGGCGTCGATGTCCCGATCGAGGTACATGTTGGCCGCGTTCGCACCTCCGGCCGAGAGCGTCCCTCCCACGAGCGTGGCGAGGACGAGCCATCCGGAGGGGAGGCCACGGCGGGCAACCACCATGGTGGGAAGAGTCGTCACGAGCAGGAGCTCGATGATGCGTGGCTTCGTGAGCGCGACGAAACCCTTGATCCGCGCGCCGACAGAGGCCTGTCGCGCGATTGCTATCACCTCGGACTGCGCCATCGGCCCGAGCATACGGCCAGCTGGCCGGAGCCCGAAAAGCAGGGCTCAGGCAAAGCCGTGCTCGCCGAGGCCGTTCCGGCGTGGCTGCTCGCCTACCATCGTGCGAGGTGCGCCTACCACGAGTCTCCCCCGCCCTCGTCCGCAACGTGGCTCTGGCGTCGGTCGTCTGCTACGCGGTCCTCGTCGTCTCGGGCGGCGCCGTCCGCCTCACCGGCTCGGGCCTCGGCTGCCCGGACTGGCCGGCTTGCTACCAGCACCGTCTGATAGCCCAGCTCTCCTTTCATCCCATGGTCGAGGACGTCAACCGGTTGGTCACAGTGGGCGTGACGGTCGTCTCAGGGGCGGCCTGGGTCCTCGCCCTGTTCAGGTCACCGCGGAGAAGGGACCTGACCTGGCTCGCCGGAGGCCTCGTCGGCGGCGTGGTCGCCCAGATCATCCTCGGCGGGCTCGTCGTGCTCTTCAAGCTGAACCCGTACCTCGTCGCCCTGCACTT
>JAJYVX010000278.1 GCA_021791795.1 Actinomycetes bacterium | reverse complement strand
TCGCTCGCCTGCGAGGAAGTGGTCACCGTCACCCACAGCGACGAGCCGGCGGCGAGGACCTGGTCGACGCTGACGGCACCGAGGTCCCGTCTCGCAAGGAAGCGGCCGTTCGAGAGGTCGACCCGGGCGAGGGCGCTCCGCGCGCCGCTTGCCGGCGTGGAGGTCCACCAGGAGAGGTAGGCGCCCGAGCCGGTCACCGTCAGCTGCGGCGAGCTGAACGGCCGCGTGAAGAGCTCCCCGGGCTTGGGGTTCGTCGTCGCAGTCACCGGCCCGGTCCGGTGACCGCCCGGTGACCGCGCTGTCACGGCCACGAGCACGCCGGCGAGGGTGGCCATGGAGGCGGCGACGACGAGGACCGTGCGGGTGGTCGCCCGGCGCGGCCGGGCCGGCCGCCCCGCTGCTCGCTCACGCGCCTCTGTTGCGGTCACCGGCGCCACGCCGTCGAAGAGTTGGCGGATCCGTTCGTCAAGGGCAGTCGTCACTCGGACACCTCCAGTCGGGAACGCAGGCGCGAGAGCGCCCGTTCCAGGTGCTTCTGTACGGTCGGGACCGTCACGCCGAGCAGGTCGGCGACCTCGCCGAGCGTCCATTCGTAGCCGTGGACGAGCACGACGGTGATGCGCTGGTGCTCGCTCAGCTCGGTGAGCGCGCTCGCCAGCTTTGGTTCCACCCAGGGCTCGTGCCACTCCAGGCGGCGCCGGGGCACGCCGAATCTCCGCCGGCGCGCCCGGCTCTGACCCACCCGGTAGAGATAGGCGACGGGAGAGGCGAGCTGGGGCAGGCGGTCGCGGTGCTCCCAAGCCCACGCGAGGGCTGCCGCGGTCGCATCCCGGCCCCGGTCGGGTCCGTAGGCGGCCGTGAGGGCTCGCCTCAGCCGCGGCTCGACGCCGAGCACGAAATCTTCGAACGACCGGCCCGGGGGCGTCATCGGGTCACTGGCACCGGAGCGCTCGGTGGACGTCACGACACATTCGACCACCGGACGGCGTCTTCTTATGACAGCGCTCTTTTCACGGCCTGTTGCGCTCTCGTGTCATCGAGCCTGTGGGTGCCGAGAATCCCATCCACCCTGTTCAGGTGACCATCCGGTACTCGCGGATGAGGCCACCGAGACGGTCGGTAATTCGGCTGGTGGCCAGGCAGCGAGGGCACCGGCGCGGCGTCGGAGGGCACCGGCCCCGGATTCGAGCCATCGCCGGTGGCGGCCGCCGTCGTAGCATGCTCGGCCGAGCACTCGGGCCGGGAATCAAGATCGCAGCCCGATGTGCCGATGACCACAGTGCGCCCGCCACCGGGGCCGGCCCGCGTGAGGATGTGCGCGTCGACGAGATGCCCAGCCCAACTCGAAGTCCCGACTCTCACGGCTCGCCGCGTCGCCGCGCCGACGCCCCCCCGACGAGGGAGGTGACCAGTGACGGCCGACGCCGTGGCCGACCTTGAACGACCCGCGCGCGCCCAGCCGCCGGCGTCGGTGAACACGACCGCGGCCGCCCTCGCCCGGACGTTCTTCTCCCATCCGAACCTGGTTTCGACCGTTTTCTGGGCTGGGGGCGCTGTCGCGATCGCCTCGGTCCTGGTCCTCGTGCGCTGGTCGCATCGCTCGTTTCTCGCCCTGGCAGTCGTTGCTGGGGTCTGCGGCCTCGTTTGCGGATTCCGGTTGCTTGCCGGCGGGCGACTTCCGCGCTGGGTCCTGTATGTCGATGCCGGGGCTGCGACGGTGCTGACGAGTCTCCTCGCGGTCATCGGCGCCAGGAACGACGTCCACTTCGCCTATCTCTACGTCTGGGTCGTGCTCTTCGCCGCGTTGTACTTCCGCCCCCCTGCAGTGCTCGTCTGCACCGGGGGGATTGGGGTCGCGTACGCCCTGGTGTTGGTCTTCGGCCCACGGGTCAACAATCCCGCGGTGGCGTGGCTGGCGCTCTTCGGCACTGCGTTAGTGGGTGGGTCGGTCGTCCTCGGGTTGACGAGCGTGCTGCGCGCCACCGCCCGGGAGGATCCCCTCACCGGACTCGCCAACCGGCGCATGTGGGACGAGCGCCTCGAGGAGGAGATGGAACGCTCGGTGCGCAGCGGCACGGCGCTGTCGGTCGTGATGGTCGACCTCGACGGCTTCAAGGCGGTCAATGACGCCGGCGGGCACGAGGCCGGCGACCGTTTGCTCCAAGACCTCGCCCGAGCGTGGCGGGCAGCGGTGCGCGGCGGCGGCGACTTCCTCGCCCGTCTCGGCGGCGACGAGTTCGGGCTGCTCGCGCCAGGCTCGGACGAGATCGGTGCCCGCGCGTTGGCCAAGCGCCTCGCCGAGGCGATACCCCAAGGTGTCTCGGCCTCAGTCGGCGTCGCCACCTGGGATCGGACCGAGGGGGCCTCAGACCTGCTACGACGAGCCGACCGGGCCATGTACCGGAACAAACGGCGCCACCGCCCCGGCGCTGGGCCCGGCTCGCCATGATGGGCCGATTCTCGTCGCCGTACAAGCGCTCCCTCGCGGTCCGACGCAAACGGAACCCGACTGCACAGAGAGGGTGAGAATGGGACCGATCGAGGAGACACGGCCCCGGCTGGCACCGGCGTTCGGCGAGGCGTTGCCGCCTACGACCTACCGACCGGTGAGCACTCGGCGCGAATCGGCGCCCTCGCCCGTGCCGCGGGGGCGGTGCTCGATCTCGCGAGGCCGATCTCGAGGCGTTGAGCTACGCGGGACGGCTCCACGATCTCGGGAAGCTCGGAGTTCCGGAGCGAACCCTCGCCTGGCCAGGCCCGCTCGACGCCGCACAATGGCATTCAGGCCGGAACTGGGCCACCCGCTATACCTACGGGTGGCTCACCGACCTGGGCGTCTACCGGCTCGGAGGAACGGTGCGCTACCGGGCAGCGAATGCCTGACGGTGAACGATGTCGGAGAGCCGTGTGCGGGCGAACCGCATGCACGGTTCGATAGGGGGCCGCTGGGGAGGCGATGACCACGGCGGTCGGAACACGCACCCGGTCGGGAAACCGACGGGACTGAGCCCGGCCGACCTACCGCTGCTCGCTGAACCAGTGGCCTACCTCACCAATCGCGGCGCAGCACGAGATCACGCCCCGAGAAACTCTGCCCGGCCCGGCTCAGAGATCGATCTCCGAATCCGTCGCAAGCCTCGACCGTGGTTCACGCGGGACGTTGGAACACGGCACGTTCGAGTCGGGCGAGGCGCTCCGCTACAGCGGTAGCACCTCCCTCTTCCTCGGCACGCAGCCGATCGAGCGCCC
>JAJYVX010000277.1 GCA_021791795.1 Actinomycetes bacterium | reverse complement strand
CGCCAGTCCGTCGGCCGTCGCTTGCATCGTGAGCCTGGCCACCTGGCGGTCCAGATCGGCGCGCTGATCGCCCGAGGACACCCTCGCATAAAGCGCCACGCCGCCCCGGCCAGCCGGCGGCTCTTTGACCAGGATCGTCCCCGTCGCCAACTGGCGGGCAGGCACCGCCAGCACACCAGCGTGGAACCAGCGGCACGCGCTCTGGCGGCTCACGCCATTCGCCTTGGCCCACTCGGACAGCTTCACGGCCAGCATCATGACGAGAGCGTGCAACACTCATGCCCGGTTGAGACACGATCACTCGTTCCGGCGAACAGTTCACAACCCTCCGGACTGCTCGGTCGTCGGGATAGTGGGGCACCGTTGCCTCCGCCGACGAGTAGGCGTATAGTTAGGCGTATGCCTCGGTTGCAGGTCTACCTTCCCGACGAGCTGTACCGCGTCGTCAAAGAGCGGGAGCTCCCTGCCTCGGAGCTCCTCCAAGGCGCCGTCCGCGCCGAGCTGCGGCGTTTGGAGCTCCTCGAGGCGACGGACCGGTATCTGTCCGAGCTCGTCGACGAGGTGGGTGAACCGTCCCCGGCGTCGGTCGCCCGAGCCGAGCGGCTCGCCCGGCGCGTGCAGGGGACGGATGCCGAGGCGCCTAAGGCGAGCTGACGATGCTCATCTTGGACTCCGAGGGAGTGAGCTTCCTCGCCAAGCGAGACCAGGATGCCGTCGCCGCCATCCGCGCGCTGGTTCGGGTTGGCACCTGGCCACCGCTGGTTCCTTCCGTGGTCCTCGCCGAGTCAACCACGGGCCGCCAGCACAATGACGCGGCAGTGAATCGTCTGCTCAAGACTTGCGACGTTCGGGAGGACCTGCCGGCCTCCCTTGCTCGTCGCGCGGGCGAGCTGCGCCAGCTTGCCGAGCGCGGCTCCGCGGTGGACGCCGTCGTCGTTGCCAGTGCGGAACCGGGCGGCGTCGTGCTCACCGGCGACATCGAAGATCTGGGGGCGCTCGCCTCCCATGCCGACGCCGTCCGCATCGAGCGGATCTGAGGGTCGCTCTAGCTCGACCGACTCGTCATCGTCGAGGCCTATGCCGATGTCGAGTATGGGCCCGCTCTCCACGACAACGTCGGCTCGCGCCGGCGGCGAGCCGACGTTGTCGAAGACGTGTCCGCCATGGAACAGGGTTCTCGTCATCTTGACCTCCCGGGGGCTCGAGGCGGGCGCTATCTGCGCAGCGCCCGTGATGGTCTGTTACGACCGGATGCGCACCTGGGTCGCCGAGAGGGAACCGGTGCTTGTGGCACCGAGGAGAGCCATCGTGGTGTGCACCTCCGCTGCGAGGAGCTCCGCGGCCTTCTGCACGCCGCGCTCCCCTCCCGCCATGAGGCCGTAGAGGTAGGCGCGACCGACGAGGCAGGCCCGGGCGCCGAGAGCGACGGCGGCGACGACGTCTGCCCCCGAGAGGATCCCACCGTCGAGGTACACCTCGGTACGGTCGCCGACGGCTTGGAGCACGTCCGGGAGCAGCTCGAGCGGCAGCGGGGCGCGGTCCAGCTGACGCCCTCCGTGGTTCGAGATGACGATTGCATCGGCTCCGGCCTCGACGACGGCCTTGCCATCCTCGACGCTCTGGACTCCCTTGACGACGAGTGGACCGTCCCAGGCGCCGCGGAGCCACTCGACGTCGCGGAGGGTCGCGGCCGGGTCGAACATCTTGCCGACGAGCTCGCCCGGTGTCCCCCCGAAGCGATTGAGCGACGCGAACTCGAGCGGCTCGGTCGTGAAGAGGTCGAACCACCAACCCGGCCGGGTGGCGCCGTCGAGAAACGTCCGCAGAGTCAACGAAGGCGGGATCGTCAACCCGTTGCGGATGTCTCGCAGCCGCGGGCCTGACATCGGCACATCTACGGTGAGGACGAGCGCCTCGTAGCCGGAGGCTCTCGCCCGCTCGACGAAGTCCTTGCTCGCGGCACGGTCCCGCCAGAGGTAGAGCTGGAACCAGAGCCGGGTCTCGGGCGCCTCGTCAGCGAGCCGCTCGATCGAGGTCGTACCCATCGTCGACAGGGCATATGGGATCCCGGCCCTTCCGGCGGCACGGCCGACCGCCGGTTCGCCCTCGGTGTGCATCATGCGTGTGAACCCGGTCGGGGCGAAGACGATCGGAAGACTGGCCTTGCGACCGAGGATCTCGGCCGAGGTGTCGACCTCGGACACGTCCTGCAACACGGTCGGGAGGAACTCGACACGGCTGAACATTTCCCGCATGCGTGCGAGGGTGACCTCTTCGGCTGCGCCACCGTCGGTGTAGTCGAAGACCGCCCTCGGTGTCCGTCGGAGCGCCGCCGCGCGGAGATCGCGGATGGAGGCGGCCTTGGCCAGGCGTCGCTCGACAGGGCTGAGCGAGGGCCGGCGGGGGCGTAGCAGCGGCGCCAGCTCTGAGGACTTCGGAAGGCGGCGCGTGACCATCGATGCAGTTCTAGTCCACGGCTCGGACCGCGCTATCAAGTAAGGCGAACAGCACAGCTGGTTGGCAGTGAGCGAACCGGTCGTCGGTCGGAGGCTGTTCACCGTCGGGCACGGAACCCTGGCGGCGGATGACCTCGTGACCTTGCTGCGGGCCTCAGGCTTCCAGCGGGTCGTCGACATCCGGAGCCTCCCCGGCAGCCGCCGCCACCGGCACTTCGGCCGGGAGCAGATGGAACAGTGGCTGCCGGAAGCGGGGCTCACCTACCGCTAGGAGCGCGATCTCGGGGGATTCCGCCGTCCGTCGCCCGTCTCCGTCAACACCGGCCTTCGCAATGACTCTCTTCGTGGCTATACCGATCACATGGGTTCCGTCGCGTTTCGCTCTGGGTTTGACGCGCTGCTAGTCGAGACCGGTGAGTCGCCACTAACAGCTGCGGTAGGCGTCGCGACGGTGGTCGATGTCGAGCACGTAGACGGTCCGTGTCTCCTCTTCGATGCGGTAGCGAACCCGGTACTCGCCGCGGCGAGCCCGCCATTG
The DNA here is from genome assembly GCA_021791795.1 of Actinomycetes bacterium. GTDB lineage: Bacteria > Actinomycetota > Acidimicrobiia > Acidimicrobiales > Bog-793 > JAKATT01. Next base: position 272 of record JAJYVX010000277.1, on the reverse strand, counting down.
CCCTTCGAAGGGTTTTCGCAGCCGTGCTCCTACTCGGCGGGGGTCCTCCGCGAGCGGGCCGAAGACGAACTCGATGCATGCCGCAGAGACCGCTTCGGGCAAGTCCTCGGCCAGGCGTCGCGCCGCGCTACGGGCCACGACGACCCGGTAGCTCACCGTGACTGCTGATGACGGTGGCGGGAGACGAGATCTCGGACTGCTCGCTCATCGAGCACCTCGCCCGCGGCGATGTCCGCGTCTGCTGCCCGCAGGCGGTCCTGGGCGTCAGGGTC
>JAJYVX010000050.1 GCA_021791795.1 Actinomycetes bacterium | reverse complement strand
AAGCGCCTCGTCGACATCGTCGAGCACACGCCGAAGACGGTTGACTCGCTGCAGCGCCTCGACCTGCCGGCCGGCGTCGACATCGAGATAAAGATCACAGCCTCATAACGAAAGTCGTGGGTGAACAGCCCATGCGCTCGAAGAGACGAGAATCCGCTGGTTGAAGGGCGCTCGGGCTTTTGGGCGCCCTTCTTCCTGGTTCTTCCTGCGCCGAGCTGGACTTCTCCCGCCGTCTACGCTGTCTGTGGGAGGTGAGGACAGGCGCCATGCGGTGTGGGGTTTGCGGGAGCGAGAATCCCGCCGGCAAGCGCTTCTGCAAGGACTGCGGAACTCAGCTGAGCCTCACCTGTGCCGCCTGCGGGGCGGAGCTCCCCTCCGGCAACCGCTTCTGCGGCGACTGCGGTGCGCCGGTCGCCCTGGCGCCAGCCGCAGCCGCCGCGGCCGTGCCCTCGGCGGCCGCCGTGGCGGTGGCCTCAGCGGACCGCTCGACCGAGCCGTCGCCCGCAGAGACCGAGCTCCGGCACGTGTCCGTGCTCTTCTGCGACATAGTCGGGTTCACCCCCATGTCGGAGTCGCAGGACCCGGCGGAGGTGCGCGAGTTCCTCTCCCGGTACTTCGACGTCGCCCGCGACATCGTGACGCGCTACGGCGGTGTGGTCGAGAAGTTCATCGGCGACGCCGTGATGGCCGTGTGGGGAGCCCCGGTGGCAAGGGAGGACGACGCCGAGCGGGCGGTAAGAGCGGGTCTCGACCTCATCTCTGCCGTCCCTCAGATCGAGCACGACCCGGGCACGACGCTCGAGGCGCGCGTCGGGATAGTGACGGGCCGGGCGGCCACCGCGAGCGGGCTAGAAGACGCCATCGTCGTCGGGGACCGCGTGAACACGGCCGCCCGCATCGAGGCGGTCGCTCCGCCGGGTTCGTGCTACGTCGACGAGACGACACGTGACGCCACGACGGCGGCGATCTCCTACGTGGACCGCGGGCGCCACGAGCTGAAGGGCAAGTCAGAGCCCCTGAGGCTCTACGAGGCGAAACGGGTCGTCGCCGCCCTCGCCGGCTCCCAACGCTCGGCCGGCATCGAGGCACCCTTCAGTGGGCGGGAGCACGAGCTGCGCCTGTTGAAGGAGCTCTTCCACGGGTCGGTCGAGCGGGGCACCGCCCGCCTCGTCCTCGTGTCGGGGGTCGCCGGTATCGGGAAGAGCCGCCTCGCTTGGGAGCTCTTCAAGTACGTCGACGGGCTGTCGCAGGCCACCTTGTGGCACGCCGGGAGGTGCCTCTCCTACGGGGACGGCATCAGCTACTGGGCGCTGTCCGAGATCGTGCGGGCCCGGCTCCAGATAGCGGCCGAGGACCCGCCGGGCGTCGCTCTCGCAGCACTGCGTGCGGGGCTCGAGCGCTGGGTCGCCTCGGAGGAGGACCGCGCGTTCATCGAGCCGCGCCTCGCCCAACTGCTCGGGCTCTCGAGCGACCAGGGGCTCGTGCGGGCGGAGCTGTTCGCCGGATGGCGGCTCTTCTTCGAGCGGCTCGCCGAGCATCTGCCCGTCGTCCTCGTCATAGAGGACCTGCAGTGGGCGGACCGGAGTCTGCTCGAGTTCCTCGACCAGCTGCTCGACTGGTCGGCCAAGAGCGCCATCTTCATGCTGGCGCTCACGAGGCCGGAGGGTGCTGACCGCCCCGGGCTCGTCCTCGGCCGGCGGAACGTCACCACGCTCTCGCTCGACCCGCTCTCCGACGAGGCGATCGGGCAGCTCGTCGACGGGCTCGTGGTCGGCCTTCCCGCCGACGCCCGCCGGAGGATCGTCGAGAGGTCGGAGGGCATCCCGCTCTACGCCGTCGAGACGATGCGCTCGCTGCTCGACAGGGGAGCGCTCGGCCAGTCCGAGGACGGCACCTTGCACGTGACAGGCGAGCTCGGGGAGCTCGACGTGCCCCCCGAGCTGACGGCACTCATCTCGTCCCGCCTCGACACGCTCGGACCGTCGGAGCGCCAGCTCGTGAAGGAGTGCGCCGTGCTCGGCGACTCCTTCCCGCGCACGGCCGTCCAGGCTGTGAGCGAGCTCGATCCCGCCGAGCTGGACGGTCTTCTCTCGGCTCTCGTGCGGCGCGAGATCCTTGCGGTGCGCACCGACAAGCTCTCGCCCGAGCGCGGCCACTACGCCTTCACCCAGTCGCTCATACGAGCGGTCGCCTACGGGATGCTGACCGGCCCAGAGCGCAAGGCACGGCACCTCCGCACGGCGACCCACTTGCGGGAAGCCTTCCCCGAGGAGGGGGTCGAGGTCGCCGAGGTGATCGCCTCGCACCTGCACGACGCCTATCTCGCGGCGACGAAGGACGCCGACGCCGACGAGCTGCGGCGCCAGGCCGAGGAGGCAGCCGTCGCTGCCGCCGAGCGGGCCTACGCGGTCGGGGCGGACGAGGCGGCGCAGCGGGCGTTCGTGCGAGCCTCCGAGCTGGCCGAAGGAGTGGACAGGGCTCGCCACCTCGTGCGAGCCGCCCGCGCGGCGAACGACCGGGAGGCGACTCCTGAGGGGGAGGCGCTGGCCCTCGAGGCGCGACGGATCTTCGAGTCCCTCGACGACGCCGCCGGCATGGCCGAGGCGATGTTCGAGCTCGCCGGCGCGGTCTGGGAGCAGGGCCGCAACGAGGAGGCGATGGAGATCGGCGGCGAGGCGCTCCGATCGCTCGGGGACAGGGACATCCCCGTCAAGGTCCGCACCGACCTGCTCAACGTGTCCGCCGCCGGCTCGTTCTTCCTCGGAAGGATCGACGACGCCCAGGCCAGGCTGGAGGAGGCCCTGCTGCTCAGCCAGAACTACGAGCTCACCGAGCAGCTCGCCTTCGCGCTGCACTTCAAAGGGGTCCTGCTCGGCCAGCTCGGCCGCGTGCCCGAGGCGCGGCTCTTCTACGAGGCGAGCCTCGCGGCGGCGAAGACGAGCGCGCCTCGGGGCGAAGCCATGAGTGAGAACAACCTCGCCTGGTTCTTCTACCAGCACGACATCGAGGGTGCCGAAACTCACGCCCGTGAAGCTCTGTCACTCGCGCGCCGCCGCGGAGCCCGCAATTCCGAGGCGATGCTCGCGGACACGCTCTGTGGCATCCTCGAGCTGCACGGCCGCTTCGCCGAAGCCGAGGACCTCGCGAGCGAGGTGCTCGTCAACGCGCCGGACCGGGCCACCCCGATCCTGCACGCCCGCCTGGCCAAGCTCGAAGCCCTCTGCGGGAGGGTCGAGCGCGCCCGTGAGGAGCTCGGCCGCGCGAGGTCGCTCGAGGAAGCCGAGACGACACAGTTGCGGCGCGTCCATTCTGCGACTGCGGCTCTCGTGGAGTGGGCGGCCGGGGACTACGAGTCGGCGCTCCGGACGGCGCTCGCCACCATCCGGACATGTCTCGACGAGGAGGGACCGGCATCGCCCGGAGTGCGGGACGCCTTGCCCGTGGCGGTGGATGCCGGGCTCGCCACCGGCCACACCTCGGAAGTGGCGGACCTGCTCGAAGATCTCGCCGGTCGCCCACCGGGGACGACTCCGCCCTTCGTGAAGGCTCACGTCGGTCGCGGCCGCGCCCTCCTCGGCTTCGGGGAAGCTGGCGTGGAGGACACCGGCTCGCTCGGCGAGGTCGAGCGCTCCTTCGCAAGCCTCGGCTACGAGTACTGGCAGGCCAGGGCTCAGCTCGACCTCGCCGCCGGATTGGCGCGCCGTGGGGACGGCGCCGGTGTCGACTGGGCTGACCGTGCCGCCCGCATATTCGACCGGACAGGAGCCGAGGCGATGCGGGACCGGGCTGTGGCCCTTGCCACCGACTCGAGCCGCGTGGCGGCCGAGCCGGCGCGCAAAGAAGCGCTCACACCCTCGTCGTGAAGAGAGCGACCACACCGTCGTAGACATCTTGACCGGTTGCCCGCATGGCGCTCGAGGGTGCGACGTTGTAGCCTTCCGGCAGCCCCCAGCCTGTGGGGCGATGAGGTACCGCTCCATCCGGGGGTTTTGAAATGGCAGCAAGCGACGAGTCGGCGGCTGACTCCTCACCGTCGGCGAGCGCTCGCGACGCGGTGATACTGGCGTTCCCGCGAAGGCGCCGAGGCATCAAAGTCCGTCTTCGCTCGGTCGGTCTGAAGATCTTGTCCCACGTCCCGACCTCGCCGCACTCGAAGGCGCGCCGGGAGCGTGCGGAGCATCCGTCCGCCAACCGACGGCCACCCGTCGACCTGCACCTCTACCGCAGGCCGGCGACTGACTCCTGACGCCGGGCAAGCCGGCGTCGCCACCCGGCCCGGCTGGACGTTCGTGCGCAGGCAGCTGATATAGTTCTTCCCCTGCCGGGGATGACCCCCGGCATCCCTACGACAGATGTCCGGGAGCGCCCCAAGGCTTGCCTGGGGGGACCTTCCGGCCAAACGAACAAGCGCTCCGCTCCGGCTCACCGGGCGGAGCGCACGCACGACAGAGACCCCTGCTCGCGGGTCCTGCACGCACCCGGTACGCCCCGAGGCTGCGTGCCGGAGCGCGGATCTGGTCTCGCATGAGACGGCACACCCCCGGGACACACGAGGACGGCACACGAGATGGCCACGAAGGCGATCGTCGGCGAAAAGGTCGGCATGACCCAGATCTGGGACGATGCGCAGCGCGTCGTGCCCGTGACCATGGTGAAAGTCGCACCGGTGAGAGTCGTGGCCGTGAAGACGCCCGAGGGCGCCGGATACTCAGCGCTCCAGGTCACATACGGCGTGAAGCGTGCCGGGCTGCTCAACAAGCCGGAAGCCGGCCACTTCGAGCGCGCCGGAGTCGAGCCCGGCCGGCGTCTTGTCGAGCTCAGGCTCGAGGACACGAGCGGCTACGAGATCGGCCAGGAGATCGACGCAGGGATCCTGTCGGCCGGAGAGAAGGTCGACGTGACGGCGATCTCGAAGGGCAAGGGCTTTGCCGGTGCCATGAAGCGCCACAACTTCCGCGGCCAGGGTGCCGCTCACGGCAACCACAAGAAGCACCGGGCGCCGGGATCGATCGGCGGTTGCGCCACGCCGGCTCGGGTCTTCAAGGGTACGCGCATGGCCGGGCGCACCGGGGCGAGCCGTGTCACGACCCTGAACCTCGAGGTCGTGGCGGCGGACCCCGAGCGTGAGCTCGTTCTCGTGAAGGGGGCGGTTCCCGGTCCTCGCGGCGGGCTCGTGCTCATCCGCGACGCAGTGAAGGCGAGCAAGTGATGAGTGACACTTTGACGCGGGCAGGCGAGAAGGTGACGATCGAGCGGCGCACGCCCGAAGGCGACGTCGTAGACACGGTCGAGCTTGACCCGGCGATCTTCGCCGTGACGCCGAACGTGCCCCTCATGCACCAGGTCGTGACGGCGCAGCTGGCCGCGAGGCGCTCGGGCACCCACTCGACGCGCACGCGAGCCGAGGTGGCCGGTGGCGGCGCGAAGCCCTACAGGCAGAAGGGGACGGGCCGGGCGCGCCAGGGCTCGATCCGGGCGCCGCACTACGCGGGAGGGGGCGTCGCACTCGGTCCGAAGCCGCGCAGCTACACCCAGCGCACCCCGCGCAAGATGACGCGGCTCGCCCTCTGCTCGGCACTCTCGGACAGGGCGAGCGAGGGCCGCGTGTGCATCGTCGACAGCTGGACCTTCGAGGCACCACGCACGAAGGACGCGCTGGCTGCCATCTCGGCCCTCGGCCTTGCGGGGAACATCCTCGTCGTCCTCGGCGAGGACTCCTTCGCAGTCGAGCGCTCGTTCGCCAACCTGGCCGACGTCGACCTCGTCGCGGCGGCCCAGCTCACCGCGTACGACGTGCTCGCCAACGACTGGGTGGTCTTCTCGACCGACACGGTGCCCGGCGGCGTGACCGTGGTCGAGGGCTCGAAGCCGCCCAACGCCGCCGCGAAGAGGGCCCCGGCCGCATCGTCTGCGTCTGCCTCCTCGGCAGGCGACACTGCCCCGGATGCAGACGAGCCGGATGCGACCGACTCGGCCGTAGCCGATGAACGCGGCGAGCATGCCGAGGATGTGGCTGGTGCCTCCCATTGGGCCGCCGCAGCTGCTCGCGAAGAGCAAGACGAAGCTGCTGGCGAATCGGGGGGCGCCGAACCGGTAGCGGAGTCGGCGGAGGACGATGCTGGCGCAGCGGATGCTGGCGCAGCCGAGGCAGTTTCGCCTGCCGAGGATGCGCCGAGCTCCGATGCGACCGAGAGCGCCGCCGAGGAAGACGAGGAGGACTCCGAGTGAGCGAGCGGCAAGTTCTCCTCCGACCGATCGTGTCGGAGAAGTCGTACGCCCTCATGGACGAGGGCACCTACGTCTTCGTCGTCGACAAGTCCGCCAACAAGATCCAGATCCGGGATGCCGTCCAGCAGTCGTTCGGCGTGCGGGTGGCGAGCGTCAACACGATGAACCGCAAGGGCAAGCGCAAGCGGCAGCGCCGTACGGCCACCTTCGGCCGGCGTCCCGATACCAAGAGGGCGATCGTGCGCCTCGTCGGCGACGACCGCATAGACCTGTTCGAAGGCTGAGGCAGACATGGCACTTCGCAAGCGCAAGCCGACGAGCCCAGGCCGACGTTTCCAGTCATCGGCCGACTTCGCCGAGATAACGAGGGACTCGCCCGAGCGGTCCCTCACGGTGCCGAACACCGGCAGCGGTGGCCGCAACAGCTACGGGCGGAAGACGGCGCGCCACCGCGGCGGCGGACACAAGCAGCAGTACCGTCTCGTCGACTTCCGGCGCGACAAGGACGGCGTGCCCGCCAAGGTCGCCTCGATCGAGTACGACCCGAACCGCAACGCCCGCATCGCCCTCCTCCACTACCGCGACGGTGAGAAGCGCTACATCCTCGCCCCTGCCCGCCTCGCCGTCGGCGACGTCGTGCAATCCGGCCAGGGCGCTGACATAAGGGTCGGCAACGCCCTGCCGCTCCGCTTCATCCCCGTCGGCTCCGTCGTGCACAACGTCGAGCTCCGACCGGGTGGCGGCGGCAAGCTGGCCCGTGGCGCCGGCATGAGCGTGCAGCTCGTCGCGAAGGAGGGTGCCTTCGCCACGTTGCGCCTGCCTTCCACCGAGATGCGTCGTGTCTCGATCGACTGCCGGGCGACTCTCGGCGAGGTGGGCAACTCCGAGGCCGAGCTCGTCTCGATCGGCAAGGCCGGGCGCAACCGCTGGAAGGGCGTGCGCCCGCAGACCCGTGGTGTCGCCATGAACCCGGTCGACCACCCTCTCGGCGGCGGGGAGGGCAAGTCCTCCGGCGGTCGTCATCCCGTGTCGCCCTGGGGGCAGAAAGAGGGTCGCACGAGGCGCCGCCACAAGCCGTCAGACCAGCTCATCATCCGTCGCCGCCGTACTCGCGGCGCTCGTCGTTAGCCGCCGGGAGCAGAGATGCCGCGTAGCTTGAAAAAGGGCCCGTTCGTGGACGACCACCTCTTGAAGAAGGTGGACGACCTCAACGCGAGGAACGAGAAGAGAGTGGTGAAGACCTGGTCGCGCCGCTCGACGATCATTCCCGACATGGTCGGTCACACCATCGCCGTGCACGACGGCCGCAAGCACGTGCCCGTCTACATCACCGAGTCGATGGTGGGCCACAAGCTGGGCGAGTTCGCGCCGACGCGGACCTTCCGCTTCCATGCCGGCCAGGAGCGGGCGGGGAGGCGCTGATGTTCGGCGTGAAGACGAACGAGCGCGAGGGCGTGCGCGCGACGGTGCGGCACTCGCCCATGTCGGCCTTCAAGGCGCGTGAGGTGCTCGACCTCATCAGGGGGAAGCAGTACACCCGTGCGCAGGAGATCCTCGAGCTCTCCGAGCGCGGTGCGTCGGACGTGGTCGGGAAGCTGCTCCGCTCCTGCGCGGCGAACGCCGAGAACAACGACGGCCTCGACCCCGAGGAGATGTTCGTCTCGGCCTGCTACGCGGACGAGGGCACGACGCTGAAGCGCTGGCGGCCGAGGGCGCGTGGCCGTGCGACGAGGATCCGCAAGCGCACCTGCCACATCACCGTGATCCTCTCCCGCATGCCCGAGGAGGAGATCGCACGCCGCCGTGCCCGCATCGCGGCCGAGCAGGCAGAGCGGAGGGCTCGGCGTGTCGCCGGCGCGAGGCGCGGTCGCCGTCGGACCGAGCGCGCGCCTGCGAAGGAGGAACTGCCGGCGGCAGAAGAGCTGACGGCTCTCACGGCCGACACGGAGGCGCTCGACGCCCTCTCCGAGGCCCGCGCGCTCGAGAGCGAGTCCCGCCACGGCGAGCTCGAGTCGGAGGCGGAGTCGGCCCTCGACTTCGGTCCCGAGCCCGAGGCGTCCTGGGTCCCGACCGAAAAAGCCCCGGCTGCATCCGCCGAAGGGGCGGATGAAGAAACAGAGCCAGACGAGGTCCCGGCAGCCGGCGACGGCGATGTGGGCGCATCCGGCTCGTCTGAGACCGGGGCCGTTTCGCCTGGCGAGGCAGCAGGCGAGACCGGTGCGAGCAGCAAGAAGGACGAGGAGAGCTGATGGGCCAGAAGGTCAACCCCTACGGGTTCCGCCTCGGTGTCACCACGGACTGGAAGTCGCGGTGGTTCGACGACCGCAATTACCAGGACGCCGTCATCGAGGACTGGAAGGTCCGCGACTACCTCATGTCGCAGCTCGAGGCGGCGGCAGTGAGCAGGATCGAGGTCGAGCGCACCCGTGACCGCCTGCGCGTCGACGTCCACACGGCGCGCCCGGGCATCGTCATCGGCCGCAAGGGCGCCGAGGCAGACCGGCTTCGGCGCCAGCTCGCCCGGATCACCCACAACGGCAACATCCAGCTCAACATCCAGGAGATAAAGCAGCCGGAGCTCGACGCGGCGCTCATCGCCCAGGGCATCGCAGACCAGCTTGCCCGCCGCATCAGCTTCCGCCGGGCGATGAAGCGTGCCATCCAGACCGTGCAGAAGGCCGGCGCCCAGGGCGTGCGGGTCCAGTGCTCAGGCCGCCTCGGCGGTTCCGAGATGGCGCGGCGCGAGTCCTACCGTGAGGGGCGGGTCCCGCTCCACACCCTGCGCGCCGACGTCGACTACGGCTTTCGCGAGGCTCGGACCACGACCGGGCGCGTCGGCATCAAGGTCTGGATCTACAAGGGAGACATCCTCCCCTACAAGACGTCGGCCGAGGAGAAGATCTCCCGCGAGGCGGCGATGGCCGTCGGCGAGACGTCGGGGCAGGGCCGCCCCCGCCGGATCGTGAGCGCCGGTGGCGGGCGCCGCCGTCCGGACCAGGGTGAGCCCGGCTCCGCACCGGAAGTGGCGGAGACCCCCGAGGTGGTCGAGGCACCTGCGGAGCCTGCGGCGCCGGCCGAGGCCGAGGCCGCCGAGACCGGGGCCGTCGAGACCGAGGCCGTCGAGACCGAGGCGGCCGAGAAGCCGCAGTCGCCGCTCCCGGGAGCCGCCGGCGACGAGGCGCTCGAGCGCCTGCTCGCCGAGGAGGAGGAGATCGAGCGGCGCACGCGCGACCAGCACCACGACGTGCCGCATTTCCGTAGGGAGACCGACTGATGTTGATGCCCCGCAAGGTGAAGCACCGAAAGCAGCAGCGCGGCCGCATGAACGGCCTCGCCAAGGGCGGCGATGCCATCAACTTCGGCGACTACGCCATCCAGGCGCTCGAGCCTGGATGGATCACGGCACGCCAGATCGAGGCTGCCCGAATCGCCATGACCCGCCACGTCCGCCGAGGCGGGAAGGTCTGGATCCGCATCTTCCCCGACAAGCCGGTCACGCAGAAGCCTGCCGAGACTCGGATGGGTTCGGGGAAGGGCAACCCGGAGCACTGGGTCGCGGTCGTGAAGCCCGGCCGTGTCCTCTTCGAGCTCTCGGGGGTCGACGAGACGCTTGCGCGCGGGGCCATGGAACGCGCCATCCAGAAGCTGCCCATAAAGGCGCGCTTCGTCGTCCGTCCCGGGATCGGCGCGAGTCCGGAGGTGCAGGTCTGATGACGACTGCCGCCGAATTCATGGAGATGGACGACGGAGAGCTCCAGGCCAGAATCGACAACGGCCGCAAGGAGCTGTTCAACCTGCGCTTCCAGTCCGCGACGGGCAGGCTCGACAACAGCGCTCGGCTCGGCCAGGTGCGCAGGGAGGTCGCCCGGGCGCTCACGGTCCAGCGCCAGAAGGAGATAGAGCTCGCAGAAGGGCGAGCCCGGGTCCAGGTGACGAGTCGCCGGCGGCCCGATGAGGAGGAGGCGTGATGGCCGACGAAGAGCCGCAGGGAGCGGTCGAGCAGGTGGCCACACCGGACGGTGCCGCAACGGGCGGCGGCGCGGGCGCTGTCGGCTCCCCCGCCAGCAGGCCACCGGTGGGTGCCGCCGCGGGGTCAGAGGGGCGTGCGAACCGCCGCAAGGTTCGCGAGGGGCTCGTCGTGTCGACCGCGATGGACAAGACCGCCGTGGTCGCCGTCACCGAGAGGGTGCGCCACGCGAGGTACGCGAAGACGGTCCAGCGCACGCGCAAGCTGTACGTCCACGACGAGGAGAACGAGGCCAGCAACGGGGACAGGGTGCGGGTGGCCGAGACCCGGCCGCTTTCGAAGACCAAGCGCTGGCGCCTCGTCGAGATCCTGGAGCGTGCCCGATGATCCAGCAGGAGTCGCGCCTTCGCGTGGCCGACAACTCGGGCGCGAAGGAGGTCCTCTGCATCAAGGTGCTCGGAGGATCGCGCAGGCGGTACGCCCGCATCGGGGACATCTTCATCGCAACGGTGAAGGACGCCGTCCCGGGCGCAGCGGTGAAGAAGGGCGACGTCGTCCGCTGCGTCGTGGTGCGCACGCGCAAGGAGAACAGGCGGCCGGACGGCAGCTACATCCGCTTCGACGAGAACGCCGCCGTCCTCATAAACGAGCAGCTGCAGCCGCGCGGCACGCGCATCTTCGGCCCGGTCGGGCGGGAGCTGCGCGAGAAGCGGTTCATGCGGATCGTCTCTCTCGCTCCGGAGGTGATCTGAGTGCGCATACGCAAGGGAGACAGGGTGCAGGTCCTCCAGGGCAAGGATCGTGGCAAGGTCGGCGAGGTGATGCGGGTGCTCCCGCGTGCGCACAAGGTCATCGTCGAGGGCGTGAACATCGCCAAGCGCCACCAGAAGCCCACTCGGGGCACCATGCAGGGAGGCATCATCGACAAGGACATGCCGCTCAGCGCGTCTTCGGTCGCGCTCATCTGCGGGCGTTGCGGGGCGACGCGCATCGGCTACCGGTACGACGAGAACGGCAAGAAGTCCCGGGTGTGCAAGAAGTGCGGAGGCGACCTGTGAGCGCGGCCCAAACAGCGGCGACGACGGCGCCCCCGAAGCCGCGGCTGCACGAACGCTACGAGGGCGAGATCCGCGACAGGCTGCGGACCGAGCTCGGTCTCGGCAACGTCATGCAGGTTCCAAGGCTCGAGAAGATCGTCATAAACATGGGCGTCGGCCGGGCGACTCAGCAGCAGTCACTGCTCGAGGGCGCGGTGCGGGACCTCGAGGCGATAGCGGGCCAGCGTCCGGTCGTGACGAAGGCCCGCCGCTCGATCGCCGGCTTCAAGCTTCGCCAGGGCAACTCCATCGGCTGCATGGTGACGCTTCGGGGCGAGAAGATGTGGGAGTTCTTCGACCGGCTCATCAGCCTCGCGATCCCCCGCATCCGCGACTTCCGCGGGCTCTCGCCGCGGAGCTTCGACGGCCGCGGCAATTACACGTTCGGCGTCACCGAGCAACTGATATTCCCCGAGATCGACTACGACAAGATCGACTCCACCCGAGGCATGGACATCACCATCGTCACAACGGCCCGCAACGACGACGAGGGGCGAGCGCTCCTCTCGGCTTTCGGGTTCCCGTTCCGGCGCGAAGGACAGTAAGCCGCATGGCGAAGAAGGCACTCATAGAGAAGCAGCAGCAGACACCGCGCTACAAGGTGCGCGCCTACTCCCGTTGCCGCCGCTGCGGGCGGCCGCGCGCGGTCTTCCGCAAGTTCGGGCTCTGCCGGATCTGCCTGAGGGAGATGGTCCACGCCGGGGAAGTGCCCGGCGTCACCAAGGCCAGCTGGTGAGAGGAGGCGACCTTCGATGACCATGACAGACCCCATCGCCGACATGCTCACCCGCATGAGGAACGCCAACGTCGCCATGCACGACACGGTGGCGATGCCGAGCTCGAAGCTGAAGGAGTCGCTGGCGGCCATCCTCGAGCGTGAGGGGTACATAGCCGGCTTCACGACGAGCGACGACCAGCGCCGCCCGGGCAAGGTGCTCCAGATCACCCTCAAGTACACACCCGAGCGCGACAGGGTGATCGGCGGCCTCCGGCGCATCTCCAAGCCGGGTCTCCGCATCTACGCCCGGGCCGACAAGCTGCCCCGCGTGCTCGGCGGGCTCGGCGTCGCCGTGCTCTCGACGAGCCAGGGGCTCATGACCGACCGCGAAGCCCGCCAGCGCCACATGGGCGGGGAGGTGCTCTGTTATGTGTGGTGAGCCGCGATGAGCAGGATCGGACGCACGCCCATCGCGATCCCGAGCGGCGTCGACGTCTGGCTCGCCGACAGGATCGTCACCGCGAAGGGGCCGCAGGGCACCCTCCGGCGCGCGCTACCGGGCGAGATCGTCGTGCGGACGGACGACGGCTCGGTTCTCGTCGAGCGGCCGAACGACGAGCGGCAGAACAGGGCTCTCCACGGCCTCGTTCGTTCCCTCGTGGCGAACATGGTGACCGGCGTGACGGCCGGCTTCTCGAAGGAGCTCGAGATCGTCGGCGTCGGCTACCGCGCCCAGGCGCGCACCCCCGGCCAGATCGAGCTCGCCCTCGGCTTCAGCCACCCTGTCGTGGTGGACGCGCCGGACGGGGTCAGTTTCGAGGTGCCGACGCCGACCCGTATCGTCGTCCGGGGGATCGACAAGGAGAAGGTCGGTCAGGTCGCCGCAGACATCCGGAAGATCCGCAAGCCCGAGCCCTACAAGGGCAAGGGAGTCCGCTACGCGGGCGAGGTTGTCCGCCGCAAGGCGGGGAAGGCAGCGAAGTAGCCATGAGCAAGAACCGTACGCACGAGCTGAAGACCCGCCGGCACCGGCGCGTCCGGCGGAAGGTCGCCGGCACGCCGGAGCGCCCCCGCCTCGCCGTGTTCAGGTCCAACCGCCACATCGTCGCCCAGGTGATCGACGACACCGCCGGCCGCACGCTCGCCGCCGCCTCGAGCCTCGAGGCCCCTTTGCGGGCCAAGCCGACCGGGAACCAGGAGGCCGCCAAGGCCGTCGGGCGGCTCGTCGCGGAGCGGGCGAGAGAGCACGGGGTCACCCGGGTCGTGTTCGACCGCGGCGGTTCCCGCTATCACGGCCGCGTGGCCGCCCTGGCCGATGCCGCACGTGAAGCCGGTTTGGAGGTCTAGATGCCTGACTCCCAATACGAAGAGCGGACCATCAAAGTCAATCGAGTCGCGAAGGTCGTGAAGGGAGGGAGGCGTTTCTCCTTCACGGCTCTCATGGTGATAGGCGACGGGAACGGGCGCGTCGGTCTCGGCTACGGCAAGGCGAAGGAGGCTGGTCTCGCCGTGCAGAAGGGGATCGACGAGGCGCGCAAGAACATGATGGAGGTACCGCTCGCAGGCTCCACGATCACGCATCCCGTGATCGGCGAGGCGGGCGCCGGTCGCATCCTCTTGAAGCCGGCTGCCCCCGGCACGGGCGTCATAGCCGGCGGCGCGGCACGAGCCATTCTCGAGATGGCCGGGATACACGACGTGGTGGCGAAGTCGCTCGGCACCTCGAACGCCATCAACGTGGCCCACGCCACGCTCGCAGGCCTGAAGGCGCTCCGGCGGCCCGACGAGGTCGCCCGGCTGCGGGGCAAGGCACCCGACGAGGTCACCCCTAACGGGGTGCTGAGGGCGTACGAAGAGAGGCGGAAGCTGGGTCGGGCGACAGCGTCGCAGGAGGCCGTTTGATGGCGAACCTCAAGGTCGTCCAGGTGCGCTCGTCCATCGGGTCGAAGCCGAAGCACCGGGGCACTCTCCGGGCGCTCGGCCTCGGCCGGATAGGGAAGTCGCGCGTCCTCCCGGACCGCCCCGAGATCCGGGGGATGATCGCACGCGTCCCGCATCTCGTCGAATGGGCAGAGGTGGAGGAGGAGAAGTCACGATGAAGGTCCACGACCTCGCTCCGGCACCCGGCTCCCACAAGCGGAGGCGCAGGGTCGCCCGTGGGATTGCGGGCAAGGGCGGCAAGACCGCGGGCCGGGGTACGAAAGGCACGAAGGCGAGAGACACGGTGAAGCCGGGTTTCGAGGGTGGCCAGCTGCCCCTGAGCCAGCGCATCCCGAAGTTGCGCGGCTTCGCCAACCCGTTCCGAGTGGAATACAACGTCGTCAACCTCGACGTCCTCGAGTCGCTCGACGATGCGGAGATCACCGTCGACAGCCTGAAGAATGCCGGCATCGTGCACCACAAGGGCCTCGTGAAGGTCCTTGGCGGCGGCGAGATCAGCCGTGCCGTCTCGGTGTCGGCTCACGCGTTCTCGCGCTCAGCCCGCGAGGCGATCGAGGCAGCGGGGGGTTCGGTCACCGTCGTCGACAGGCCGTTCGGAGACCGTAGGCCTCCCAGCCAAGGAAACGCCCTCGCAAACCGATAGGGTGAATGATGGCCGGAACGGGCGGTTCGGCGCCATGTGAACCCGCCGGACAGCCCAGTCTGCCCTGTAGTCGTCAGGAGAGGTGATGCTGTCCAGCCTGCGAAACATGTTCCGTGTGGCCGACCTTCGCAACAAGGTCCTCTTCACGCTGCTCGTCATCGCCATCTACCAGGTCGGCGTCAACGTCCCTGTACCTGGTGTCGACTTCGCCCAGGTGAGGACACTTTCGACGGCGGGCCAGCACAATGGCGTGCTCGGCTACCTCACCCTGTTCGCTGGTACCGGGATCAGCAAGGCCGCAGTGCTCGGCCTCGGCATCATGCCCTATATCACCTCGTCGATCATCATCCAGCTGCTCGCCGGCGTGATCCCGAAGTTCGAACAGTGGCGAGACCAGGGGGCGGTGGGGCAGAAGAAGCTGACCCAGGTGACCCGTTACCTGACGATCGGCCTCGCCGTCATGCAGTCGGCCGGCCTCCTGTTCCTCTGGCACTCCGGGAACCTCTTCACGAACCATGTCGACCTCATCCCCGTCTTCACGCCGCAGCGCGTGATCTTCATGATCCTCATCCTCACGGCAGGCACGGCGTTCGTCATGTGGTTGGGTGAGCTCATCACCCAGCGTGGCATCGGCAACGGGATGTCGCTCCTCATCTTCTCGAACGTCGTGAGCGCGATCCCGATCTACGGCCAGTTCATCAAGGACGACAAGGGGTGGACGGGCCTAGCCATAGTCGTCTTCGTCTGCGTAGTGCTCCTCGTCGCCATCGTCTTCATGGAGCAGGGACAGAGGCGTATCCCCGTCACATTTGCAAGAAGGGTGCAGGGGCGGCGCATGTACGGAGGGGAGAGCACCTACATCCCTCTCAAGGTCAACCAGGCGGGCGTCATCCCCATCATCTTCGCCAGCTCCCTTCTCTACATACCGGTGCTCATCTCGAACGTCGTGCCCTGGCAGACGTACCGCTCCTGGGTGACGAACAACCTCCTCAACCCGACGGACGGCGTCTACCTCTTCGTCTACGGCCTGCTCATCGTGCTCTTCACCTTCTTCTACGTCCGCGTGACGTTCGACCCGCACCAGCAAGCCGACCAGATCAGGAAGCAGGGGGGCTACATACCGGGATTCCGGCCGGGCGCGCCGACCGAGACCTACCTCTCGAAGATCCTCAACCGCTTGACGTTGCCGGGCAGCCTCTTCCTCGCGCTCGTGGCGCTCATCCCCTCCGTGATCCTCGCCTCCTGGCACATCACGACGATCCCGTACTTCGGGACCACGCTCCTCATCGCCGTCGGCGTTGCGCTCGAGACGATGAAGCAGATCGACAGCCAGCTCATGATGCGCAACTACGAGAGCTTCTTGGCCTAGGTGGTACCGGGCGGGAGGCTCGTCGTCCTCGGCAAACAGGGGGCAGGGAAGGGGACGCAATGCATGCGCCTGTCGCACCACTACGTCATCCCCCACATCTCGACCGGCGAGATGCTGCGCGCCGCGGTGAAGGCGAAGACGCCGCTCGGGAAGGAAGCGCAGCGCTACCTCGACGCCGGTGAGCTCATCCCCGACGTGATCGTGCTCGAGATGGTGGGTGAGCGGCTGGACCAGGACGACACGAAGGCGAGAGGCTTCGTGCTCGACGGCTTCCCGCGCACGGTCGCCCAGGCGAAGGGTCTCGCCGCACTGCTGAGCCCCTCCGAGCTCGACCTCGTGATCGATCTCGAGGTGCCGACCGAGGTCGTCCTCTGCAGGCTCGCCTCGAGGAGGGTCTGCGTCGACTGCGAGGCCATCTACTCGGTCGAGCAGCCGCCGCGGGTGCCGTGGATATGCGACAACTGCGGTGGCGAGGTGATCCAGCGGGAGGACGACACCGAAGCGGCGATCAAGCGGCGCCTCGACCTCTACGACAAGGAGACGGCGCCGCTCGTCGAGTGGTACGAGGCCTCGGGCAAGCTCGTGCGTGCGCCGGGCCTCGGCACGCCCGACGAGGTGAGCGACGGTCTCGTGGCGATCATCGACGAGCGTCGCGGCGCCGGAGGCTTCAGCTTCCCGTGAGGTCCGCCGGCAGGTGATCAGAACCCCCGAGGAGCTCGCGAAGATGCGGCGGGCAGGCAAGGTCGTCGCCGAGATCCACGAGAAGACGCGGGCCATCATCAAGCCGGGCATCACGACGCTCGACATCGACAAGGCGTCGCGCGAGGTGCTCGAGCGGAGGGGCGCGCGGTCGAACTTCCTCAACTATCACGGCTTCCCCGCCACGGTGTGCACCTCGCCTAACGACATGATCGTGCACGGGATCCCGGGCGACTACGTGCTCGAGGAGGGCGACATAATCTCCGTCGACTGCGGGGCGATCGTCGAGGGCTACCACGGCGACGCCGCCTACACGGCGCCCGTGGGAGAGGTCTCCGCGGATGCCCGTCGGCTCCTCGAGGTGACCGAGCGCTCCCTCTTCGCCGGCATCGAGCAGATGTACGAGGGCAACCGCCTGCACGAGATCGGACGCGCGGTGCAGCAGGTCGCCGAGGCGGCCGGCTACTCGGTCGTGCGGAATTACGTCGGCCACGCCATCGGGACGGCCATGCACGAGGAGCCGCAGGTGCCGAACTACTGGCCGGGCGCCCCCGGCCCACGCCTCAAGGTGGGAAACGTCTTCGCCGTCGAGCCCATGGTGAACGCCGGCGGAGCGGCCACCGTGGAGCTCTCCGACGGCTGGAGCGTCGTGACGGCCGACGGGAGCCTCTCGGCCCACTTCGAGCACACCATCGCCGTGACCGACGGCGGCCCGGAGATCCTCACGCTCGGCTAGTCGGGTGCGGGCGGCAAACGCACCGGGTCGCACCGGGCGAAGACCAGGGCCCGCTGGTCCGCCCGGAGGGCTGCGGCGGGTCCCGAAGGGGCGTCGCAGGGCGCCTGACCGGCGGCTATGCTGTTGCGTGCTTTGATCGGCTGTCACTTCGCGGCCAATCGGGCACCTAGGACGTCGTCAGGCCGGAACGGGCAAGCTGCCGGGGACTTCACCCGGCCGCTCGGCTGCCACCGCCAGCCGGCGCCACCGACTGCTTCTCCGAGGAGGGTCCACCCTGCCGAAACCCAAAGAGGATGCGATCGTGCTCGAAGGCACGGTCGTCGAGCCGCTCCCGAACGCCATGTTCCGGGTCGAGCTGGAGAACGGCCACAAGGTGCTGGCCCACTCCTCCGGCAAGATGCGGATGCACCGGATCCGGATCCTCCCGGGCGACCGAGTACAGGTGGAGATAACGCCCTACGACTTGACGCGGGGCCGGATCACTTATCGGTACAAGTAAGAGAACGGACTGGAGACGTGAAGGTTCGACCGAGCGTGAAGACGATGTGCGAGAAGTGCAAGGTGATCAGGCGGCACGGCCGGGTGATGGTCATCTGCGAGAACCCGCGCCACAAGCAGCGGCAAGGCTGATGGCCCGGATCTCCGGCGTAGACATCCCCCGCGAGAAGCGGCTCGAGATATCGCTGACCTACATCTACGGCGTCGGGCGCTCGACCGCGCGGCAGGTGTGCACGGCCACGGGAATCTCCGAGGACACGAGGGTCCGTGACCTCACCGACGAAGAGGTCACACGGCTCCGCGGCTACATCGACGCCAACCTGAAGGTCGAGGGCGATCTCCGGCGCGACATCGCCCAGGACATCAAGCGCAAGATGGAGATCGGCTGCTACCAGGGGATCCGCCACCGGCGCGGGCTCCCTGTCCACGGCCAGCGCACTCACACGAACGCCCGCACTCGCAAGGGCCCGAAGAAGA
>JAJYVX010000276.1 GCA_021791795.1 Actinomycetes bacterium | reverse complement strand
CGGGCCGAGAAGAGCCATGCCGGCCGCTTCCAGCAGGGACTCGACTCCCTCAGCTGAGTCCCTCGGCTTGAGGCCTTCCCGGCCGGCCCCGAGCGGGCCGGCCGGAGGCTCGGCCCCCGGCGAAGAAGCGCTCGGCCCCCCGGCGACGAGCTCTGCTTTCTGGCGACGCCCGCCGCCCTCCCGAGCGACGAGGAAGGAGAACCGAGGTGGTAAAGGACCGCTTCGAAGGAGGCGAGGCCACGCCAGCACTCGTCCTTTCCGACATCGAGGACCTGCGGGCCTACGAGCGCGACCGCGACCGCTTCCGCGCCGAGGTGAGGGCCCTCAAGCGGGTGCGCCGCGTTCCGATCGGCCCGATCGTGACGGTCGTGTTCGAGAACAGAACGACGATGCGCTTCCAGGTCCAAGAGATGGCACGGGCGGAGCGGATGATGACCGACGAGCAGATCCAGCACGAGCTCGACGTCTACAACCCGCTCATCCCGGGGCCGGGCGAGCTCTCGATGACGCTGTTCATCGAGCTCACGACCGAGGCCGAGCTTCGTGAGTGGCTCCCGAAGCTGGTCGGCATCGAGCGAGCGGTGCTGCTCCGCCTCGGTGACGACCACGAGGCTGTCCCGGCGACGGTCGAGGCGGCCCACGAGGCGCAGCTCACCCGCGAGGAGGTGACGGCGTCCGTCCATTACGTCCGCATCGCCCTCGACGCCCGCCAGCGCGAGCGCTTTGTCGCCGGCCCGGCGGCGCTTGCGATCGACCATCCGGCCTATCGCCACGAGATCCTTCTCGGCGACGAGACTCGGGCCTCGATCGCTTCCGACTGGTAGCATTCGCTCCGGTCGGCTGCCCTGGAGCGGCGGATCATACACTGGCGCGGGCAGGGGTGTTGACAAGCGCGCGCTGAGCGGTGATAATTGTTTTCCCGGCCGGCGGCGGGAGCTTCATCGACGGCGGCACCTGGGGACATTCGTTTGTGACGTGTGCGATCGTCCGTCGCGCACCGGCCGAGAAAGTGAATCGCAATGAACGCCACGTGGCGCAACCGAGCCGCATGCCGGGGTCTCGACCCTGACATTTTCTACCCTGCGTCCGACGAGGACGCGTGGGAAGCCAAGGCCGTTTGCGACACCTGCCCGGTGCGTCAGGCGTGCCTCGAGCACGCCCTGGCGGCTCGCGAGCGCGAAGGGGTCTGGGGTGGCGCCACCGAGCGCGAGCGCCGCAGGATCCTCCGCCAGCGCCGCAAGTCGGCCTAGCCCCACCGCCTTCGACCACCCCCCACGAGGCGCCTCGGCGCCGGCAGTGGCCCGGCGCCTCCCGTTTGCGGGACGGTTCGGGGCGAGAAGTAGCCTGCGGTCGTGGATTTCTCCTTCTCAGACGAGCTCGCCGAGCTCCAGAGCACCGTCCGCCGTCTCGCGAGGGACAAGGTCAAGCCGCGAGCTCGCGAGATCGACGAGACGGGTGAGTACCCACAGGACCTCTTCGACGCCTTCGCGGCGGCCGGGCTGTTGGGGCTGTGCATCCCGACCGAGTTCGGCGGGTCGGGGGCCGGCATCATGGGGCTCACGATCGCCATCGAGGAGGTGGCCAAGTACTCGAACACGGCCGCCCTCATGCTGCTGCTCACGCGGCTTCCGACCGGCCCGGTCATGATCGCCGGCTCTGAGGACCAGAAAAAGCGCTACCTCCCCGGCATCGCGGACGGCAGCCTGCGGGCCTCCTTCGGCCTGTCGGAACCGGGCGCCGGGAGCGACGTCGTCGGCATGCGGACGCGGGCGACGGCCGATCCCGATCAAGACGGCGGCTGGGTGCTGAACGGCGTCAAGTGCTGGATGTCGGGTGTCGCCCAGGCCGACTGGTACACGGTCTTCGCGAAGACCGGCGACCCCTCCTCCCGCCGGCACGACTCGATCACCGCCTTCATCGTCGAGCGGAGCGCGCCTGGTGTCTCGGTCGGCTCGCTCGACAGAAAGATGGGCGTGCGTGGGGTCGACACCGGCGAGCTCGTCTTGGAGGACGTCCGTGTCCCGGCCGAGAACGTCATCGGCGAGGTGGGCGGCTTCCGCCTCGCCATGCTCGGGCTCAACTCGATGCGCCCCATCGTGGCGGCGCGGGGCATCGGTCTCGCCGAGGGGGCCCTCATGTACGCGACCGAGTACGTGAAAGAGCGAAAGGCCTTCGGCGGCACCATCTCGGACTTCCAGGGCATCAGATGGGAGATCGCGAAGATGGCGACCGAGATCGAAGCCGCCCGTCTGCTCACCTACCGCTCGGCCGCGCTCGCAGACGAGGGCAAGTTCACCCGGGAGTGGGTCCCGTATCTCTCGATGGCGAAGTACTACGCGACCGAGGTGGCCGTGAAGGCCTCGGGCCTCGCCGTCCAGCTGCTCGGTGCGGCCGGGTACATGAAGGACCACCCGACCGAGCTCTGGTACCGCGACGCCCGCCAGCTCACGATCGTCGAGGGGACCTCGCAGGTCCAGCTCGGGCTGATCGGAAAGGGCGTCCTCGACCGCCACCTGTGGTGGGACTGAGAGCCGGTGGAGAGCTCCTCGTGAACGGCGGGGACGGGAGGCTCACCCTCGAGTCGCTCGGCGGGTGGCCGGCGGTCCTGTCGCGGCTGTTCAAAGGGGAGCACCTCACGAGCGAGGAGGCGGCCGCCGTCCTCGATTCGGTGCTCTCCGGGGTGGCGGCACCGACCCAGGTGGCCGCCTTCGCGGCGGCCATGAGGGTGAAAGGCGAGACGGCAGAGGAGATGGTCGGTCTCGTCCGCTCGATGCGAGCCCACGGTGAGCACCTCGAGCTCGGCCCCGGGTTGCTCGACACCTGCGGGACCGGAGGGGACCGCAGCGGGACGATCAACGTCTCGACGATGGCGGCCGTCGTGGCGGCCGCCGCCGGTGCGCAGGTCTGCAAGCACGGCGGGCGGGCGGCGACCTCGAAGTCCGGCTCGGCCGACGTCTTCGAGGCCCTCGGCGTCGTGATCGACCTCGGGCCGGCCGGCGTGTCGAAGTGCGTGACCGAAGCAGGCATCGGTTTCTGCCTGGCACCGCGGTTCCACCCCGCCATGCGTCACGCGGCGCCGGTGCGCCGCGAGCTCGGCGCGCCGACCGTGTTCAACTTCCTCGGCCCTCTCGCCAACCCGGCCGGGGCGACCCGTCAGCTCATCGGCATCGGCGACCCGGCGATGGCGACGCGGATGCTCCAAGTACTCGAGGCGAACCGGACCGAGCGGGCGATGATCGTCTACGGCCACGACGGGCTCGACGAGCTCTCGACCGT
>JAJYVX010000049.1 GCA_021791795.1 Actinomycetes bacterium | reverse complement strand
CTGTCAGGGTATCGTTGCACGCGTCGGCGCTGTCGCGTGCAGTGGCCGGGTTCTGCGCAATTGGCGACCGTGAACCGAGTCAGGGCCGGGAGGCAGCAGCTCTCAGCGAGCTCGCTGATGTGCCGCAGGGGACCTGGCTGCTGCACCCGGCAGCGCCGGACTCCTTCCTGTCACGCGCGGCACGGGCGCGTCGTAATCTCGCAGGGTGGCCACGCGTGATGTCGCTTCGGAGGGCTACCGGTCCCTCTATCGCCGCTACCGGCCACAGCGCTTCTCGGAGATACGCGGCCAGGACCACGTGGTGCTGGCGCTGAAGAACGCCGTTCGCGACGGGAGGGTTGCACACGCCTATCTGTTCTCCGGGCCGCGGGGAACCGGCAAGACCTCGACCGCGAGGATCCTCGCCAAGGCGCTGAACTGCGCCAACCCGCTCGAGGGCGAACCGTGCGGCGTCTGCGACTCGTGCCGCGACATCGCCAGGGGTGCCTCCCTCGACGTGCACGAACTGGACGCGGCGTCGAACAACCGCGTTGACGACATGCGTGACCTCGTCTCCCGCGCGTCGCTCGCCAGCCCGGGCGAGTGGAAGGTCTACATCGTCGACGAGGTGCACATGCTCTCGACGGCGGCGTCCAACGCCCTCTTGAAGACGCTCGAGGAACCACCGGGACGCGTCGTGTTCGTGCTCGCCACGACGGATCCGCAGAAGGTGCTCCCGACCATCCGCAGCCGGACCCAGCACTACGAGTTCCACCTCTTCGAGACCGAGGTGCTGACGTCCCTGCTCGAGGAGATCGCCGTCGACGCGAGGCTCGAGCTTCCCGGCGACGGGATCCAGGCGGCGGTCCGCCGTGGCCACGGCTCGGCGCGCGATGCCATCTCCGCCCTCGACCAGGTCGCCGCCGCGGGAGTGGTGGACGACGGCGACCGGTACGTGCGAGACATCGTCGGATCGATCGCCGAGCGGGAGACGGAGGCGGCGCTGAGAAGCGTCGCGGCAGCGCTGGTGGCGGGTTTCGACGCTCCGCGGCTTGCGTCCGACCTGGTCGATTCGTTGCGCACCGTCTTCCTCACGACCGTCGCCCCGGGTACCGAGGCTGTGGTCTCGACCGGTGTGCCTGCCGGCCTGCCGTCCATTGGGCCCGCGCGGTGCGTCCGGGCGCTCGAGATCCTCGGAGCGGCCATGGTCGACATGCGGGAGTCGCTCGACGCTCGCACGACACTCGAAGTCGCACTCGTGAAGCTGACGCATCCAGAGGTGGACGACAGCGCCGCCGCCGTGCTCGAGCGCCTCGAGCGCCTCGAGCGGAAGATGAGCGATCTCGCGGAGCGGCTGACGGCGCCAGGCGCGCCGCCCGCCCCGCCGGCACCGCTCGCATCTCGCGCGCCCGAGACCCGTCGCGCCATGCCCGGTCCCGCGTCGGGAGAGGGGGCGGATGCGTCCTCGACCGCGCCAGGGGAGAGGCCGGCGCTCGGAGCGTTCCGTGCGGGCGGCCCTGGCTCCGGGCCAGGACCGGCGACCGGACCACCGGTCTCGCCGGTGACGCCGGCGGGGGGCCGGGCAGGCGCCCGGCCGGATTCCGCCGGGCCGGCGACCGATGCCGTCCAGCCGGCGGGAGCGGGGGGAGCGGGAGGTCGTGTCCCGAGCCGCGACGATCTCGTCACGGCCTGGGCAGACCACGTCCTTGCCAGGTTGCGGCCGCGGGCGAGAGCCATCTACGCGTCGGGCCGGTTCGTGACCGTCGAGGACGACGAGGTGACGATCGCCCTGCCGAACGCCGCCCACGTCGAGCATGCGAGCCCGCTCGAGGACGAGGTGGCGAGAACGCTGGGCGAGCACTTCGGCTGTCGCCTTCGTGTTCGGCTCGTCGCGGACCCGGACACCGACCCGGGCGGCGGCCCGGAGCAGAGATCCGCAGCAAAGAGCTCCGGAGGAGGCCGAACCACGGGCGCGACGCTCCGCGGGAGGACGGCCGGAGCCGTCGCCCGCGACGAAGGCGACGAGGGCGACGACCTCGAGGAAGTGAGTCCTGAGGACATCGCCGGCGATGTCCAACCGCACGATTCGGTCTCCTGGGTGGAGAACCGCCTGCTCGAGGAGTTCCCCGGCGCCGAGGAGGTCTCGTGAGCGACGACAGTCCGGAGGCTACGGCCGAGCAGCCGGAGGAGCGCCCGCCGCAGCCGGCGGCCGACTCGGGCCCCGGCCCATTTCCCGGTCTCCTCGACATCGGAGATCTCTTCGCCCAATTCGAGCACGTGCAGGAGCGCTTCGACTCGGCGGCAGCCGAGGCGTCGGCCGCGGTCCTCACGGGCAGCGCTGCAAGCGGCGGAGTGACGATCGAGCTCTCGGGAGATCTCGAGGCGCGCTCTGTGCACATCGATCCCGCTGTCGTCGACCCGGACGACGTCTCGCTGCTCGAGGACATGGTCCTCGCCGCGCTCCGGGATGTGCTCTCCCAGTTCGCAGAGCTGCAGGGAGACGTCGCCGGATCGATGGATGCTCTCGGCATCGATCTTTCCGGGGTGGCGGGCATCGTCGGCGGCCTCACGGCTCGGGGAGGTGGCGCAGAGGGCGTGCTCGGGCGTCTGTCGGACGTGCTCGGCGGCCTCGGCCTCGGGGGCGGTACCACGGAGGACAGGACAGGGACGACGGACACGGCCGGCACAGCCAGCACGGCCAGCACAGCCGGCACAGCCAGCACGGCCGGCACAGCCAGCACAGCCAGCACGGCCGGTACCGGCGAGGAGGGCACCGGGAGCGCAGTCGCGGAGGCTGCGAACGGCGAGACCCTGTCCCCCACTCCCAACCCCGGCGACAACGACCGGCCCTCCTGAGATGTTCGCCGGACCGATCCAGGACCTGGTCGACGAGCTGGGTCGCCTGCCCGGCATAGGACCAAAGTCCGCCCAGCGAATCGCATTCCACCTGCTCGAGGTGGAAAAGGACGAGGCCCTGCGGCTGGCCGCAGCCGTCGTGCAGGTGAAGGACAAGATCAGGCTCTGCGAGCGTTGCTTCAACGTCTCCGAAGCCGAGCAGTGCACGATCTGTCTCGACTCGAGACGGGATGCGACCCTTGTCTGCGTCGTCGAGGATCCCCGCGACATCGTCGCCGTGGAGCGCACGAGGGAATTCAACGGTTTCTACCACGTGCTCGGTGGGGCCCTCAATCCGATAGACGGCATCGGACCGGAGCAGCTCCGGATACGCGAGCTCCTGCGGCGGCTCGGCGACGAGGACGTGAAGGAGGTCATCCTCTGCACGAACCCGAACCTCGAAGGTGAAGCCACGGCGATGTACCTGGCGAGGCTGCTGGCGCCGCTCGGCGTGACCGTGTCCCGCATAGCGAGCGGGCTGCCGGTCGGCGGGGACCTCGAGTACGCCGACGAGCTCACCCTCGGCCGTGCTCTGGCGGGGCGCCGGATAGTCGGTCAGTAGAGGCTGCCCGCTCCGGGAGGTGCCTCCCGCTCGCTCTGGGTCCGCCCGGTACCGACCGCGAAGCGCCTCCGTGCCGCAGCTCCGTGACCGGCCGAGGGCTGGGCGCCCGACGGCGATCAGGCAGGCATGAAGGCACCGCCGGCGGCACCGGCCGGCGTTCCGGCTGTGTCGGGGCCCCGGGATCCGACCGAGATGCGGCCTGCTCTCATGACCGCCACGCGCTGAGCCCTGCGCGCCACCCAGGTGTCGTGCGTGACGATGACGAGCGTCAGCCCCCGCGCTCGCCAGAGCCCTTCGAGGACGGACATGATCTCCCCCCGAGTGTCCTCGTCGAGGTTGCCCGTCGGCTCGTCCGCGAGCAGCACCTGCGGCTCTTTCACGAGCGCGCGGGCGATGGCGACCCGCTGCTGCTGACCGCCGGAGAGCTCGGACGGGAGGTGGCTCGCCCTGTCGCCGAGACCGAGCTCCTCGAGCGCCGCGAGCGCCCGGCGCCGGCGCTCCGGGCCTCGAACGCCGAAGGGCACGAGTGCGGCTTCGACGTTCTCCTGCGCCGAGAGGGTCGGGAGCAGGTTGAACGTCTGAAAGACGAAACCGAACGCCCGCGCCCTCAAAGACGCGACCTCCACCTCCCGCATGGCTCCGAGGTCGCGTCCGTCGAAGATCACACGCCCCTCGGTGGCCCGGTCGAGGCCGCCGAGCAGGACGAGGAGCGTCGACTTTCCCTGACCCGTCGGCCCTCGCACGGCGAGGAACTCGCCGTCGCCGATGGTGAGGTCGACGCCGTCCAGGGCCTTCACCTGCCGGCCCCTCTTCTCGAACGACTTCTTCACGTTGACGAGCTCGTACATGTCACTCCTCCGAGTAGGTGCTGCACGGCACCGGGAACGGTCGCTCGTGTCGGGGCTTCGTCGTCATGCGACGCGCCCGAGGGCTGTCGCCGGCCGCAGCCTCGCGGCCCTCCAGGCGCCGAAGATCCCGGCGATGAGGCCGCCCGCAAGCGCCAGCCCGACGGCGAGGAGGACGGTGCCTCCCTGTAGCGGTGCGCTCAGGTGGACGAGGACCGTCTGCGCCGTGGAGGCGAAGGGCCGCGCGCCGGCTCCGGCGCCGCCGAAGGCTCCCGCTCCGAGCTGCCCGCCGTTCGCGGTGAACGGGGACACCGGGGTGGCCGTGAGGGTCGGGGCGATGGCCGAGACGATCTCTGATCCGGCCAGTCCGAGGAGGAGGCCGAGAGCTGCGCCGGCGATCCCGAGTGACGCGCCCTCACCGGTCACCTCGCCGACTATCCGGCGGGTCCGCCAGCCGATGGCCTTGAGGGTGCCGAATTCGCGGACCCGGCGGGACACACTCGCCATCATCAACAGCGCCGCGACGGCGAAAGCAACTGCGAGTGCCGCGAGAGAGAGCCACTTCCCGAGATTCGACGCCAGGCTTGCAGCACTCGACAGCGATCCTGTCACGTCCTTCGCCAAGTCGGCCGAGGTCGTCACGGTCGATCCGGGCACGACCTTGCCTGCGGCTCCGGCGACAGCAGCTACCTCTGCGGCGCTCTTCGCTCCGACGTAGACGATGTTGACCTTGTTCTTCTCACCCGACAGCGCCTGCACCGTGCCGAGGGGCACGTACACGTCGGCAGCCCCCGACGCGAGGTCGGCGATGCCGACGACGGACAGTTTCTTGCCGGCGAGCGTCACCTGTGACCCGACCTTCAGGTCCTTTGACGTTGCGTACGAAGAGCTCACGACGGCGACGTCGGCCCCCGTGTCGCTTGCCGCGAAGTAGGCGCCCTTCGTGATCTCGGCGGGGTCGAGCGGCCCGACGCTCGAAGGCGATGTCTGCACGCCGTCGACGCTGAACGAATTGACCGCGAACGCCGCCCGGCCGGTGGGTTGGCCCGCGCCGAACGCCGGGATCGTCCCCGAGAAGGCGGTGTCGGTCATGGTGAGGCCGGCCGCAGCCGCGGCCACGTCCTTCAGCGCGGCGATCTTCCCGACGTAGTCCTCCGAGAACACCCGCTGGCTCGAGGTCGGCCGGAGCACGTCTCTCGAGACGTGCGTCCCCGGGGCGGGTCGCCGCCCCTTCCGCCGGCGTAGGCCAATGCCGCCGAAGCGGAGCGGGCCGCCCGAGCTCTTGCGCGGCGCTTTCGTCACCGTCATGTCGGTACCCACGCCGTAGAGCGAATGCAGCACCTGCGCCTGGGCGTCCTTCACTCCGGCGGTGGTCGCGGACACCGTCACGACGAGCCCGATGCCGATCGCGAGCCCGATGGCTACCACGAGTGCCTGTCTCGTCCGCCTGCGCAGCTCGCGCCAGATGCAAGTGAAGTACATGTTTCCGACGTCCTCCGGTGCGTAGAGCGCACGAGTGCGCCCCGCCAGTAGATGCCGGGAGGCTCGGGCCCTGCTTGGAGAAGGCTTGAGAAAGGCTCAGAGAGCCCGGATGAGCGCGGCGTCGCCCTGACCCCCGCCGCCGCAGAGCGCCACGGCGGCCGTGCCACCACCGCGACGCCGGAGCTCCAGCAGGGACGTGAGCGCCAGGCGCGCGCCCGACATCCCGATGGGGTGCCCGAGCGCGATGGCGCCGCCGTTCACGTTGACGGTGTCGGCCGAGACGCCGAGGTCGTCCATCGCCGCCACCCCGACCGCGGCGAAAGCCTCGTTGATCTCGAAGAGGTCGATGCCGGACAGCTCGAGCCCGGCATGCGAGAGAGCCTGGCGGATGGCGCGTGACGGCTGCGTCAGAAGCGACGTGTCCGGACCGGCGACCTGGCCGTAGCCGAGCAGTTCGCCCCACGGCTCGACGCCGAGCTCGTCGGCCTTTCTCCGCGACATGACCACCATGGCGGCGGCGCCGTCGGAGATCTGGCTGGCGTTCCCGGCGGTGATCGCACCGCCGTCCTCGAAGGCACCCTTCAGCTTGGCGAGCCCCTCGACGGTCGTCTCGGGCCGGACCCCCTCGTCGGTGTCGAAGACGATCGGGTCGCCCCTCCGCTGGGGCACCGTGACCGGTGTGATCTCCTCGGCGAAACGCCCGTCCTTGATTGCGGCGGCTGCCCGCTCGTGCGAAGAGGCGGCGAATTGGTCCTGGCGCGCCCGAGGGATGTCCGCCGCCCGGCTGTAACGCTCCGTGCCGGCGCCCATGGCCACGCGGTCGAAGGCGCAGAAGAGACCGTCGTACATCATCGAGTCCACGACCTTTTGGTCTCCTGCGCGGTAGCCCGCCCGGGCGCCGGGCAGCAGATAGGGCGCCTGCGTCATCGACTCCATGCCTCCCGCCACCACGATGTCGGCCTCGCCGGCTCCTATGGCGAGGTCAGCGAGGTGCAGCGTGTTGAGGCCCGAGAGGCAGACCTTGTTCACCGTCGTCGAAGGGACCGTCATCGGGATGCCGGCCTGCACGGCCGCCTGGCGCGCCGTGATCTGTCCCTGGCCCGCCTGCAGCACCTGCCCCATGAAGACGTAGTCGACCTGCTCAGGAGAGACACGGGCGCGCTCCAAGGCGGCCCTGATCGCGATCGAACCGAGGTCCATCGCAGTGAAGTCGGCCAGAGCGCCGGAGAGCTTGCCGATCGGAGTACGGGCTCCGGCGACGATCACGGATCCGGGCATGGACACCTCCGCGGGACTGGACTTGTCGGGGCTGGTTCGGCGACAGGCGAAGATGTACCGCACCTGCCGCGACGCTGCGCTTCAGCCTACCGCCGGCCCCTTTCGGCCAGGCTTGGAGCAACGGAGAGAGCCGACGGTACTCTCAGGCCATGGAACGCTTCCGCGAGGCGATCCTCGAGGGCGCCCCCGGTGAGGACATCGCAGCCATCCCGCTCCCGGACTCCTACCGGGCGGCGTTCGTGAAGAAGGACGAGACCGAGATGTTCGCCGGGCTGTCCACGAAGGAGAAGGACCCGCGCAAGGCGATCCACGTCGACGAGATCGCTCTGCCGGAGATGGCGCCCGATGAGTGCTTCGTCGCCGTGATGGCGAGCGCCATCAACTTCAACACCGTCTGGACGTCCATCTTCGAGCCGCTCCCGACGTTCGGCTTCCTCGAGCGCCTCGGCCGGGAGTCCGTCTGGGGCAAGCGTCACGACCTGCCTTACCACGTCGTCGGTTCGGACGCCTCGGGAGTGGTGATCCGCGCCGGCTCTGCCGTGCGCGGCTGGAAGCCGGGGGACCGCGTCGTGATCCACTGCAACTACGTGGACGACCAGGACCCCGACGCGCACGACGACTCCATGCTCGCGAGCAACCAGCGCATCTGGGGCTTCGAGACGAACTTCGGCGGCCTCGCCGACTTGACGCTCGTGAAGGCGAACCAGCTCATGCCGAAGCCGGAGCATCTCAATTGGGAAGAGGCTGCCTGCAACGCACTGTGCAACTCGACCTCGTACCGCATGCTCGTCTCACCCAACGGGGCTCACATGAAGCAGGGAGACGTCGTGCTCGTCTGGGGGGCGACCGGCGGGCTCGGCGGCTACGCCGTCCAGTACGTGCTGAACGGAGGCGGCATCCCCGTCGGTGTCGTCTCGAGCGCGTCGAAGGTGAAGCTGCTCGAGGCGCTCGGCTGCGAGGCCGTGCTCGACCGGGCGGAGAAGGAGTACCGCTTCTGGGCGGACGAGCACACCCAGGACGAGTCGGAGTGGCGCCGCCTCGGCAAGGACATCCGGGCACTCGTCGGCGAGGACCCCGACATCGTGTTCGAGCACCCGGGTCGCCAGACGATGGGAGCGTCGGTCTTCGTCGCGAAACGGGGCGGGACAGTCGTCACCTGTGCCGCCACCTCGGGCTACATGATCGAGTACGACAACCGCCATCTCTGGATGAAGCTCAAGCAGATCAAGTCCTCGCACTTCGCGAACTACCGCGAGGCATACGCGGCGAACCGCCTGATCCGCCTCGGCAGGATCCAGCCGGTCCTCTCGGCCGTCTACCCCCTCGAAGAGACGGGAGAGGCCGCCTCCCAGGTGCAGTACAACCTGCACGAAGGAAAGATCGGGGTTCTCTGCCTGGCGCCCGAGGAGGGGCTCGGCGTCGACGACCCCGCGAGGCGGGCGAAGGTGGGCGAGGACCGGATCACGACGTTCAGGCGGCTCGGGGCCTAGATGGCCGCGTTCGAACTGCAGGAAGTCGACCACGTCGCCGTCGCGGTGCGCGACCTCGACACAGCTGTCGCCTGGTACGCCAGCGCGCTCGGCGCGACCGTGGCGCACCGCGAGCGCATCGAGTCGGACGGGGTCGAAGAGGCGCTGTTGAAGGTCGCCGACTCTTACGTGCAACTGCTCACGCCGACCCGGGACGATTCGCCTGTGGCGAAGTTCCTCGAGAGGCGGGGAGAGGGACTGCACCACGTCGGCTTCCGCGTGAGCGACTGTGCGGCAGCCCTCGAGTCCATGAAGTCCGCCGGCGCCGCCGTCATCGACGAACGGCCGCGCCCGGGTTCGCGTGGGACGACGGTCGCGTTCGTCCATCCGAAGGGCGCCTTCGGCACCCTCATCGAGCTGGTGCAGGAATAGGGCGGCCGCGGCCCCCCGCCCGCGGCGCCCCCGGGCGTGGGGCGGGCGGCCGCCGACAGTAGCCTTCGGGCCATGCCCGACACCACGACAACCGGGGCCGGTAGGGGCGAGACGACGACCGGGAACGGCAGCGGCGCGGAGGCTCCCGTCGTCCGGGACCACTCCATGGCGGCGCGCCTCGAGGCCTTGGCCGAGCAGAAGGCCCAGGCGCTGCAGCCCGGAACCGACCGGGCGATCCAGTCGCACCGGGCCAAGGGCAAGATGCTCGCCCGCGAGCGGATCGACTACCTGCTCGACGAGGGCTCCTTCCAGGAGATCGACCTCCTCGTCCGCCACCGCGCCCACGGCATGGGCCTCGAGCGCTCCCGCCCCTACACCGACGGGGTGATCACCGGCTTCGGCACGATCGACGGGCGCCGCGTCTGCGTCTACTCGCAGGACTTCACCGTCTTCGGCGGAGCCCTCGGCGAGGCGCACGCCGAGAAGATCCACAAGCTCCTCGACATGGCGATGGACGTAGGCGTGCCGGTCGTCGGGCTCAACGACGGCGGCGGGGCGCGCATCCAGGAGGGGGTCGTCGCCCTGCACGGTTACGGCGGGATCTTCTACCGCAACGTCCTCGCCTCGGGTGTAGTCCCCCAGATCTCGGTCGTCCTCGGGCCGTGTGCGGGCGGGGCGGTCTACTCGCCGGCGATGACCGACTTCATCTTCATGGTGCGCGAGACGAGCCACATGTTCATCACGGGCCCGGACGTCGTGCGCACCGTCACGGGCGAGGACGTCTCCCTCGAACAGCTCGGCGGTGCGATGACCCATGCGACGCGTTCGGGGGTGGCGACGTTCGTCTCGGCCGACGAGAAGCAGTGCCTCGACGACGTGCGCTACCTGCTCAGCTACCTACCCTCCAACAATCTCGAGATGCCGCCCCTCCGTGAGCGGCCCGACGACGCCGAAGCACTTGTCGAGGAGCTGCGCGAGATCGTCCCCCCGAGCCCGAACCAGCCCTACGACATGAGGTCCGTCGTCCAGGCCATCGTCGACGACGGCGAGTACCTCGAGTACTTCCCGCACTGGGCGATGAGCCTCACCTGCGGCTTCGCGCGGATAGCCGGGCGCGCCGTCGGGATCGTGGGGAACCAGCCGTCGGTTCTGGCGGGCGTGCTCGACATCGACTCGTCGGAGAAGGGGGCACGCTTCGTCCGGACGTGCGACGCCTTCAACATCCCGCTCATCACATTCGTGGACGTGCCCGGCTTCATGCCCGGCACCGACCAGGAGTACGGCGGCATCATCCGCCACGGGGCGAAGCTCCTGTACGCCTACTGCGAGGCGACCGTTCCCCGCATACAGGTCATCACGCGCAAGGCTTACGGAGGGGCGTACGTCGTCATGGACTCGAAGTCGATCGGCACCGACTTCGCCTTCGCCTGGCCGTCGGCCGAGCTCGCCGTCATGGGCCCGCAAGGCGCCGTCGAGATCGTCTACCGGCGCGAGCTGGCCGATTCCGCCGACCCGACGGCACGGCGGTCCGAGCTGGTCGAGGAGTACACCGAGCGCTATGCCAACCCGTACGTGGCGGCGGAGCGCGGCTACGTGGATGACGTCATCGACCCGGCCGAGACGCGTCGGGTCATCGTGCGCTCGCTCGACCTGCTCGCCTCGAAGCGGGAGGAGCTTCCGCGCCGCAAGCACGGGAACATGCCGCTTTGAGGCCACCCGGGGGGGAGGCAGGCGCCCCGGAGCCTGCGCCCGAGACGGCGCTCGTCTTGCCGCCGGAGATCGTCGCCGTGCTCACGGCGGCTGCAGCGTTGTGCTGGCCGAAGCCGGTCCGAGCCGGCACCGGGCGCGGGCGTGACACGCGCAACGGTCCGGAGTACGTTTGGCGGCTCTCCGGACGGTGGTGGTCGAAGCCGGTGCCTCTCCGCCGCGACCGCCCCTGGACCGACCACGGCCGTGAGCACGGGCAGGTCGACACAGGGGGGGCGTGACCCCCTTTGCCCCGTGAGCTGACGGCCGGGGTTCTCTTCATCGTCCTCGCCGCCGGCGTCACGCATGCGACCTGGAACGCGATCACGAAGTGGATCGAGGACCGTCTCGTCGTCTTCGCCTGGATAGGCGTCTCCCTCGTCGTCTGCGCGGTCATCGCACTCCCTCTGACTGGCCTTCCCGCCGAGACCGCCATCTGGTTCGCCGTCGCGTCAGCCGCGATCCACGTCGTCTACGACTTCGCGCTCATGAACGCGTACCGCCTCGGAGCCTTCAACCAGGCCTATCCGATAGCGCGCGGCACCTCTCCGCTGCTCGTCGCGATCGGTGCGGCGGTGTTCGCCGGCGAGCGCCTCGACCTGCTCCCGCTCATCGGGATCCTCCTCCTCGCCGCGGGCTTGATCAGCCTCGCGTTCTCGGGAGGTCGCGTCGACCGCAGCGAGACCCCTGCCGTGCTCGCGGCCCTCGGCACGGGCGTCACGATCGCCGCTTTCTCGCTCATCGACGGGATCGGGATCAGGCGAACGCCGGACCCGTACTCCTACATGGCGTTCCTCTTCCTACTCGAGGGCCCGACGTTCATCGTGCTCACCGCCCTGCGACGCTCGCCCGGCGACTGGGTGCGGGACAAGAGGGCGGTGCGGGGCCTCACGGCGGGATTCCTCTCGGCGGTGACCTACGGCGCAGTGATGTGGGCCCAGACGAAGGCGCCCTTGGCGGAGGTGTCCGCGCTGCGTGAGACCGGCGTCATCAGCGCCGCGGTGATCGGGGCCCTCTTCTTCAAGGAGCGCTTCGGCGTCCGCCGTGTCGGGGCCGCCATGGTCGTCGCCCTCGGGATAGTGCTCATAAGCCGCTGACACGCGACTTTTGCGAGAAGCTGTCCTCATGAGGGCTGCGCTCACACTCGAAGGAACGCTCGTCGGCGGGAAGGTGCTCCGCGAGGGCAGGCTCGCCGCCTACCGGCAGCTCGAACAGGGACCGGGCGAGCCGAGGCTCCTCCGCAGGGAGCTCTCGGCGTCCGACGGCCAGCCCGCCGCCCACCGCCGCCGCTCGCTCTTGCACCTGGCGCAGGTCTCCGATCTGCAGCTCGCCGACGTGCAGTCGCCGGGACGGTTCGAATTCTTCGAGCACCTGCGCGGGCTCCCGGGGACCGGTTCGTTCGTGCCGGCGCAGCGGCCGCAGGAGGCCATGCTGGTCCACGCGCTCGGCTCGGTCATCGACACGCTCGGCCGGTGCACGAGCGAGGACACCGGCGCCCCCGTCGACCTCGTCGTCGCGACCGGGGACAACCTCGACAACGCCCAGTGGAACGAGCTGCGCTGGTATCTCACGCTCATGGCGGGAGGCCTCATCGACCCCGGCGCGGGCATGCCGTACGGCGGAGTGCAGGCGACGGGCTGGCCGAGCGACCTCTTCTGGAAACCCGACGGCGGGTCCGACCGCTGGCGGGTGGACTTCGGCTTCCCGACGATCGAGGGACTGCTCGAGCGAGCACTCGCCGGCTTCGACGCCGCCGGGCTCCGCGTGCCGTGGGTCTCGTGTTACGGCAACCACGACGGATTGGCCTTCGGCGAGTCCATCCCCACCTACGAGTACCGCGACATGTTGCTCGGAGGCGAGAAAGCCCACTTCCTGCCCCATGACTTCGACCCGCTCCGGCACGAGGAGGACCTCTTCGAGCGGCCGGAGCTGTTCTTGAAGGGCCCGGCGCAGCCGGTGAGGCCGGATGCCGACCGCAGGATCGTCGGCCGGAAGGAGTTCGTCGAGGCCCACATGGCCGCCCCGGGGCTGCCGAAGGGTCACGGCTACTCCTGGGGCAACGTCGAAGCCGGTACGACGTACTTCTCCTACGCAGCCTCACCCCTCGTCAAGCTGATCGTGCTCGACACGGCGAACCTCGACGGATACCACGAGGGAAGCATCGGCGCGAAGCAGCTTGCCTGGCTCGAGTACGAGCTGCTCGAGTGCCACAGCAGGTGCCTCTCGACTGACGGGAGGGAGATGCGACCCGGTGGCGAGGACCGCCTCGTCGTCCTCGCCTCGCACCACGGCTCGAGAAAGCTCGCGAACCTGCGCCAGTCGGCCATCGGCTCCGAGGACGACCACCCTCGTCACGGCTGGGACACGCTCGGGCCCATGCTCGCCCGGTTCCCCAACATCGTGCTGTGGCTGAACGGCCACACCCACGTGAACCAGGTGGTGCTGCACCGGAACCACGCCGGCGGCATGGCCGAGGTGACGACATGCTCCGTCGCCGACTGGCCTTCCCAGGCACGCTCGGTCGAGATCGTCTCGAACGGCGACGGCTCCATCTCGGTGCTCACGACGATGGTCGACCACCTGGCTCCCGTCGTGCCTGATGCGGCGCCCGGCGGCGGCGACCCTCTTGCGCTCGCGTCTCTCCACCGCGAGCTCGCCGCCAACGTTCCGCTCGGCGGGCTCGGGTCGCCGCTCGAGGGCCTTCCCACGGACAGGAACTGCGACATCGTGATGGGGTCCCCCTTCCCCCTCCCCTGAAGGCTCGCCGCCCGGGGACCCGCCCCCGGTCAGGGAAGCCCGATTGCGGCGATGACCTTCGTGTCGCCCCGGATCAGGTGCACCGGGCCGAGTTGCGCGAGCCGCGTGATGCCGAGGAGGTCGGACGAGCCCTGGCTGGATGACAGGTCGTAGGAGAAGAGGTCGTGGCGCAGCGGCCACACGAGCAGCCATTCGGCCGGGAAGCCGCCGGTGCTGTTCACCTGGCAGCACAGCTGTTGGGAGATCTCGACCACCCAGACCGGCCAGTTGGCGGGGATGCTCGGCGGCACCACCGACCAGGGCACGTCGGCGCGCAGCTTGCCTGCGGTGAGCCCGCTCCACCCGAGGGTGAGCGTGCTGTTGAAAGGCCTGTAGGAGACGATCTCACCCTGGAGCATGGCTCTCACGCCTGCGGGCAGGGTCTTCGGCGCGCCGGCGCCGCGCGAGCTCACCGGTCCTTGGTAGCGCGGTCGGGCTATGTACTGCCGGTGGACCGTGCCCAGCTGCTCGAGGACGCCGAGCGGCACCGCCGGGAAGCCGGACGTCTGCCCGCCAGCGGTTCCCCGGCGCTCGGCGGCCAACCGGCGCTCGTCGGCGAACGGCACCCAACCGAAGAGCATCGAAGTGAACCTCCCGATCCTGCGAGCCGGGTCGCCGAAGAACGGAGCGTCGATCTCGGCCACCCACTCGCGCAGACTGCCGGGCACCGTCTGCTGGTCCGGGAAGTGGTAGGCGACGAGGTACTCGTCGATCCTGGCCGCGGTCGTCTCGACCCAGAGGACCGGCGAGGTGGGATAAGGATTGCCGTTCCCCCCGGCCTGCTGTGCGACCTCCGCGTAGAGCCCCACCGGCATGGGCGCCTTCGTGAGGCGGCCGAGGGGCACCGAGCCCGAGCCCGAGCGCGTGAGCCCGACGGCAAGGCCGATGCCTGCGGCGACGACGGCGAGTGCCACCGCCGCGACGATCCGCCCCCACTGGTTGCGTTCCCGCCTCGTGAGGAGCTCGGCCAGGCCGCCGGCAGGCTCGCTCACGTGTCGGCGCAGGAGGATCGCAGCCCGCGCGAGCTCGTTCACCTCCGGCTCCAGTCTGTCTAGATAGTCGTGTCCGCTGCCGAGCCACGAGTCGAGCGCTTCTTCGCGCCGGCGGCGCGCGATCGTCCTCACGCCTTGCCTCCCAGCTCGTCGATGACGCTGCCTGCTGTCATCTCGTGGCGGAGGCGTGAGAGGGCGCGGTACTGGATCTGGCGGATGCCGGCCGCGGTTCGCCCGAGGATCGCGCCGACCTCACCGGCGGGGCGCTCCTCTATGACTCGCAGCACGAGCACCCGCTGCCAGAGCACTGGCAGCTTCGCGAACGCCGCTCGGACGGCGTCGCCCTCGAGGGTGGCCACGAGGTCGGCGTCCGCCGCCTGCACAGGCGTCGCCTGCATGAGCGGTGCCTCGCGCTGCGCCCTCCGCCACCGGTCACGCACGAGGTTCCGTGCTATCGCGTGGTGCCAGCGGAGCCTTCCCGCCGGATCCCGCGGAGCCCGGTCAGCATGGGACAGCACTCGAAGCCAGGAGTCCTGGACCATGTCCTCCCGCTCGGCCGGGCTGGCCGACGGCACGAGGCGGCGGACGAAGGAGCCGATGCCGTCGTCGCCGGTCTCGCCTGCCACATCCTCACCAACGTCCGAGCAGCGCCGGTGTGACGAGCTGTGCCGTCAGCGTCTCGTCTCGCTGCGACCACGGAGGGGCCGAGCCGAGCCGCTCGGCTTCCGAGGAGCCCGAGACCGGCCGTCTCGCCTCGCCCCGCTGTCGTGGCGCTCGTTCCACGAGAGCGTCCGCCGGACCCAGTCGACGTTCTGCGAGGGCGCCCGCACGATGTGGAAGCCACCGGGATAGCGGAGGAGCTCCGTCTTCTTGCCGAGCAACCGGAGGCCTTGGTACAGCTCCTCGCCCTGGCCGATCGGCACGCGGATGTCGCCCTCCCAGTGGATGACGAGGACGGGGGTCTCGACGTCAGGCAGGTACGTCAACGGCGACCGCTTCTGGTACTCGCCGGGGGACTCCCAGGGGGTTCCGCCCATGTTCCACAGCGAGAAGTACGGGATCTCGGTCGTGAGAGCCATGCTCGTCTGGTCGATCACGGCCGCCATGGCGGTGGCCGCCTTGAAGCGGTTGGTGTGCCCGACGATCCAGCTCGTCATGAAGCCGCCGTACGAGCCTCCACCGAGGCTCATGCGGTCGGGATCGGCGGTCCCCTTCCGGATGAGGTCGTCGCAGCAGGCGAGGATGTCCTCGCAGTCCGCTCCGCCCCAGTCGCCGGTGCACGCCTCGGTGAACTGCTGTCCGTAGCCGGTGCTTCCCCGCGGGTTCGGCAGCACGACGGCATAGCCGGCCGCGGCGATCGCCTGGTGGAAGGCGAGGAAGCGCGCCGACGGCCACATGCCGTGCGGACCGCCGTGGATGTCGAGGTGGAGCGGGAGGTTGCGTGGCGGACGATCGGGTGGCAGGAGCGTGAAGTACTCGACCCTCGTGCCGTCCGGCCGCGTGATGCTCGTGCGCGAGGCTTTCGTCAGCTGCACCTCGGCCAGGAAGTCGTCGTTGAGGTGGCTCAGCTGGGACGGAGCAGCCGCCTCCTTCCGGCCGGCGGTCGGCAGCGGCGCCGTGTACAGCTCGCTCGGCCGGTCCAGCCAGGCGCTCGAGAAGGCGGCTCTCCGCCGGCGTGGTTCCACGGCGAAGGCGTCGATCTGCACCTCGCCTCCGACGGCCTCCCTGCTCCGGCGTTGGCCGAGGCGTGCCATGTGCAGCACGAAGCGTCCCTCGTCCGCCACGAGGAACGCCAGCTCCCTGTTTCCCACCCAGCGCAGCGGGCTCGGCGCCCCCGGCACGAGCAACGTGCCCCGGTCCGTGTCGGGCGCCACCCGCTCTGGCGGGGCGCCTGCGTCGGAAGGCACGACGAAGAGCGCCGGGTCTGCGTCCCAGTCGTCGGAGTCGTGACCGGCGAACGCCACGAGGCTGCCGTCGGGCGAGAAGGCGGGATGTGACGCCCTGCCCTCGCCGCCGCTCAGCCGCCTCAAGCGGCCCCCTCCGGTAGGCATGGTCCATACGTCGCCACGGAATTGCCGGTCGTCGCGCCGCGGGTGGCGGTCGGAGGAGAAGGCGAGGGTCGCGCCGTCGGGGGAGAAGGCGGGATCGACGTGGTCGTAGTCGCCCCGCGTCACCTGCCCGGTGTCGCCGGTCCCCACGTCGACGAGGAAGATGTGGCGGCGCCCTTCCTGCCAGCCCACCCCGTCCAGGCGGGCGCCGAGCCCGCGGACGGACCGGGGAGCGTTCCTCTCGGTGGCGGTCTGCGCTTCGGGATCGGGGACGCCGGTGCGGCAGACGACCGCGAGGTGTGCGCCGTCGGGTGACCAGGCGTACTGGAGCGCGGGGCCGGGCAGGCTCCCGGCCGGCTGCGGAACGCCACCGTCGAGGGGTGCGAGGCGCAGGTGCACGTCCGTCGCGGGACTGCCGTCGCTCGACAGGTAGGCCAGCCAACGCCCGTCCGGCGACCAGCGCGGGCTGCGGTCCGCCGGGCCGTCAGAGAAGCGACGCGGCGGCGCTGAGCCGTCGAGTGGAGCCACCCAGACGGCCGACGCCAGCTTGTCCGCCTCCAGGTCCGTCTCGACGACGACGTATGCGACGCGCCGCCCGTCCGGGGATATGTCGGGATCGGCGGCAGTCCTCAGGGCGTGGGCATCTTCTGGGCGGAACAGTCGTCGTCTGGCCATTCTCCGGGCCTCCGCTCCCCTCTCACTTGTCACCGACCACCAGGACGGCTCGTGGGCGTCTTGCGCAGGTGCAACTGTGTCAGGAAACCTGCCGGCGATGCGAGGCCGCCAGTTCGGCGAGAGCCGAGAGGATGCCGGCCACCTCGTAGTCCTTCGGCGTGTAGACCGCGGCGACGCCGCCTTCGAGGAGCCTCGGCTGGTCCTCCTCGGGGATGATCCCTCCGACCACCACCGGGGCGTCGACTCCCCTCGCGCGTAGCTCGGCGACAACCTCCGGCACCAGCTCGAGATGCGATCCGGAGAGGATGGAGAGACCGACGATGTCGACGTCCTCGTCGAGCGCCGCGGCGGCGATCTCTGCCGGGGTCAGCCGGATCCCGTCGTAGACGACCTCGAAGCCGGCGTCTCTCGCAGCCACCGCTATCTGCTCTGCGCCGTTCGAGTGGCCGTCAAGGCCGGGTTTTGCCACGAGGAGGCGGGGCGGGCCGCCGGGAACCGCCGCTACCCGGTCGGCTGCGGCCGCGAGCTCCGAGCCTCTGTGGCCGAGGCCCCCGGACACGCCGGTCGGGGCGCGGTACTCGCCGAAGGCCTCCCGCAGCGCGGATGCCCACTCGCCGGTCGTGCCCCCTGCGTGCGCCAGGGCGATCGTGGCGGGCATGACGTTCTCGGTCCCCTCGGCGGCCCTCCGCAGCATGTCGAGCGCCTCGGTCACGGCAAAGCGGTCGCGCGACTCCCGCCACGCGGCGACGTCCGCCTTGAGCTCCTGCTCCACGGCCGGGTCGACCGTGAGGATCGAGGATGCGGGGTCGCCCGACCGGTGGAGCGGCGAGGGCTCGCTCGCGACGAAGCAGTTGACCCCGACGACCTTGCGCTCGCCCGACTCGATCAGCCTGAGACGCTCGGCCTGGCTGGCCACGAGGCGCGACTTGAGCTCTTCTATGGCCTCGAACGCCCCGCCGAGCGAGAGCACGTCCTCGAGCTCCTTCCACGCCGCCGCCTCGAGCCCGGACGTCTTCTCCTCGACGACGTGGGAGCCGTTCAGGATGTCGTCGTACTCGCGCAGGTCGGGCTCGAACGCCAGCACCTGCTGCAGGCGGAGCGACCACTGCTGGTCCCACGGGCGGGGGAGGCCGAGCGCCTCGTTCCAGCAGGGGAGTTGGATCGCGCGTGCCCGGGCGTCTCGCGAAAGGGTCAC
>JAJYVX010000048.1:15786-18455 GCA_021791795.1 Actinomycetes bacterium | reverse complement strand
GGGATCCTCGATCGCCTACGACCCCGCCACGGGGGACATCGTCGTCTTCGGAGGTGCCAGCAGCTCGGGGTACCTCAACGACACCTGGGCGTGGGGGTATCCACGAGGACTCGGCGTCGCCTGGACGCAGCAGTCACCCGCAGGCAGCCCACCATCCCGCTACGGAGCGTCGATGGCCTACGACCTCGCCACGGGCGAGATGGTCCTCTTTGGGGGATACAACCGCAGCTCGGGGTACCTCAACGACACCTGGGCCTTCAACGGCACCACCTGGGCACAGGTGGCCGACTCGACTGATCCGGGCTGCACGACCTCGTGCACGGGGAGCCCACCCGCCCGCGAGGGATCCTCGATCGCCTACGACCCCGCCACGGGCGACGTGGTCCTCTTCGGGGGATACAACCCCAGCTCGGGGTTCCTCAACGACACCTGGGCCTTCAACGGCACCACCTGGGCACAGGTCGCCGACTCGACTGATCCCGGCTGCACCAACTTGTGCACGGGGAGCCCGCCCGGCCGCGAGTTGGCGTCGATGGCCTACGACCCCGCGACGGGAGACGTGATCCTCTTCGGGTCGGAGTTACTCAACGACACCTGGGCCTTCAACGGCACGAGCTGGACGCAGGTGGCCGACTCGACTGATCCCGGCTGCACGACCGCGTGCACTGGGAGCCCACCATCCCGCGACGGAGCGTCGATGGCCTACGACCCCGCGACGGGAGACGTGATCCTCTTCGGGGGATACAACTACGGCTCGGGGTACCGCAACGACACCTGGGCCTTCAACGGCACCACCTGGGCCCAGGTGGCCGACTCGACTGATCCCGGCTGCACCAACTTGTGCACGTCGAGCCCGCCCGCCCGGCTCGGACCGTCGATGGCCTACGACCCCGCCACGGGCGACGTGGTCCTCTTCGGGGGATACAACCCCATCTCGGGGTTCCTCAACGACACCTGGGCCTTCAACGGCACCACCTGGGCACAGGTGGCCGACTCGACTGATCCGGGCTGCACCTACTCGTGCAGCGGGAGCCCGCCCGGCCGCGACTTTTCATCGATGGCCTACGACCCCGCCACGGGCGACGTGGTCCTCTTCGTGTCGGGGTACCCCCACGAGACCTGGACCCTCGACGTCGTCCTCCCGCCTGCGCCGAGCGTCACCTCGCTCAGCTCCACCTCTGGTCCTGTCGGAGGGGGCACGGTGCTCACGCTGCGCGGGACCGGCTTCAGCACCTTCTCGAGCGTCTATGTCGGACAGGGCTCCGGTGCCAGGAGCAGAGCCGTCGCGGCGACGAGCGTGGCATACGTCTCTTCCACAGAGCTCACCGTCACCATGCCGGCGAGCAGGAGGGCCGGGAGCTTCTTCGTCTACGTCTCGAACGCGGGCGAGTACTCGTCTGCGGTCGCAGCCGCCCGCTTCGACTACCTCGCCCCCGTGGTGACCTCGCTCAGCTCGGGCTCAGGACCCGTCTCGGGCGGGACGAGCCTCACCATAACCGGGATGAACTTCAGCCCCGGTGCGAGCGTCGAGATCGGGAGCTCTCCCGAGGTGGAGGCGAGCACTGTCAGCTACGTCTCTCCGACCGAGCTCACGGCCGTCACCGGGCCCTCCAGCCGGGCCGGTAGGTTCATGCTCTACGTGGTCGAGAACGGCGTGCGCAGCCCGGCTGCCAGAGCCGGCTTTTTCACC
Organism: Actinomycetes bacterium; assembly: GCA_021791795.1. Classification (GTDB taxonomy): domain Bacteria; phylum Actinomycetota; class Acidimicrobiia; order Acidimicrobiales; family Bog-793; genus JAKATT01. The sequence goes on along the minus strand of JAJYVX010000048.1, from coordinate 16,765 downwards.
TACGAGCCTCCGAGCCTGAGCACCATCACTCCTTCTTCCGGTCCCCTGTCGGGCAACACCCCGATCACCCTCACAGGAAGCGACCTCGCCGGTGTGACAAAGGTGCTCATCGCACAGGGCACCGGGCTCAAAGGAGCAGTCGAGGCGACGATAGGGAGCGTCTCTCCGACGACGATCACCGCCACGACCGGACCTGCCACCAAAGCGGGCAGCTTCGACGTCTACGTCGTGCTCGCAGACGGCGTGGCGAGCACCGGCACCCACGAGGTGATGTTCACCTACAAGCCGTAGGGCGACGAGAGGAGTCCCTCGAAGACGAGATCCCTTCCACTCCGAGCCTCCGCGCCTCAGCCGAGCTCGGCCCTGACTTCCTCGAAGGCAGCCACGGCCCTCTCGAGGTCCCCTCGCTCGTGTGCAGCCGAGAGCTGGACGCGGATGCGGGCCTGGCCGCGAGGCACCACTGGGAAGCTGAAGCCGATCACGTAGATCCCACGGCGCAAGAGGGAGTCGGCCATCTCTGTGGCGAGGGCGGCGTCGCCGATGATCACCGGCACGATGGGATGATCGCCGGGCAGGATGTCGAAGCCGGCCGACGTCATCTCGGAGCGGAACCAGCCCGTGTTCTCCACAAGCCTCGCCCGCAGCTCCTCGCTCGACTCGATGAGGTCGATCGCCGTGAGGGACGCACCGGCGATCGCCGGGGCGAGAGAGTTCGAGAAGAGGTACGGCCGTGAGCGCTGGCGCAGGAGATCGATGATCTCGCGCCGCCCGCTCGCGTAGCCTCCGCTCGCCCCGCCGAGGGCCTTTCCGAGCGTGCCGGTCACGACATCTACCCGCTCGGCCACCTGGAAGAGCGCCGGTGTCCCCCGGCCCGAGGGCCCCACGACCCCGATGGCGTGAGAGTCGTCCACCATCACCATCGAGTCGTACCGATCCGCGAGGGCGCAGATCTGGTCGAGCTTGGCCACATAGCCGTCCA
>JAJYVX010000048.1:7670-15776 GCA_021791795.1 Actinomycetes bacterium | reverse complement strand
CGCCGTCGGTGGCGACGAGGCGGCGCCTCGCGCCGGAGGCGGCCTTCAGCTGCTCCTCGAGATCCGTCATGTCGCTGTTCGCGTAGCGGTGGCGCGCTGCCCTCGATAGCCGGATGCCGTCGATGATCGAGGCATGGTTGAGGGCGTCGCTTATGACTGCGTCCTCCTCGTTGAGCAGGGTCTCGAAGAGCCCGCCGTTGGCGTCGAAGCAGGACGAGTAGAGGATCGTCGCCTCAGTCCCGAGGAACCGGGATATCCGCTCCTCGAGCCGCGTGTGCACGCTCTCGGTCCCGCAGATGAAGCGGACGCTCGCCATGCCGTACCCATAGCGCTCGAGGGACTCCTTCGCCGCGGCGACGATGCGCTCGTCGTTGGCAAGGCCGAGGTAGTTGTTGGCGCAGAAGTTGACTACCTCGTCTCCCCCGACGAGGACGTGCGGCTGCTGCGGCGACTCGAGCACGCGCTCGCGCTTGTAGAGGCCTTCTTCCTCGATCGAGGAGAGCTCCGATCGGATCTGGTCCTTCACGGATACGAACACGTCAACGCTCCCCCCAGTCGAGGACGACCTTGCCGCACTCGGCTGAGCGCACCACCGCGAACGCCTCCTCGAACTCCGAGGCGTCGAAGCGGTGCGTCACGACGGGCGAGATGTCGACGCCCGACTGCACGAAGACCGACATCCAGTACCAGGTCTCGAACATCTCCCGCCCGTAGATCCCCTTCAGCGTCAACATGTTCGTGATCACCTGGGACCAGTCGATGCTGAACGGCTTGGAAGGCAGGCCCAAGAGCGCGATCCGCCCGCCGTGCGACATCGAGGCGACCATCTGGCTCAAGGCAGAGGGTGCGCCCGACATCTCGAGGCCCACGTCGAAGCCCTCTCTCATGCCGAGGCTTGCCATCGCCTCTGGCAGGGCTGCGTCCGAGGCCACGGCGGCGAGCGTCACCCCGAGCTTGCGGGCGAGCTCGAGGCGGTACTCCGAGACGTCGGTTATGACGACGTGGCGCGCCCCGGCGTGGCGGCAGACGAGGGCGGCCATGATGCCGATCGGGCCGGCGCCTGTGATCACGATGTCCTCACCGAGCACGGGGAAGGCCAACGCCGTGTGGACCGCGTTCCCGAACGGGTCGAAGATGGCCGCCACATCGAGGTCGATCCCCGCGTGGTGCCGCCACACGTTGCCTGCCGGGATCGCCACGTACTCGGCGAAAGCCCCGTCGCGCGTCACACCGACGCTGCGCGTGTTGGGACAGAGCACCCGTCGTCCGGCCATGCAGTTGCGGCAGCGGCCGCAGACGAGATGACCCTCGCCGCTCACGAGGTCTCCCTCCGAGAGCTCGCGCACGTTGCTGCCGAGCGCGGCGATCTCGCCCATGAACTCGTGCCCGACGACGAGCGGCGGCGAGACGTGATCCTGCCCCCAGCCGTCCCACTCCTCTATGTGAAGATCCGTTCCACAGATCCCCGTGCGCAGCACACGGATGAGGACGTCCTCCGGACCTACCTCCGGAATCGGCACGTCCTCGAACCGCAGGCCCGGCTCTGCTGCCGCCTTCACGAGAGCTCTCACGAGGGGCGAGCCTACGTCGGTGGGGCTGCTCGCCGGGATTGCAGCAGCTGCAGCGCCACGAGGCTTGCGACGAACACGGCGAGCATGGCGAGGACGACGAGGGTGAGGCAGGGATCGTGACGCCCCCGAGAGAGCCGAGCCCCGCGGCGAGCCGCGGCGTCATCGAGTTTCGTGGCTTCAGACGTCGGGCAGGAGATGGCAAGGGCCTACTCGTGGACGCGCAGAGCGACGCGCTCGGAGAAAAGAGGCCGTCGGTGTAGCCGCCGACGTGAGCCGGCAGGCCGACCAGCTCCTGTGCTTGGCGAGCAGGTCATCGGTGATCTCGAGACTGTCGCCGGCGGCGACACAGACGCTCCTGCTCGCACACGACCGCCTGTGTCGGCTCAGAGCGTGACGGGATGCCAGCTCTCGCCACTGTTCGTGGTGCGGTACACCTTGCCAAGACCGTTGAACAGGTCGACCGGCGAGTACACCACCCAGGCGACCTTCGCGCTGACGTAGGTCGGGTCGTTCCACCCACGACCGCCATCGCCGAGGCCGATCACCATCGACCAGGCGGTCTTGCGGCCGACGTTGATCCACATGAACGACCCGATCGACCACGAGGCGACGGCCATGTTGCCGGTCGGTGACACCGTCATGCCCGCCTCGATGCCCCATGAGTCGCCCATCGTGCCGGCGGATACGTACTTCTTGCCGGTGTCGCTCGACCTGTAGGCGAACTTGACGGCCTTGCCGAACCCCGGATTGCCGTCGCAGAGGAGGTCGACTCCAGTCCTCGACGTTGCCACAGCTTGCAGCAGCGCTATGTCCGGGAACCGGTCGCACGGTACCGGTCGGCTCGCGAAGCGCACGCCATCGGTGCTGGCATAGAGCTTGTCGAGCTTGCCGGTGACGTTGCGCTGCGCGTCGACGACGTAGACAGAAGTGCCGTGCAACGAGAGGTCGGCGGCGTCGTTGATCGGCAGGCTGACGGGTACGTGCGTCCAGGCGCCCTTCGACACGAGCGACCTGCGCCAGAGACCGAGGGGCTTGTGCGAGCAGATGCCGGAGGCAAACGTGCACGGGGACACCACCATGTAGACCTGCTTCGCGTTCGCAGCAAGCGCGAGTACCTGCTTGCCGCCGCCGGGAAGCGGCATCGCGCTGAACGTGGTGCCGCCATTCATCGTGCGATACAAGCCCGGACCGAACGCGTAGCCGACCTTGGCGGTCGCGAACCGCAACTCGGTCACGCCCGACCCTCCCGTGCCGACCTGCGGGATGGCCGCCTTGATCGAGGCGACGAGCCGCCAGGTCTTCCCTCCGTCGACGGTTCCTACGATGTCGGTCTTCGCCTTGGTCCCGTTCCTGGCGCTGCCGAGTATCCAGCCGACGGTGGGTGAGATCCACGTGATGGAGTTGGCGGCGAACCCGCTCGGGACGCGGGCGGCTGAGTCGGAAGCGGGCGGAGGGCTACCGCCGGCTACGACCGGGGCGACCGCGAAGATGATGCCTGTACCCATCACGGCGGCAGCGAGCCGCCGGGCTCGGGGGATCGGATGACCCGTCATGACGACAAACCTCTCCTTTTGTTTGCCTCTCCCCTCTGCTTCCTTGATCAGGTCGATGATGCGGCGCGCCTTTGCTCCCGTACCAGTGCCGAATGTCACAGGTGATGCCCACTCCCGCGACGCCGCCACTGCCGGCCTCGCGTCCATCTCCTGCGCGAGCGCCAGCCGTTGCGTGGACTAGGGCGGGACTAGCCCTGTTACGGTGCGGAAAACGGGCTCTGACCGTCGGCCGCGGCGTCTCCCACCGTCTCGACGAAGGCGTCGACGTCCTCTTCTGTCGTGTCCCAGGCGCACATGAGGCGCACCGCCCCCTTGTTGTCCCAGTCGAAGAAGGCGAAACGCCTCCGTGCCAGCTCAACCGCCCCCTCCCGCAACCGGCAGAAGACTCCGTTCGCCTGCACCTCGTAAAGGATCGTGACGCCCTCGAGAGAGCCGAGCCCCGCGGCGAGCCGCTGCGCCATCGAGTTTGCGTGGCTCGCCGAGCGGAGCCACAGGTCATCCTCGAACAGCGCCACGAGCTGAGCCGAGAGGAAGCGCATCTTCGAGGCGAGCTGCATGTCCATCTTCCGCAGGTACTTGAGACCGCCAGCGAGCGCGGGATCGAGCACGACCACGGCGTCGGCCATGAGGGCGCCGTTCTTCGTCCCGCCGAGGGACACGACGTCGACGCCCGCGTCCGTCGTGATCTCGCGAAGCGGGACGCCGAGGAAGGCGGCGGAATTGGCGAGGCGGGCCCCGTCGACGTGCAGGCGCATGCCGAGGGCGTGCGCCTGCTCGGCGAGCGCTCTCAGCTCGGAGGGCGTATAGGTGGTGCCCACCTCCGTCGCCTGGGTGACGGAAACTGCGGCCGGTTGGGCGTGGTGCTCGTCACCGAAGCCCCAGGCCTGGGTCTCGACCAAGGCAGGCGTGAGCTTCCCGCCGGCCGTCGGCACGGTTACGAGCTTGATCCCCGCCACCCGCTCCGGCGCCCCGTTCTCGTCGGTGTTGACGTGGGCGCCTTCGGCGCAGATGACGGCACCCCACTTCGGGAGCACGGCCTGGAGGGAGATCACATTGGCGGCGGTGCCGTTGAAGACGGGAAAGACTCGCGCCGCGTCCCCGAAGTGCGACCGGACGACCTCGCCGAGGCGATCTGTCCAAGGGTCCTGCCCGTATGCGGCCGCATGCCCACCGTTCGCCTCCGCCAGGGCTGCGAGCACCTCCGGGTGCGCGCCGGCGAAGTTGTCCGACGCGAAGCCTCTCGTCCCGATGTCAGCCACGTCTCGGAGTATCTCACCCGCCCGGTCGGGCTGTATCGGCTCTGATGCGCCTCGCAGACAGGTGCTGCGTCGTCGTTCTCCTGCAGGTTCACCGCGCCGGCAGCCGGCGGCCGTGGCGGGTCGGTGATGCTCAGGGGACAGAGGGGGGCCGCACCAACCCGAGGCATCGGCTTCGTCTGTGGTCAGGCAGCTGTCGTCTCCGAGGAGCCCCGTTCCTCGCCCGAGACCGCGGGAGGCGGCGTCCGGCGGCGGACCATGACGACGGCCCCGCCGATCAGCAGCAAGGCTCCGAGGATCGCCGCGACGAGGGGGATCCAGTCGCTCACGAGCGATATCTGGTCGAGCTGGGTGCGGGTCTTGTTGACGACGTCGGAGACGGAGGCAGGCGTCTGGGTGTAGCGCAGTTCGTAGACGGGACTCGGCGGCGCCGAAGCGAGGTGCTGCAGGGCGGAGAGGGCCGCGCTCACTCCGGGAACGCTCGTGTGCTGGCCGAGGATCGTGGCGATGATCTTCAGTGACGAGAGGTCGGGGGAGACGGCGATGCCGTCTGTGATTCCGTGGAGAGCGATTATCGCCCCGGTACGGGGCTGCGCGGCGACGAGCCCGCTGCCGAAGGCGAAGTAGTTGAGCTTGACAGGTTTGGTCATGGCGGCGATGAGCTGGTTCGCCTGAGAGGGGGTGAGCACCCGGAGGAGGCCGAGCGAGAGCCTGGCGATGTCGACGCCCGCGGCCTGCAGCTGTGCTTGGACCTGGGTCGGCGATATGGAGGAGGGGAAGCCACGCGCCGCCAGGGCCGTTGCCTCATAGGGCGCCACCGGCGTCATGGGGAGGGTCCCCATGAACCATATCACCCCCAGGCCGTCGAGCGAGGAGGGCTGTCCGCTGTGGGGGTCGGCCACGAGGGGGTACGTCGTGCCTGACTCCGGTTTCCAGATGTGCATGGCAGTCGACTCGCTGAGGTTCATCGGCAGCGTCACGTAGTAACTGCCGGCCGAAGCGCCCGGATTGGACGGGGCGAAGGTGTAGGCCTTGTCGCTCGTCACGTTCTCCATCGAGCGGCGGTCGATGACGTAGCGGTTGTCCTCCTTCACGGTGGTCGTGCCGTAGCCGAGAGCGATGCGCTCGCTCACGACAGCCTGCGAAGAGGTGCTCTCAGACGAGAGCGCCTCTATGGTCCGCGAGACCTTGAGCGGGACGGAGAGCGGGGTCTTCAGCTGGGCGCCGGTCTTGGCATCCACGTAGGTGACGAGACTGCCCGAGTAGTGCAGCGTCACGTTCGTGCTCAGCGGGAACTTCACGAGCTGGGGTACGGCCACCATGCTCCAGACGAGCGCCGCGACGAGAAGAACGGCTCCCACGACGACCCCGACGATGCCTGTGCGCCTGCTCATCGCTGACCCCTCTCAAGACGTCGACATTCCCATCCATCCTGAGGTCGACCATCGAGCCGAGACAGGGCCGAAGGTCACTTTCGGAGCTTCTCCGCCCAAAGCGGGTCCAACGTCGTCGAGCGCCAGCCGGCAGCGTGCCGCCTCTCTTGCCGGACCCTCTCCCCTGCATCGGGCATCCGGGCCGCCGAGACGAGGATCGTGGCGTCGGTCCGCGCCGTGACGGGCGTAGCGTCGAGCCCGGTTGCCCTAAATTGGGGCTTTCGGCCCGGGGCCAAACTGGCGAACGACTCGGTGCTTGGCGGAGCGCCGAGACTGACGATGCAGGTGTGCGCAGCGTTGCCGGCCACTGCAGGAGCCGGTGAGGGAGGTGGTCGGATGAGTGTTGCCACCAAGGCGAGGCCGGTGCTCGTCCCCGACTACTGCAAAGGGTGCGAAAGGTGCATCGCCTCGTGCATCAAGGACTGCTTCGCCCCGGGCACAGAGGTCGACCCTGTCTCCGGACTCATACCGATCAGCCTCGACCTCGAGAACTGCAACGGGTGCGGGCTCTGCTTCGACGCATGTCCTGAGCCTTTCTGCCTCATCCCCGAGACCGACGAGGGCCAGCTCGAGAAGTTGCTCGGCCACAAGCCGGCCACGGTTCCGACCGCGGAGCCGGAAGGAGACGAGCCGGACGAGCTGATCGAGCTCCCCGAGCAGGAGCCCCTGCTCATGAAGGGTACGTACGCCTCGGCCGTCGGGGCGTTGCTCGCCGGCTGCAGGCACGTCTTCGGCTATCCGATCACCCCCTCGACAGAGGGTGCGGAGCTCATGGCGAAGGTGCAGCCGGAGCTGGGCGGGATCTTCGTGCAGGCCGTGAGCGAGGTGGCAACCGTGAACATGATGTACGGCGCGGGCGGGGCCGGTCGCCGCTGCATGACGTTCACGAGCTCTCCCGGCTTCAGCCTGATGCTCGAGGGCATCTCCTACATGATCGGCGCCGAGGTCCCCGGCGTGTTCGTCGACATAATGCGCGGGGGACCCGGGCTCGGCAACATCGCGCCGGAGCAGTCCGACGTGAAGCTCGCCTGCCACGGCCTCGGCCACGGGAACACGCATGCCATCGCCCTTGCCCCCGCCACGCCGCAGGAGATGCTCGACCTCACGATGCTCGCCTTCGAGCTCTCCTTCAGGTACCGCAACCCGGTCGTCGTCCTCGGAGACGGCTATCTCGGCCAGATCACCGGGAGGGTGCGCCTGCCGCGCCGGATGGTGAGGCCCGGCCTCCCTCGCTGGGCTGTCTCGGGCGACGCCGCCCACCGGCGGAACCTCATCTCGTCGATCGAGCTCGAGGAGGCCGACCTCGAGCAGCACAACATCGCCCTCAACGCGAAGTACGCCGCCATGGCCGAGGCCGAGCAACGGAGCGACACCTATATGACAGCGGGCGCCGAGATCCTGCTCATCGCCGCGAACACGCCGGCCCAGATGACGAAGGACGCCGTGCGCGAGCTGCGCGCGGCGAGCCACCGGGTCGGGCTCTTCCGGCCCGTCACCATCTGGCCCTTCCCCGTCGACAGCCTGCTCCCCCTCCTCGAGCGGGCGAGACAGGTGGTGGTAGTCGAGGCATCGAGTGGCCAGCTCGAAGACGAGATGCGGCTCGCTCTCAGCCACGCCGGCGTCGCCGCCCCGTCCATCAGCCATGTCCGCCGCATGGGAGGCATACTCCCCTCTGCCGAGGAGATCGCGAAACACGTCCTCTCTGTCGAGGAGATGGCGTCGTGACGACCTCCGTGTTCTACGACACCTTCGCGCGCAACGACCACGGCGAGGGCATCCACGCCCACTCGACCACCTACTGCCCAGGTTGCGGCCACGGCGTCGTGCAGAAGTTCCTCGCCGAGGCGATCGAAGAGCTCGGCGTGCAGGACCGCACGGTGCTCATCTCACCCGTCGGGTGCTCGGTCTTCTCCTACTACTACTTCGACGTCGGGAACTCCCAGGCCGCCCACGGACGCGCTCCGGCGGTCGCCATCGGGCACAAGACGGCGAATCCGGAGGCGGTCGTCATCTCCTACCAGGGTGACGGCGACCTCGCTTCGATCGGTCTGGCCGAGATCGTGAGCGCCGCCCAGCTCGGCATCCCCATCACGGTCATCTTCGTCAACAACGCCATCTACGGCATGACGGGTGGGCAGATGGCACCGACCACGCTCCTCGGCCAGCAGACGACCACGACCCCGACCGGGCGATCACTCCTCTCGGGTCAGCCGCTCAAGATGGCCGAGCTGATCGCCTCGCTCGACGGACCGGTCTTCGTCGAGCGCGTCGCCCTCTATGACAACAAGCGGCG
>JAJYVX010000048.1:0-7660 GCA_021791795.1 Actinomycetes bacterium | reverse complement strand
GCGGACGCATGCCCGGCGATCGATCAAGAGGGCGGTGGAGCTGCAGGCGAACGGGGTGGGTTTCGCTCTCATAGAGGTGCTCGCCGAGTGCCCCCTCTACCTGGGCCTCGAGCCTCCCGACGCCGAGAGCTGGGTGCGGGACGAGATGTCACAGGTCTTCCCGCTCGGCGTGAAGAAGGACGCCACGGCCGAGGGAGCGACCTACCCGCCCTTCCGCCGGCCGAGCTTCGACGCCGCCACGCTGCTCGCCGAGCTCGAGGCCACGATCGCGCCCCCCGAGCGCTTCGGCGCCACCTTCCCCGCCCACCTCGACGAGGCCGACGTCAGCCTCAAGCTCGCCGGCTCCGGCGGCGACGGCGCCCAGACCGCCGCCATGGTGATCGCCCGCTGCGCCGCCAACGAGGGCTTCGACGCCACGCACATCCCGAGCTACGGGCCGCAGTCCCGCGGCGGCACCTCCTATGCCGACGTGCACGTGGCGCGCGACGAGGTCCTCTCCCCCGCCTCGCCCCACCCGCACGTCCTCGTCGCCTTCAACGCCCCGAGCCTTGCCAAGTTCGGGCCGAGCGTCCGCCCCGGCGGCACCATCCTCTACGACAGCTCGGTCATCCCGGCGGTCCCCGATCTTCTCGAGACCGGCGTGCGCCTCGTAGCCGTGCCCTTCTCCACCCTCGCCGTGAAACTCGGCGCCGCCCTCGTGAAGAACGTCGTCGCCCTCGGGGCGTTGCAGGAGGCGACCGGGCTGTTCCCGCCCGAGACATTCCTCTCCGCCATCCGTGCGGCGCTTCGCAACAAGACCGATCTCCTCGCCTTGAACGAGGCGGCGTTCGAGGCCGGAAGGCGGGTCGTCAGGTAGGCGGGGCCAGGCCGCTCGGCGGGGCCGCTCGGCGGAGGGGCGGCGGTGCGCTCGGGCCGGCCGGGGCGGAGGGATCGGCCGGGGCGGAGGGATCGGCCGGGGCGGAGGGATCGGCCGGGGCGGCGGCACTTCCTGAAGGGTTACCGCCTGTGGCGTGCGTCAACATCGCTAACCGAACTCGTAGGCGCGCTGCTCCTCGATCTCGGTGTCGAGGCCGGCGAGCTCGACGGAGTCCGGGACCCGGACTGGCTCGAAGTGGTTTATGACCTTCAATATCAGCCAGGTGACTCCGAAGGCGTAGGCCGCGACGAAGAGCGAGGCCACGACCTGCTTGCCGAAGAAGGCGGCGTTGCCCGCAACCAAGCCGTCCGCACCGGCCGGGTTCACCGAGAGGTAGGCGAACACGCCGAGCAGGATGCTCCCGAGGAGGCCGCCGACGCCATGGGCGGCCCACACGTCGAGAGCGTCGTCCCACTTCATGCGGTCGCGGAAGGCAACCGCGCCGTAGCAGATCACGCCGGCGAAGAAGCCGATCACGAAAGACGCCCACGAGGGGACGAAGCCGGCGCAAGGTGTGATGCAGGCGAGCCCGGCGACAGCTCCGGTGAAGGCGCCCACGATGCTCGGCCTCTTCGCCTTCACCCAGCTGATGGCGGTCCAGGTGCACATCGCGACAGAGGCCGCAATGTCGGTGTTCACGAAAGCGTGCGCCGCCACACCGTTCGCAGCAAGGGCCGAGCCGGCGTTGAAGCCGAACCAGCCGAACCACAGAAGACCGGTTCCGAGGCCGACGAAGGCAACGTTGTGAGGAGCCGATTGCTCGCCCGGGGCGAACTTGCGGGCACCCACGACCCAGACCGATGCAAGCGCGGCGAAGCCAGCGCTCGTGTGGACGACTATCCCGCCGGCGAAGTCGAGGACGCCCCACTTGGCGAGGAAGCCACCGCCCCAGATCCAGTGCACGATCGGGACATAGACGATCAAGCTCCAGGCAACGAGGAACTTGAGGTAGCTCTTGAAGTGCACCCGGTCGGCGAAAGCTCCGGTGATGAGCGCCGGTGTGATGATGGCGAACATCTCCTGAAAGGAGAAGTGGGCGAGCGCCGGGATGTGCGGTGCCCACCTGTTCGGTTGCATGCCGACGTCGTGCAGGCCGGCCCAGGCGAGGTTGCCGATGACACCACCGACGTTGCCCGAGAACGCCAGCGAATAGCCGACTGCCACCCAGATGACGGTGACCACGCCCATCGAGATGAAGCTCTGCATCATGATGGCGAGCACGTTCTTGCGGCGGACCAGCCCGCCGTAGAAGAACGCCAGTCCCGGCGTCATGAACATGACGAGCGCCGCGCTCACAAGGACAAAAGCGGTATCGCCTGTGTTGATCAAGCCGCACCCCCTCGCGGACGGTTGAGCCGCTGCTGCGTTGACACGACACACCACGGAGCCCGCGCGCACCGACCTGCGGCAAGCGAACCGGCCCCTCGTGCCAATCTACCCCGCGGCGTCAAGAGTGAAGGTCTAGCCGAGGCGTCCCACAGCCTTCGTGGCGAGACGCGATGCGAGCTTCCTCTCGCTCACCGGCGCGGCTCTCAGTGGGGGACGGCGAGCTCGCCGATGAGGAAGACCGTCACGAAGCCCTCCACGATCACGGCTGCCAGCACGAGGCGGGACCGCTCCCGCCGAAGGAGCACTGCGACGAGGCCGGTGAGGAAGGAGCCGACCGCGCCGACGCCGGCAACGAGAGCCGGCCCGCTGATCCACCAGTTGCCGGAGATGCTCTGCCCGCCCCGCTGGCCCGAAGCCACGACGGCCACCATGACGACGACGCCGAGGATGGACCGGGCCCGCGGCGAGAGCCGGCGGTCAGGCCGGGCCGTGCGCCGGCCCAGTCCTGTTGTCCGAGGCCGGAGGCGCCTGCGACAGGTACGCTCCGGACCGGCCATACAGCGCCACTCGAGTACTGACAAGGGAGCGACCGGTGCCGTACCCGCTGAGCGAGGTGCAGCAGGAGATGCAGGGGGTCGTGCGCGCCTTCGCGCGCAACGAGGTCATGCCCGGAGCTGCCGAGCGAGACCGGACGGGGGAATTCCCGGCGGATCTGGTCCGCCGCCTCGGCGAGCTCGACGCGATGGGCATCTGCCTGCCCGAGCGCTTCGGCGGGCTCGGCCTCGACAGCCAGACCCAACTTCTCGCCATCGAGCAGGTCGCGTATGCCGACGCCGCCCTGGCCTCCATCTACACGGCGCACTTCCTCGCCCTCGAGGTGATACTCGGGTACGCGAGCGAGGAGCAGAAAGAGCGCTTCCTGCCGGCGATGGCCGATGGCACCGCACTCGGCGCCTTCGCTCTCACAGAGCCAGACTCGGGCTCGGACATCGGGGGGATGGCCACGAGCGCGCGGAGGCACGGCGAGGCGTGGAGCCTCTCGGGGGGCAAGACCTTCATCTCGAACGCGGCCGACGCCGGCGTCATCGTCGTGTTCGCAAAGACGGACCCCGGCGCGGGTTTCAGGGGCATCAGCGCTTTCGTGGTCGATCCGCAGGCGGAGGGGATCTCGTTCTCCGCGCCGCAGGACAAGTGCGGTATCCGCTCCGCGGCCACCTACAGCGTCTTTTTCGACGACCTGAGGCTCGAAGACGACCGCGTGATCGGCGACTTGGGAGCCGGGGGCAAGATGGCGCTCTCGGCCCTCAACGGGGCGCGCATCGACATCGCTGCCATGGCGAACGGCATCGCCATGAGGGCTCTCGATCTCGCCGAGGGCTTCGCGACCTCGCGGGTCCAGTTCGGCTCGAAGATCCGCGACTTCCAGGCGATCCAGCTCATGCTCGGTGAGATGGACGCCGAGGTCGAGGTGGCCCGCCTCACCGCGTGGTGGGCCGCTGCCGAGAAGGACGCCGGGCGGGACCTCCGCCGGGCAGGCTCCATCGCGAAGTTCGTGGCCAGCGAGAATTGCTTCTCGGTCGTCGACAAGGCGGTGCAGATCCATGGCGGGGCCGGCTTCATGCGGGAGAGCGAGATCGAGCGGCTCTACCGGGACGCCCGGGTCCTGCGCATCTTCGAGGGGACCTCGCAGATCCAGCTGATGACCATCGCCGGCGTGCTCGCAAGTACCTACGACCGCCTCGGCGCGTTGGCATGACGAGCGAGCAGGCCGGCCGCACCTCAACCGCGCCGGGCGGTGAGGGAGCCGAAGCGAGTCGGGCCGGGCCGTTGACAGGCATCCGGGTGCTGGACCTGTCCCGGATGCTCGCAGGTCCGTACTGCACGGCCCTGTTGGCCGACCTCGGAGCCGAGGTCTTGAAGATCGAGCAGCCCGGACGGGGGGACGACAGCCGGGACATAGGACCGTTCCGGAACGGCGTGAGCATCTACTTCGGCATCTTGAACCGCCGCAAGCGGAGCGTCACGCTCAACCTCAAGGAACCCGAGGCACGCGAGCTCTTCTTGGACCTGGCCCGCCACTCCCACGTCGTGGTCGAGAATTTCCGCCCAGGCGTGGCGACCCGCCTCGGCATCGACCACGCGGCTGTGCAAGCCGTCAACCCGCGCATCGTCTACGCCAGCATCTCCGGCTTCGGCCAGACAGGTCCGATGGCGGCACTCCCCGCTTACGACCTCATCGTCCAGGCCGCCTCCGGCCTCATGAGCGCCACGGGTCTCCCCGACGGGCCGCCCATCAAGGTCGGAGAGTCCATCGGGGACCTCGCGGCCGGCCTCTTCGCCGCCTTCGGCATCACCGCTGCGCTCGGCGACGTCGGCCGCACGGGCAGCGGCACGCATCTCGACGTCTCGATGCTCGAGTGCCTGCTCGCCATGCAGGTGACCCTGCAGAGCGAGTACGACGCCACTGGGATCGCCCCCATGCGAGTCGGGAACCGCCATCCGCTCTCGACCCCGTTCGGCACCTACCAGGCAAAGGACGGGTTCGTCATCCTCGCGGCGGCGAACAACACCCTCTTCGAGCGGATCGCCCGGATGATCGGCCGCCTCGACATGGTCGAAGACCCGCGCTTTGCGAGCGACGAGTCTCGCACCCGCCACGAGCCCGACGTCCGCCGAGCGATCGAAGAGTGGACGGGAACGCGTACGGTGGGCGACGTCGTGGCGGCAGCCAACGAGGCGGGCATCCCGACGGCCCCGATCGCCGACTTCGCCGAGGCGCTCGCGAGCGACCAGGTCGGTGCGCGGGAGGTGGTCTCGAGCTTCGAGCACCCCGTTGCCGGTCCGATCGACTACGTCGGCCAGCCCGTCCGCTTCTCCACCCACTCCCCGATCCCGCCGGTGACGAGTCCGGCCCTCGGTGCAGACACCGACGCGGTCCTCAACGGCGTTCTCGGGATCGGGCCCGACAGGCTCGAGGAGCTCCGCCGGCGCGGTGCACTGTGACCGGGACAGGCCCGGGAGCGGCAACCGCGCACGGCGACCGGGACATGTGTTCGTTGCCGGGCGCCGACGTCGACGGGCAACTCGTCGCCTTCCTGAACGGCCGCATCGTGACGATGGCCGGCACGGTTGCCGAAGCCACCGGCTTGGTGTACCGGGGGGAGCGTCTCGCGGCGGTGGGGGATGCGCGAGCTCGCCGCGCAGCTCCCGGCGGACGCCAGGCGAGTGGACCTCGGGGGGCGGGTGGTGTTGCCGGGTTTCGTCGACGGCCACTGCCACTTGGAGCTCACAACGATGCACCTCGCCTATGCGGTGAGCTGTTTCGCTCCTCCGCACGCCTCGCTGGAGGAGATCTGCCGGTCCCTCGCTGCGCGGGCGACCGGGGTCGCGCCCGGCGCCTGGATCGTCGGGCGCGCCAATTTCAGCCTCGACCTATGGGTCGACGAGCACCGGACGCTCTCCCGGGCCGACCTCGACCCTGTGACGCCGGACCACCCGACCGTTGTGTTCACCGGCCTCCATCAGTGCACGTTGAACACGCGGGCGCTCGAGGTCACCGGCCTCTTGAGTGAGCCGCCGCCTCGTGGCGCCACGCTCGACGGCCCGAGCGGACGCGCGATGGAGCTGTGGGCACAGTTGCCCCTTCCCAGCTATGGCGTCGACGCGACCGCAGCTGCCCTCCGCGGGCTCGGCACGGAGCTGTTCACCCGCCACGGTGTGACCTCGATCGCCGAGATCCCGTTCACGAGCGACGGCATCCGCGCCTACCAGGCGCTCCACCGCCGTGGTGAACTGCCGTTCCGGCTGGGGCTCTGGTACCACGTGCCGCGGCTCTGCGACGTCGACGACCTGGCAGGCCTCGGTCTCGAGGGCGGGTTCGGCGACGACTGGCTGTCGCTCGGGGGCGTCAAGATCTTCGTCGACGGGGCCGGTTTCGACGCGACGGGGAACGACTTCGAGCATCTCCAGTGGACTCAGGAGGAGCTCGACCACGCCGTATGGACGGCGCACGCCGCCGGCCTGCAAGTGTTGATGCACGTCGCGCCGACGTCGGTTCGCCACGCGCCAGTTCGTCTACAGCTACGGCGACGCCTCACCCGGCCAGGCGTGCTACCCGCTCTCGACGCTTCGCCGCATGGGCTTTCGTATCCCTGGCAACAGCGACTGCACTGGGACGCAACCCGAGGCGGCCAATCCATTCCACGGAATCTGGTGCGCCGTCGCTCACCGAACACGGGCAGGCACGGTGGTCGCAGCGGACGAACGCGTCGACCGTGACGTCGCGCTCCGGGCGTACACCGCCGACGCCGCCTACGCCTGCCACTTCGACAACCGCGGAACGCTCGAACCGGGGAAGCTCGCCGACTTCGTCGTCCTCGGCGACGACCCCTTCACCGTCGATTTGGACGATCTCGCGGGCGTCGCGGTGGACATGACCGTGGCGGGCGGTCGGATCGTCCACCGGCGTCAAACGCGGCACACCCCGGTGTGGCGGTCTTGCGGTCTCGAAGAGCCCGGTGTGGCGGTCTTGCTGTCTCGAAGACCCCGGTGCTTGATCTACAGCAACTCTCAGGTCGTCTGTCGCTGAGGTTGTCGTGGTCTACGTTCAGATCTCGCGGTCGGGTCCCGTCGCGGCGATGATGCAGAACTCGTTGCCCGACGGATCCTCGAGCACCCACCACCAGGCGTCCCCCTCGGCGACGCGCCTGACGCGCAGGGCACCGAGCTCGACGAGGCGGTCAGCCTCATCGTCAGGGTCGTCGGCGTACAGGTCGAGGTGCAGGTGGTTGCGTCCGTGGCCCGAGGCTCGCTGCAGCGTGACGAGCGGGTCGCGCCCCGACGGGTCGCGAAGACCCACGTAAGGCTCCCACAACGAGCGGCGCTCGTAGCCGAGCGCGGCGGACCAGAAGCCTGCCAGGCTCTCGGGGTCCGGATCGTCAACGGTGATGCCTCGCAGTCTCAGGCGTCCCACGGTCCTCCTCCTGTTGCTCCTCGCCACATCGCTCGCACGAGTAGCGCCAGCATCGTGGACTCCTTGCGTGCCCGCTCCAGAAGCCCGGTCCGTACGACAGAAGCAAGCGTAGCCGAGACGGCGCTGCATTCTCAGCGGACGTGTGCCGCCCTCCTCGGCACCCGGTGCCCGCCCTGGACTACGACGGAGAAAACAACGCGTTCAGGGCACACGCCGCTCGCCGAGGCGCTCGGGGATGCGGCGTCGCCGTCGACCTCGGGTGCGGGCCGGGCAGCGAGACCGCGAAGGGTCCGAAGACTCCCGATCAGCCGAATTTTCTCGGCGAATCAGCCTGCCGGCACACTAACGCCGATTTCCACGCAGGAGATTGACCGCAACCTTGAGGGGGTCGGAAGTGTCAGGCAAGCTCGAAGCGGAGCTTCTTGCGTCCCCACCAGGGGATG
>JAJYVX010000275.1 GCA_021791795.1 Actinomycetes bacterium | reverse complement strand
CAGCGTGGCGAAGTACGGGCGCTGGTCGTCGCACCTGGCGAGGCGGGCCCCTCCGGGCAGCTGTGGATCCTGAAGTGCCCAGAAACCTCCGGTGGCCTCGACCAGGCAGAATGGCGTCGGCGAGGCTCAGCGAGGACTTCACAGAACCGCTGAGCTGGTCCGTCTCAGGCTGATCGGCGACGCGACCACGGGATAACACCTCGGCGACCACGCTTTGTCCACAGGCGCTTACGAACGGGGGCGTCTCGAACGGGGATCGGACTCGATCACCTCGAGGCCGATCGCCTCGAGCTCGCCGACGAGCTCTCTCAGCCTTCGGGAGTTCTGCACCCAGGGCTCGTAGTCGTCGTGCTGGTCCGCCGTGAGCCACCTGCCGACCGTCTTCGCCCGCACCTTTCGCGTCCAGTGCCAGTAGGGGCCGTGCGGCTCGGGCGGAGAGGCCATGCACTTACAGCCGGGCCGCCCGCAATGGGTGCGACGCTCTGTGATCGAGCCGGGTAGGACCCTGCCGGTTCGAGCGATCGAGGAGAGCTCGGCCGCGATACGCCGTGCTCGTGCCTGCTGCGCCGGCTCTGGTCGCATCGCATCACCCTCCCAGAAAGGATCCACCACTGTCCGCCTTTCGTACGGTATGAATACCATACGAAATGCCGGACGCCGCCACGACCGTCGCCTCCTAGCTGCCGAGCTCGGTCCCTTCCGAGGCGGCCCGCTTCGCCCGCGAGGTGGTCGGTCGGGCTCGGCCGGAGAGCCCCGCTCGCGCCAAGGCGTTCCTGTTCGCCTGCTCGAAGCTGGCGGCCTATGGCCTTCAAGTCGGGCTCGAGCTCGACGACGAGGTGCTCTTTACCGAGAGCGTCATCGAACGCTTCGTCTGTTGTGGCACGAAGCGACTCTCGCCGGCGAGCGTGCGCACGCTCCGCACCAACCTGCGGGCGCTCGCCCGAGCGATCGAGGCGTATCCAGCTCCGTCACCACTCGCCCTCTCGCGCGAGCGTGCGAAGGCGCCCTATCTGCCCGAGGAGATCGCCGCCTACCTCCACAACGCCGCCTGTCAGCCGACGCTCGCCCGTCGCATGCGGTCAGCAGGCCTCATCTCTCTCGGGGCAGGGGCCGGCCTCATGGGCTCAGAGCTGCGGGGGCTACGGGGAAGCGACGTCGTCTTCCGCTCTGGCGGTCTCGTCGTGCTCGTGAGCGGCCGGCGGGCCCGGACGGTCCCGGTCCTTCCCTCCTACCACGAGCTGTTGTCAACGGCTGCCTCGTTCGCCGGCGAGGGCTACGTCATCGGAGGCGAGAACCCCGAGCGGCTGAACGTGACGACCCGCCTCGTCTCCTCCCTCTCGGGCGGGGCGCACCTCTCGCGCCTCGATGTCGGGCGGCTGAGGGCGACCTGGCTGGCAGAGTGCGCTCGGCGGATCGGCCTTCCCGCCTTCATGGCGGCCGCCGGCATCGCCTGTACCCAGCGCCTCGGCGACGTCGTCTCCTCCCTCGAGGTGCCAGATGAGGCCGAGCTCGTGGCACGGTTGGGAGCCGGGCCCTGAGCCACAGACGGCACCTTCGCGCCTACGAGGAGATCCTCGATCGCTCGGGGGTCCCAGCGCTGCTCGACTCGTTCCTCCCGACCGGCGGGCGCCACCGTGAGCTCTCCACAAAGCCTGTGCTTCTCGCCCTCCTCGCCGCCTTCGACGCCGGCCGCCCGGCCCATCTCGCCGCAGCCCACCGGGCGCTTGTCACCCTGCCGGTCACCGACCAGCTCCGCCTCGGCGCAGCCCGCTTTTCAGACGACGGCCTCGAGGCGGTCACCTACCGCCAGTTCTCCGACACCTTCTGCCTTCTCATCGCACCGATCGACCCCTCGCCCGTGCCGAGCTTCCGCGCCGTCGCAGAAGAGGACCGCCGGGCCCATCTCGAAGCTGCCCGGGCCAAGGTGGACGAAAGGGCGTGTCGTGCCCGGCTCGATCACGTCTGTGACGCCCTCATGGAGGCGAGCATCCCCGAGAGATACAAGTCGGCCTCGAGCTCGCTCGCCATCGACTGGACCGACCACGAGAGTTTCGCGAGGCCGCGGCCGAGAGACGACCCGCAGCCCTCGGCCGATCCCGATGCCTCCTTCGGCCACGCCAAGCGGAACGCCCCTGGGGCAAAGGACTGCCTCTTTTACGGCTACTACGGCCAGGTGGCGACGATGGTGAGGAACGAGGGTGGCGAAAAGGTCCCAGAGCTCGTCCGGCGTGTCTGTCTCGAGGCCCCACGAGTCGACCCGGCCAAGGTGATGGCGAAGACGCTTCGCAGAGGGGCGCCATCTGGACTCCTCGAAGGAGACGTGCTCGCTGACTGCGGCTATTCGAACAGGGACCCGGCCACCTTCGCCCGGCCGCTTCGAGCTGCAGGCGTCCGCCTCGTGTTCGACCTCCACCCCACAGACCGCGGGCCGAAGGGTACCTTCGAGGGGGCGATCCTCTGTAACGGACGGCTCTACTGCCCGGCCACGCCACCAGCTCTTTTCGCCCTCGGTCCGCTCCGGCGCGGGGCGAGCGCCGAGGAGACCGCTCGGCACGACGAGGCGACAGAAGAGCTCGCGCGCTACAAGCTCTCGAGGATCTCCGGCAGGGACGGCGACGGCTACGAGCGGGTCATCTGCCCGGCGGCGGCCGGCAGGCTCCGCTGCCCGCTCAGGGCCTCTTCCATGGCGCTCTCGAACGACCGCCCGAGCGTCCTCGTGCCGCCGTCTCTGCCGCCGCGGTGCTGCTCCCAGCAGACGATCACGGTCCCCCCTGTCGTCAATGAGAAGACTGCTCAGGCCCACGACTACCCCTCGAGGGCCTGGCGCCTCTCCTACAACCGCCGGACGGCGGCGGAGCGATCCTTCGCGCATGTAGCCGATCCCTCGAGCGGCGGAATCCGCCGAGGGTGGAGCCGGGTCTTCGGCGTGGCGAAGAACTCGCTTCTCTACGCCCTTCACTTCCTCGTCCACAACGTCCGCCTCCTCGAGTCCTTCGAGACCCGGCGTGCCGAGGAGGCCCGGCGGGCGGCCATCGGCCCCTCCCGGCGGACACGGCGCCGGCGACGGCGCTACGAGAACGACGAGCCGACGAGGAAACCGGCGCCAGACGAGATCCTCGTTTCGCCCGACTGACAGCCGAGCGAGGCGGAGGCGCGCGAGACGACACAAAAAGGCCACGAGGGCCTCCTCGAGCGCGCCCCGTCACCGGCACGGCCCTTCCCGAGCACGGCTGACACAGCCCTGTGATTGAATCTCACCGAGTGCTGAGGCCGGTCTGCCCCCTTCGGTGAAGTCAACGGCGGA
>JAJYVX010000047.1 GCA_021791795.1 Actinomycetes bacterium | reverse complement strand
GACTTGCTGACCGCACGCGCCGTGACACAGGCCCATCGGCGGCCGAAGGGCCGAGAGGAGTGACACAGCCGCCTGATAGAACCAAACGTGAAGTGGGTCCTCGTCGAAACGTGAAGACCTCCGGGTGGAGGCGAGGGGACTCGAACCCCCGAACCTCTTGACTGCCAGTCAAGCGCTCTACCAACTGAGCTACGCCCCCAGTGGTTGAGGACACCCTAGTCCTAGTAGGGCAGCGTCCCCTCTGTTCTGGCGGGCAGGCAAGCTCGGTACGAGTGCACCTCCAGCCCCTCCCAGCGAAACCCGCCAACCTGACCCCACATCAACCTCGAGCCGCCAGCGAAGCGGTCAAGCAGCACGCGCCTGCGGCCCTCGGCGAAGTTCAACCCGCCGACTGATTGCCGAACGGCGGGATGCCCATGGTCGATGCGTGCGTCACGCCGAGTGAGTACGGAGGGGCGAGATCGATCCCGTCCGGCTTGAAGAGGTAGCCGGGCTGGGAGCCGTGGACCCCCGTCACGCCGTACTGCCAGACGACCTTGTCCGTGTGCGGATCGACCACGATGACCCGGTGGTTCCAGTCGTCGTTGAGGATCACGTCGCCGTTGGGCAAGGGGAGAGCGAGTGACGGCTTGTCGAGCGCGGCGCTCCCGGTGGGTGCGTAGCGCCAGATCAAACCTCCCTGCTGGTTGAAGGTCTCGACGACGCCCGGGTCCGTGTACGAGGCGGTGATGAACACCCCCGGTCGCACCTCGTTCGTGTCAGACGGGTAGGAGATGCCCGGCGGGTTGGTCGACCAGAGGATCTTGCCCGCCGGTGTCATCTCGTCCACCCAGTCGCCGTTGATCTCCGTCACCAGCCAGTCGCCGTTTGTCATGGGGAACATGCCGTTCGGGCTGCCGAAGCGCAGCGGGGGCTCGTGGTAGCAGTACGGGTCGGTCTCGCCGTAGATGTGAAGTGGGACCACCGAGGTCTTGGACAGGTACAGCAAGCGGCAGTTCATGATGTCCGCGCCGATCACGTTCCCGTTCGGCAGCTCCATCGCGTCGTCGGGGTTGTGCAGGTATCCGAGGCCTGAGCCCGCGACGCCGGGATGCCCGTAGCGCCAGACGATGTGGTCGGTCTTGAGCGAGATCTCGGTGATGACGGAGTTCGACTCCTGGGTGACGACGATGTTGTTCCCGTGAGGGGTGAAGAAGGCGTCGTCCGGCGCGACGAAGGTCTGGCCCGGAGCCAGGGCGCCCGGGTTGGGGAACGTCCAGAGGATCCGCCCCTGTGGGTCGACGATGAGCAGACGCGAGTTGTTCCGGTCAGCGATGAGGATCGGTCCGGGGAGGACCGTCGGGTTCGAGCCCGGCTGGAGATGGCCCGGCTGCCCCTGCACCTTCTTCTCGAGCGAGGCGAGCCAGGAGGATGCGGTCCAAGGGGTGTGATGAGGGGTGTGAGTGCGAGGCCGGTCGGCGATGGAGGCTTTCGTCTGTGGCGTTCGTTTGGACGGTGCACCCGCCGCGGACAGGAGGAAGGCCACTCCGATCACGAGAAGAAGCGCCAGGAGAGCGGTCACCGTTCGGCGGCGCCGTATGACGGCACGCGACGGCCGGCGCGAACGACGGGGATCCGGCCTGCTCGTCATCGCGACGACCTCGTCACCGCAGCTGCTCCTTGTGGGCGTCTCAACGTGCTGCGCTCCCAATGCTGGCACCAGGCCACCTTGGCGCGCAGTGATACCTGCTCGACTTCAACAGACCTCCTAGGGGTGCTCGAGGCGCCAGGTGAGCGACGGCGACGGCAGCTGGCTCGTGGTGTGCGCGCTGGTGGCCGCGTGTGCCTCGCCAAGCTGGATGGCGAGCGTGCCGACCACCGAGCCGGCGTTGAGGTTGCCGGTCAGCCGGGCGGAATCGCGGAGGTTGACGCTCACCCGGGCGCCGCTCCAGGCGAGGACTGACATCGACGCCGTCGAGACGACCTGCACGGTCTTCGCGTACGGGGCGGAGACGGTTGCGACCTTGGTTCCTGCGTCCAGCCGGAAGACCTGAAGGGTCTTCTCGGAAGCAAGCACGATCTGTTGGGCGACCGCGAGAGCAGTCGGGAGCGGCGTCCTTCCTTGCTCGCCCACCACGGCGCCGAGCACCCGCACCTTCTGCCCGTCGAACTTGTGGGTGGCAGAGAAGACGAAGGACGCCCCTCCGGCAGGGATCCAACCTGTTTTGATGCCGTCGATCCCGTCCGTGCCGAGGTCGGAGTCGACGTTGTACTGGACGCCCGCGACCGGCAGGGTCACCTGCGGCATGGAGACGATCTTCGCGAACACCGCATTGCGCATGGCCACCTCGGCCAGCCGCAGCTGGTCCTGTGCGGTGGACACAGTTGCTGGATCTACCCCGCTCGGCCCGGCGTAATGCGTGTGGCTGAGCCCGAGCGAGTGGGCGAGGGCGTTCATCTTCGCCGTGAAGGCCGGAACGCTGCCGGCGTCCCAGGTCGCGAGTAGCTGGACGACGTTGTCGCCCGACGGGATGAGGGCGGCCTCGAGCGCTTGCAGCTCGCTCAGCTGCTCGCCGGCGCTCACAGCGACCACCGAATCGCCCGCTCTGCGTTCTTGCTGGTAGGTGGAGACGTCGGCTTGGGTGACCGTGATCGCCGGGCCGCTCGTGAGGGGGGTGAGCGGGTGGTCGTGCAGGATCACGAGGGCCGACATCATCTTGGTGAGACTGGCGATCGGCGTGGGCCGCTCGCCTCCGGTGGATGCCATGAGCCCGACGCCGTCGATGGCGACAGCCTCCTCGACTCCCGACGGAGCCGTGAGCGCGAGCGGCTTCCCCGGCACCGTCAAGTCGGAGCTGAGTGACATCGCAAGCTTCGGCGCCGGCGGGGTGTGCACGAGCGCGAACGCCCCCCAGGCGATGCATCCGGCGACGAGGGCACCGATGACGATGAGGACCAGGGCGAGGGCCCCTCCTCTTTGCCGGCTACGCCCGCGGTAGTGCCTGGAACTTCTATGCGTGCTGCGCATGCTCAGTTGAGAACGGTGACGAGGGTTCCGTACGCCAGATACGGCCAGGCTTGTGCGGCCGCTGAGAGCGGCAGCTCGATGCAGCCCAGGCTCTGCGGAATCCCGTATGCCGCCCGAGGGAAGTAATGAACGGCGTCTCCGCCGTGGAAGTAGGCCACGAACTGGACCGGGTCGGCGTAGGAGGTGCCGTTCGGGTTGGTTCCGCGCATGACCTGGTTCCGGTAGCGGGCGAAGACCGGGTACGTGCCTGCCTGGGTCGGCGACTGCGGGATCCCCGTGTTCGCCTCGCTGTGGAGGACGACCGTCCCGTTGTGCCAGACCGTGAGTGATTCCGGAGGCACCTTGTTGCCGATGGCGTAGTTGTAGCCGCCGGTGTTGACGACCCCGGACGCCACCGTCTGGATCAGCGAGCTCCACAGGCTCGGCGTCGGAGTGCCGTTCACGATGAGACCGTGATCTGCCTGGAACGACATCACGAGGCCGCGGGTGAAGACGTTGTACCGCCCCGGCTTCCACAGGGCGACGAGCTGGGAGGGCCAGCCCGAGTTACGCCAGGAGAAACTGCCTGCCGGGGGTGAGTACATCGCCTGCAGCTGGGCGGTCGTGTCGGTCGCGGCGATGGGCGTCGACGACGGCTGCCAGGCGAGTGGTGAGTAGTCGAGGATCGAGAGGAGCTGCTGGAGGCGCAGTGTCGACCCGTTCGCGACGGTGAACTTCTCGACCACACGTGCCGCCAGCGTGCCGCCCTGGGTACCTGTCGGGCCTTGCGATCCTGCCGGGATGACGAGCTTCACCTGGCTGAGCGGGACGAACGGCTGGGCGGGCGAGAACGTGAGCGTGCTCCCGCTCGCGCTCCAGGTCCCGGGCACGCTCGGGCTCAGCGTCGGCATCGGAGAGTTCCGGGCGACAGGAGCGGAGAAGGTGATCGACACCTGACCGGCGCCGTCCACGCCGGCCGAGCCGTTGCGCGGCGTGATCGAGACGACGTGAAGTGCTCTCGGCGGTGCGTGGTGCACGGCGCTGCTCGTCGTCGTGGACGACTTGTGACCACCTGATCGCACCACCTGCGCGGCAGGGGTGGGGGAGCTCCTGAGAGCGACATAGGAGCCGGCGCCGGCCGCGGCGAGCGCCAAGACCACACCGCCTGCTGCCCAGACGCGTCCCCGCCGGCTTACCAGGTGCTTGGCCAAGGCGATCGACTCTCAGTGAAAGAGAAGACTCGTTTGGCTGCCGCCATCTGCGTCAGCTCGATCTCGGACCTGCACACCCGCCGGAGGATAACAACCTCCGCCCATTCGGCGGTGTCGCCCAGAGCGGTTCCAGCGCCGCAAGCCGGTGCCTCGGGGGCTTGCTGTCTCGATCCTGCAAGGTGCTCTTGACAGTCACCGACCGGGTTCGACGAGGCTGTCCGAAGCTACGCCTGCCTTCTCCGGTCCCGCAGCTCCTGCAGAGCCCTCACCAGCTGATCGAGGACTCGCCAGGCGGTGCCGGCGGAGAGGCCGGACGGCTTGTCACCGTCGACCATCGCGAGGCTGCGGCGCAGGCTCTCGGCTCCCTCGACTGTGAGATCACCGCGGTCGTCTTCCACAGGCGCAGCCTAGCGAACATACGTTCGCCACCGCAAGGCGATACGCCTCGCCCGCTCGCACGGCCGGCCGCCGGTGGCGGTGCGCCGAGGTCGCACGGCGGGTGCGGATCACGTGGCCGTGCGGCGCGGCCCGGCGGCGCCGGAGATCCACCACTTCGCCGGCAAGCCGACATATTGTCACAGACGTTGTCATAAAGGCCTCCTCGGCGGAGGGATGGCCGGTAACCGTTGGAGAGCTATTGGAGAGCTAGTAGATGGAACGCGCCAGCTTCACCCAGGCGATCGGTGACGATCCCAGGTCGTTTCGCGAGCTGCTGGACGCCACGCCGGACGCGATGGTTCTCGTCGACACCGCCGGCTCCATCGTCTTCGCCAACAAGGCGATGTCCGACATCTCCGGTCTCGCGCCCGACCGGCTGGCAGGCATCTCGGTCGAGGATCTCGTCCCCGAAGAGCTCCGCGGGCTGCACGAGAAGCAGAGGAAGGCGTTCAACGAGAGCCCGGAGCGGAGGCCTCTCGGGTCGGGCCGCGACCTGCGCCTGAGGAGAGCCGACGGCGGGCTCGTCACGGTCGACGTCGCGCTCTCACCGGTGGTGGTCCATGGCGAGCGGCTCGTGCTCGCCTCGCTGCGCGAAGTGAGGGCACCGCTCGAGGTGGAGAGCCGACGTGTGGAGGGCGAGGCGCAGTTTCTCTCCATGTTCGAGAAGAGCTCGCTCGCTCTCGTGATCACGGACGCGCGGCATCGGATATCGGCGCTGAACGCTGCGATGGAGCGGTTTCTCGGGCATGCGGAGTCCGAGCTCGTCGGGAGAGAGCTCCCTTCGTACGTCCACCCCGACGATCTCGCCGACGTCTCGTCGCGCATGACGCGCCTCGTCGACGGCCGCATCTCCACCTTCCAGGCCGAGGTCCGCTTCCTCGCACGCGGGGGCAGGGAGCGCACGGGCAACCTCACGGCGGCGGCCATCTTCGACGAGACGCGCCCCGCCGCCGGGTCCGTGCACATCATCGAGGACATCACGACGCGCCGGAAGCTCGAGCGGAGGCTCGAGGCCCAGGCCTCGCAGGCCCGGGAGACGCTCTCGGCGCTCTCCCAGCGCGAGACCGAGGTGCTCGATCTCTACGTCGACGGGCTGAGCGCTCGGCAGATCGGCGTGAGGCTCTTCCTCTCGGTGAGAACCGTCGAGTCGCACCTTGCGAGCGCCTACAAGAAACTGGCCGTCAACGGCAAGACCGACGCGACCTCCCGCTTCCTGCGGCTGAGGCACATCGCTGCGACCAACCCGAAGGCACTCTCCCACGCGGATCTTCCCCGCGGCCGAGGGACTACTTAGGCCGAATCAGTACCGTACTGACCGAAGTGCCGTAGGCATCTCGCTCAATTCGGGCTGAGCGCGCACCGACACCTTTTTCGAGGGCTGCCCGTCAAAGCCACAAGGGCTGCGGGGCAGGTGTAGCGCATGGACAAGAGCCGGATGAGAAGAATCGCCGGAGGCTGCGTGCTCGGAGCGGCGAGCCTGGCGATGACCGCCGCGGCGGCCGCGGTGTTCCTCTTCCACCTCGGGATCCGCCCGGTGCTGTCGGGAAGCATGCGGCCCACCTACGGTCCGGGATGGGCGATCGTGACGCGGCCGATCCCTGTGGCCGACGTCCGTAAGGGTGACATCGTCGTGTTCACACCCCCGGGCCTCTCGTCGCCTTTCGCCCACAGGGTCGTGTCGGTCTCGGGCTCTCCGAGCCACCCGGTCATCACGACGAAGGGCGACGCCAACAGCGCGCCCGACCCGTGGCACGCCCGGCTCGACGGACCGACGGTGCCCGAAGTCGTCACCGCCGTCCCGTGGCTCGGGCGCCTCATGCTGGACGTGGAGAGCAGAGACCTCCGGCTCTTCCTCCTGGTCGTGGCGGGCCTCGCGCTCTGCGTCGCGGGCACCCGCTTCATCCTCCGCGGCGGAGGAGAGGTTCCGGCGGAGCCCGCCGGTGCCGGCGGGCCTTCCACACCCTAGAGAGAAAAGGAATTCCTTCATGATGAAGAACGAGAAGGGCACCCGCCCGCGGGCCGCCCGCCGCCTGGTCGCCTTGGCCTTCGCCTTCGGAGTGCTGTCGCTCACAGGTGCAGGGGTCTACGCCGGCCTCCAGGCGACCGCCACGTCCACGTCCGCCGTGACGAGCGGCACGCTGTTGATGACGCTCAGCGGGGACGGGTCGAGCGGTGGCCTGCCGGAGACCATCAGCAACATGGCTCCGGGCGACGTCTACAACGTGTACGTCAACCTGAGCAACACGGGCACGCTCGCATCGGCGGCGGGGATGACGCTCGCCGAGAGTGCCAGCCCGGCCAACGCCCTCACGAACGGCAGCATCACGGGTGAGGGCCTTGCCGTGTCGATCACCCAGTGCAGCGTCGCATGGTCCTCCGCCGGTGCCTGCTCCGGCACCACCACGAGCATCCTCTCGAGCACTCTCCTGTCGGCCTTCGGGAGCCCGCAGAGCCTTTCCAACGTTCCCTCGCTCGCCGCGAGCACAGGCAAGCTGGCGCACCTGCAGTTCAGCCTCAGCCTGAGCGGCACGGAGACGTCTGTGAACGGCACAGCGCCCTCGCAGACGATCGAGGGCCTCTCCACCACGATCACGTGGACGTTCTCAGAACAGCAGCGGACGGCGACGACGACCAACGCGTGAGCCGTCGGCCGAGGCCGAGTGTGCTCCACCCCCACGTCTCGTTCCTGAGGAGGACGGCCGTGTTCACGGCCGTCCTCCTCAGCGCCTGGCTGGCGGTGTCTCCCGCAGCAGGAGCGTCAGCGATTGCCGTGGCAAGCGCCCGCAGCTCCGTGGCGAGCGCCTCCTTCGGAGCCGTCGTGACCCCGACCGCAGTCACCTCGGTGCCGTCGTGCCCGTCGTCTCAGTACTGCACGAGCTATACGTTCACCCTCACGTCGGGGCCGGGTGCCACACCCGCGTTCTTCGACGTCTGGAACTCCGGCTCGGTGAGGCTTGTGGGGCTCAGCTACCGCGCAACCTGGGGAGGGCCTGGCGGCATCGACGTAACGGCCTGCTCGGTTGCCTGGACCAGCGGTCCAGGAGGACCCGGTGGACCAGGTCCCGGAGGTCAGGGGACCTGTTCGGGCACCCAGACCGCCGTCATGACGAACGAGACGAGCGGCACCTACGACCCGGCGACCCTCTCGGGCACGTTCCCGCCCGCGCGCGGAGGGGAGATCTACCTTGAGGCGCAGGCTGGCGCGCCGGCACCTCCGCCGAATGCCGTCGTCACGGTGTCGCTCTCGGTGTGCTCCGGCGGGGCCGGCTGTTCGGACGGGACCACCTCGAGGCAGATCAGGGCCGCGACGACAACGAACGCCTGATCCCGTACTGGGGCATGCTCTTGGCCGGCGCAGAAGGGGTCTCTGCGCTCGTCTGGGAGGAGGGCCGGTGAGAACCGATGTGGCTGTCATAGGTGCGGGAGCCCTCGGTCTGAGCACGGCGCTGCACTGCGCCTTGCGCGGCCGATCGGTCGTGGTCGTCGATCGCTTCGAAGCGGGATCGCAGGCCTCGGGGAGAGCGGCCGGCCTGTTCAAGTCCGTCCAGGCGGACAAGCTGCGCACGGAGATAGCCCGGCGCAGCATCTGGAAGGCGACCCACTTCGAAGAGTGGGCCGGCGTACCGCTCGAAGTCGAGCACGCCGGGAGTCTCCTCGTCGCGCGGACCGATGAGCACAAGGCCTTCCTCGCCGAGGAGTGCGAGCGCTCGGTGTCCTGGGGCGCCGACGTCCGCAAGATCGACGTCGGTGAGCTCGGCCGCCTCGTCTCCTACTACGCCGCTTCGGGAACCGAGGAGGCTTGCCATGCACCCGAGGACGTGTACGTCGAGGAGCCCCAACGCCTCATCGACGCATACGTGGGGGCCTGCCGCCGGCTCGGTGTCGAGATCCTCGAGAAAGAGGCGGTTCGAGTCGTTCTCGCTCCGGGGGGACGGGTCGGTGGGTTCGAGACCGATCACGCCCGGATCGACGCCGCGCAGGTCGTCGACGCAGCCGGAGCCTGGTCGCGCCGGGTGGGCGAGGCTGCCGGCGGCGAGGTAGCCGCGACGCCTGTTCGACATCAGCTCCTCATCACCGAGAAGCAGCCTTCCGTCCGCGCGGAGGACCCGATCGTCCGCGTCTTCGATGCGGCCGTCTACATGCGGCCCGCCCGGGGCGGTCTCATGTTCGGAGCCTTCGAGCCGGATCCGCTCCCGGTCGATCTCGAGCAGATGCAAGACTCGTTCACGACCGACGACCTCCCGCTCGACATCGGGGTCCTCGAGCGCGCCGCCGGTCTCCTCGAAGAGGAGGTGCCGCTCGCGTCGGGGAGCGGCATAGCGGAGCATCGGGGCGGGATGTTCACCATGACGCCGGACGGCCGCTTCCTCCTCGGTCCCGTCCCCGGACTACGGGGACTGTTCGTGGCGAGCGGCTGCAACGGATCCGGCTTCTCGTCGTCCCCGGCGCTCGGCGAGCTCTTGGCTGATTGGATCGTGACAGGAGAGCCGCCGCCGGGCACGGAGGCACTCTGGCCGGAGCGCTTCGGAGCGATCGACGACGAGAGCCTCGTGTCGCGGGGCGTCTGGCAGTACGCGCACTACTACGACCCCGCGTGAGCCGGCAGGCGATCCGTGCCGTTCGTGATCGGCCGGGTCGCCTGCCGGCGAGGAAGGCATCCGGGGTCGCGAGCTCTCCCCGCTACCTGTTTAGGCGGCCGGTCCGCTCACGAGGGTCACCGTGACCGTGTGGCTGGTGCCTGAGGGGTCGTAGTAGGTGACGCTCGCCCGCTGCCCGGGAGACTCGTATCCGACGAGCACCGAGCGCAGGTCGTTGTTCGTCGTGACCTGGTGGCCGCCGATCGAGGTGATGATGTCGCCGGCGCCGAGACCGGCGTTGGCGGCCGGGCCGCCCGGCACCACTCCGGCGATCACGGCACCGGAGCCCCCGGACGCCGAGGCGTTCGGCTGGACCTGCACGCCGAGGAAGGCCGTCGGGCCGATGTGCACGGTGCTCGCCTTCCGACCTGCCTCTATCGCCCGGGCCGCCGAGATGGCGACGTTGATCGGCACCGCGTAGCCCTGGCTACCCGACTGCCCCGAGAACTGGAACGAGTTGGATCCGGCCGTGTCCATGCCGATCACCTGTCCGGACGTGTCAACGAGCGGACCGCCGGAGTCACCGGACACGATCGCTGCGTCCGTCTCGATCATGTCGGACAGTCGTTCGGACGTCCCGCTCAGCTGGTCGCTCGCGGTTATGGACTGGTGGAGGGCGGTGAGCGTGCCACCCGCGTAGCTAGGGGTGCCGCCTGCTCCTCCTGCGTTGCCGATGGCCACCACTTGCGCGCCGATCGCGAGGGTGGAGGAGTCACCGAGCTGAACCGTCTGGAGCCCCGAGGCCCCGGACAGCTGAATGACGGCGACGTCCTTCGAGATGTCGTAGCCGACGACGCTTGCCGCGTACGTGTGGCCGTTCCCGATGTCCGTCACCCTGATCGACGTCGCGCCGTCGACGACGTGGTTGTTCGTGAGGATCTCGCCATTGGACGTGAGGACCATGCCCGTGGCGGCTCCCACCGCCTCGCCGTAGTCGATGGTCGTGTTCACGTCGACGAGGCCGGGCGACACCCGGCTCGCGATGGCCGAGGAGTCCGACGGTCCCGTCCCCGCGCTCGAGTTGGGCGCGGTGCCGGACGAACCGCCAGGAAGGAAGCCGCCGGACGATCCGCCGTTTCCGGCCGGCTCCCCCACGTAGCGGGTGGTCTGGCCCGGGTCCACCTCGTGGCCGATGAACCCGCCCAGCGCCGCTACCGCGAGGACGCCGACGGCGACAAGCGACGCGACCTTCCATCGCGAGGATCGCCGCCTTCCGCCAGGCTCGGGGGGTTGCGCGTCCGGCGCCGCCCACGGAGGCGGTGGCGGCTGTTGGGCGCCCCAACCACTTCCGTGGTACTGCCAGCCGCCACCGGGCGCGGGCTCCCCGTAGGGCGCGTTCCACGGATTCCCGAAAGGGGGTGTTCCGTGAGGGGGGCCGTAGGGTGGCGTGGCGCCCCCGTAGGGCGGCGTGGGGCCGCTGTAGGGAGGGGTGGGCCCCCCGTGCGGCGGCGTGGCGCCCGCGTAGGGAGGGGAGTGCCCCTCGTACGGCGTTGTGGGCGGAGCTTCGTCCTGCTGCTCCGCGCCGGCCGCCCATAGTCCTGCCGCGCCGGCGACTCCACTTTCGCCTTCCGCCCGGCCTTCTTCTGCCGCTCCCGCCTCGGCGTCCTTGCCGGAATCCTCGGGTTGCTCCATGACCTCTAGTCTCCTCGTGCTGTCGAGCCCCTGAGGCGGGCTCGGCACTTCTAGTGGACATCGTGCCGCCATGGCCTCCGAGCGACATTCGTGTTTCCTGTGGGGTTACTGGGAGTCCGATCCCCGCCGGGAGCCCGATACCCGGTCCGACTTGAGCGACACGGTCAGGCGATCATCTCCATCCGCAGTCCCCGCTCGTCGAGCTCGCCTCCGAGCCGGATGGCCGTGCCACGGGCGAGTCGCGCCGCCGTCCATGCGACGGCACAGGCGTCGAGCACGTCGTCGGCTCCGGCCCTGTCTCTCGGACCGCGGCGGCCAGGTCGATCTGGCCGAGGGCTCCGCGGACGAGCGAGAGCCTTCCGGCACGCGCTTCCGGCGTCCGCTTGTAGTGCGCCATGGGTCGGCCGCAAGCCGTCGAGGCCGGCGACCCTCACCGGTGGCTGCCGGTCGCCGTCATGACTGCCCGTCGGGCATGGCCTCCCACCACTGGCACCACCAGTGCGCGCCGACGAGGATGCGGAGCTTCTGGTGCCAGCAGTACGAGATGTCGTTGTACGGCTCGAGGTAGTAGCGACAGTCCTCGCACTTCTCGTCTCCGGAAGGTTTGCCCTTCAGGACGGCGTTCGCCGCCAGGTGCCTGAGCTCCATGGAGAGCTTCTCGTCGATCTCCTTCGGTTCTGGCTCGGGTATCTGATAGTCGGACACGGAGCGAAACCTACCCCCTTCGCAAACACCACCCTCCCAGGGCACTCAGCTCAGTAGCCGTAACCTCCGCCGGAGCTCTTCTGCGTGGCGGCCGTCGTCGCCTTCGACTTGCGCCGGGACGCTCCGTATTTGACGACGAACCATGTGCCGAGGACACCCTCTCCGCTCGTCTCGCCCGGTTGCGAGTCTGCCGAGTAGGCGTAGAGCGGCATGCCGCGATATGCAACCTGGAGCCGGCCGTCAGGCCGCTTGAAGGTCGAGAGCCCCGCGACACCAGCGAACGACACACCCTTCCTCGCGAGGAGCGGCGGCCAGAGCTTGACGCAGCTCGACCTGCAGGTCGAGCTGTCCCTCCTGTCCGTGGTGAGGTGGTAAAGCGTGAACCCCTTCGCCGTGACGAGGATCTCCCCGAGGGCCGAGTCGGCCACCCGCACGTAACCGGTCCCGAGGATGATGTCAGCCGTCGACCTGCCGGTGACGGTGGCCGACGGCGAGCCGGCCGCCGTGCCGCAGCCCGCCGCGAGCAGCCCGATGGCGAGCACCGCAGCGGTCCCTCTCAGCCTCACGGTGAATCCCCTCTCTCAGCCGATGTCCCCAAACATAGGCACGGCGAGGCTCTTCGGATGGTCTTCACTCTGCGATACTCGAAGGGGTGAGCGCACAAGAGGCTTCTCACCGCCACCGGGAAGCGCCCGTCCTCGTCGTCGACCTCGGAGCGCAGTACGCGCAGCTCATCGCGAGACGGGTACGAGAAGCGCACGTGTACAGCGAGATCGTGCCGCACACGATGCCGGTCGAGGAGATGCTCGCGAAGCGTCCCGGCGCGATCATCCTCTCGGGCGGGCCGGCGAGCATCTACGAGCCTGACGCCCCCTCGGTCGACGCCAGGCTTTTCGAGGCCGGCGTGCCGGTGCTCGGGCTCTGCTACGGCTACCACGCCATGGCGGATGCCCTCGGTGGGACGGTGAAGCGGACCGACAGCGCCGAGTTCGGCCGTACTGAGGCGACGCTCGACCCCACGGCTGTCCTGTTCAAGGGCTTGGAGCCGGGACTCTCGGTCTGGATGTCGCACCGCGACCTGGTGGTCGTCCCCCCTGTCGGGTTCCTCGTGACCGCGTCGACCAGCTCTTCGGAGGTGGCGGCCTTCGAGGACCCGCAGCGCCGGCTCTTCGGGCTCCAGTGGCATCCGGAGGTCCGGCACACGGAGGGCGGTCAGGAGATGCTGGAGGGGTTTCTCTTCAAAGGGGCCGGACTCGCGCCGAGCTGGACGTCCTCGAGCATCGTGTCCGACGCCGTCGCTGAGATCGTCGACACGGTGGGGGACCACCACGCGATCTGCGGCCTCTCCGGCGGTGTCGACTCGGCGGTGGCGGCGGCGCTCGTGCACCGGGCGATCGGGGACCGCCTCACGTGCGTCTTCGTCGACCACGGTCTCCTCAGGCAGGGCGAACGGTCGCAGGTCGAGAAGGACTACGTCGGGGCGACGGGCATCCGGCTCCACACCGTCGACGCGTCCTGCCGCTTCCTCGACGCCCTCGCGGGCGTGACCGATCCGGAGGAGAAGCGCAAGGTCGTCGGGCGCGAGTTCATAAGGACGTTCGAGGAGGCCGCCGCGGCGGTCATCTCTGACGAGCAGCACGAGAGCTCCGTCGAGTTCCTCGTGCAGGGCACTCTCTACCCCGACGTCGTCGAGTCGGGCGGCGGCTCCGGCACGCAGGTGATCAAGAGCCACCACAACGTCGGCGGTCTTCCGGACGACCTCTCCTTCCGCCTCGTCGAGCCGCTGCGTTCGTTGTTCAAGGACGAGGTGCGGGAGATTGGCCTCGAGCTGGGGCTCCCGGAGGAGATCGTCTGGCGCCACCCGTTCCCCGGGCCGGGCTTGTCGATCAGGATTGTCGGTGAGGTGACGGCGGAGCGCCTGGACGTCCTCCGCCGCGCGGACGCCATCGTGCGCGAGGAGGTCCGGCGCGCCGGGCTCGAGCGCGAGATCTGGCAGTTCCCCGTTGTGCTCCTCGCCGACGTCCGCTCGGTCGGGGTGCAGGGCGACAGCCGCAGCTACGGCTACCCGGTCGTGCTCCGGCCTGTCACGAGCGAGGATGCCATGACGGCCGACTGGGCGAGGCTGCCGCCCGAGCTTCTCGAGGCTTGCTCCACTCGGATCACGAACGAGGTGGCCGAGGTGAACCGGGTCGTCCTCGACGTCACGAGCAAACCTCCGGCATCGATCGAGTGGGAGTGATCTCCCCTCCAACTCGCCCCCTGACGCGCTTCGGCTCGGCCCGGGACGACGACGGGCAGGCACCCCTTGAGGCGCTCAGCTTCCGGACTGCACGGCGGCGAGCAACGTCGCGGTCGCGGCGGACTCGCCCGCGGGCCAGATGCTCTTGCTGCACGGCATCATCATCCGGCAGGTGAGGAAAGACCGCCCGGGGCTCTCTTCGAAGAGCCGCACCACGAGCGAAGCAGTCGTCACCGGGATCGGGCCGGACGACCCGGGGCTCGGGGATGCGGCGGCGCCTGCGTGCCCGTGGTGGGGGCCGTCGGTGAACGGATAGCCGGTCGGGCTCGGCACCGGTGCAAGGGCGGTGGCACCGGCGAGCGACATGATCTCCTGGCCGGCGTCGGCCGTCGTGTAGGGCCATGCGTAGTTGACGGCAGCCGCGGCCGAGAGGATGGTGTGCGCGCTCGAATCCGCTTTGGCCGCTCCGCCCACCTGGTTGAACGCCGTGGCCGCCATCGGCCAGTAACCGACGGTCCCGCTCTTCAGGCTTGCTCCGTTCAAGAAGAGGGCGGTGGATGTCGGGTCGCTCCAGTTCGGGTGCGCCCTCGCGAAGCGACCGAGGAGGTAGGCGCCCCGCGAGGCGGGGACCGCGTCCCACGCCGCAGCCCAGACCTGCTCCATCGCGTCGGGGTAGAAGGTGTTCCACGAGGTCGGGTGCTGCCATCCGTTCACCTGCCTCGCCCAGTCGTAGGCTCCGGTCCTCGGGTCCCAGAGCGATGCGATGCCCTGGCGCGAGAGCTCCGCCCGGTGGACGTCGGCTGCAGCCGCGGTCGCGTTGCCGAGAGCCTCCTCGAGGCGCGCGGCGGCGACGAGGCCTCCGTACACCTCGGCGTTGTCCATGAGGTAGGCGACCGGGTAAGTGGGAAGAGCCCAGGTGAGGCCGTCCGGCTGTTGCGTGGTGGCGATGGCGTGTACGGCGCCGGCGATGCCCGAGGCGATCGCCTCGAGCTGTGAGAGGTCCTGCGTGGCCGCGTAGGTGTCCCAGGCGGCGGCGAGGAACGTCCCGGCGTACGCGTCGGTCGAGTCCATGTGGCCCTCCGACACCGGTGTGGTCCCGTTCACGATCGTGTAGTCGGTGACGTAGCCGGTGCCCGGCTCCTCGACGCTCGAGTACCAGCGAAGGTAGGCCCAGGCATGATCGGCGTACGTGCCGTCGCCCGTGACGCTCGTCGCCTCGGCGAGACCCATGGCAGCGTAGTTGGCGAGGTACGGCCAGACGAGCCGCAGCTCGGGACGGTCGGGCCAGACCGCGATCGCACCGTCGTGGAGCTGAGAGGAGAGGATCCAGTCGGCCTCGGAGGTGATGGTCGCGGTGCCGGCGCTCGGGCTGGCAGTCGCAGAGGGGGAGGCGACGACCAGGCCGAGCGCCACGAGCACCGCAACACTTGAGGCGGTCAGCAGACACCTGGACTTCCGGCGTGCGTCCCGCCCAGCCACTTCTCATGTATCGGCAGGCAGGCCGACCCTCTTGAGCACTAATAGTGGTCGTGCCGACACCTTTCGTGCTCATGCAGGTAACGGACTACTAACGTGAACGTCAAGTGGCCTTCGGATGGAGCACAGGCGATGATTGCCACCTTCGACGTGACGGCAGCCGGATAGGCGGTGCTGGGGTGATGGACCCTCTGGAGCAGAAGCTCATCTCGATCGGGGAGGCCGCGGACCAACTCGGCCTCACCCCGCGCACGCTCCGCTACTACGAGGAGCTCGGCCTCGTCAGCTCGACGCGCCAGACGAGCACGGCGCAGCGGCGTTACGGTCCCGACGAGCTCGCCCGCTTCCGCCAGATCCGCGAGCTGCAGACCCTCCTCGGTCTCGACCTCGACGAGATCGGGGAACAGCTGAAGGCATACGACAGGCTCGAGGGGCTCCGGGCCGAGTACCGCAGCAGCCCGCCACCCGCCCGGCGCGACGCCATCCTCAAAGAGGGCCTCGGGATCCTCGAACGCCTCCGCCGGCGGGTGGCCGAGAGGCGCGAGAACCTGGAGACGTTCTCGGGCGAGCTCGACGAGCGGATCGAGCGCTACCGTGCGGCCATTGCAGAGCTCGACAAGCTGAAGCAGTCTGGCCGGACCCGCTGATGCGCTTCGTCGTCATCGGCGGCGGCCCGGCCGGAGTCCGCGCGGCCTCGACCGCGGCGCGCCTCGGCGCGCACGTGACCCTTGTGGAGCGCGACGTCATCGGCGGCGGTGCCAACCTCTGGGACTGCGTCCCCTCGAAGGCGATGATCGCGACCGGCGGGCTCGTGAGCCGTGTCGAGCGGGCGGCTCGCCTCGGGCTCGCCCCACTCTCTCCGTCGGTCGACCTCGAGGCGCTCGCCCATCGGGTGCGCGACATCGAGCACCGCCTGTCGTCGTCGATGACCCAGCAGCTCGAGAGCCAGGGCGTGCGCATCCTCCGGGGGACCGGCCGGCTCAACGGCCCGCACGAGGTGGAGGTCGAGCTGCTGCCGGGTATGGAGGCCGAAGAAGCCGAATCACCCGCCGCCTTCGGCCCACCGCTGGCCGGGGTGCCTGTGGCCGGACAGCGCGACAACGCCGGCCGCGTCCTCGAGCTCGACGCCGACGCCGTCCTGTTCGCGACCGGCTCGATGCCACGCATCCCCGCCTGGGCGGACGTGGACGGCGAGACCGTCCTCTCCACACGCCACGCCTATCCGCCGCCGGTGATACCCGAACACCTCGTCGTCGTAGGCTCGGGCGTGACCGGCGTCGAGTTCGTCCACATGTTCCGCTCCCTCGGCTCGGAGGTGAGCCTCATCGTCTCCCGCCAGCAGGTGCTGCCGCAGAAGGATCCCGAAGTCGCCGCGGCCCTCGAGGCCGACTTCCTCGAGCGGGGCGTCGCCCTCTTGAAGGGCGCCCGGGCGACCGGGATCGAGAAGAGGGACAAGTCGGTAGCCGTCCTCTGTGACGACTGCCGGGTGGTGGAAGGCTCGCATGTCCTCCTCTGCATCGGATCGGTCCCTGCAAGCGGCGGCCTCGGCCTCGAGCGCGCCGGCGTCGAGGCCTCCTCGCAGGGTCACGTGCCCGTGAACCACCACTGCCAGACGAACGTCCCGCACATCTACGCCGCGGGTGACCTCTCCGGGCGGCTGCAGCTCGCCTCGGTGGCGGCGGTCCAGGGCCACAAGGTCGCCGAGCACGTCATGGGGCTGCACACCCGGGAGCACCGCCACCTCGACTACGACAAGGCGGCCTCGGCCATCTTCACCGAGCCGGAGATCGCCGACGTCGGCCTCGCCGAGGCCGAAGCCTTCGCTCTCGGCCGCAAGATAAGGGTGACGAAGGTTCCCTACGCCGCGAGCTCGCGGGCTCTCATAGACGGAGACGCCCGCGGCTTCGTGAAGTTGGTGTCCGACCCGGCCACCGGTGTCGTGCTCGGCGGCTCGATCGTCGGGGCGCACGCGGCCGAGCTCGTGAGCGTGATCGCTCTCGCCGTGACGGCGAATCTGCGGGTCATCGATCTGGCCGAGAGCCTGTTCGTGCATCCGTCGCTCTCCGAGGCGCTGGCGGAAGCCGCCGAGTAGCGGCCCGCCTGCGGCGCAGACCGGCTCGGCGGAACGCCCGCGCCTTCTCCAGCTCGAGGCGGTCCGTGCCCTGGCGGTCCACGCCCGGCACCTCGAGTATCGCCGGCACCCGCTGCAGGTCGGGATGGCTGAGGATGGAGCCGAGCGCCCGCCGCCCGATGAAGCCTTCCCCGAGGTTGGCATGCCGGTCGCGGTTGCCGCCGCAGGGGACGAGGGAGTCGTTCAAGTGGAGGCAGCCGAGGCGTTCGAGCCCGACGGAGCGGTCGAAGGAGCTCACGACGGCGTCGGCTTCCTCCAAGGAAGCGAAACCCACCCCCGACGCGAACAGATGCTGCGTGTCCACGCACGCCCCGAGCCGGCGGTCCGAGCCTGCGGCCGAGATGATCGCCGCCAGCTCGGCGAAACTGCGCCCCATCGTCCCGCCTGCTCCAGCCGTGTTCTCGAGCAGGAGCCGAGGCATGCGGTGCCCGGGCGCGACCTCCTGCTCGGCCTCGTCCAGCGCGGAGAGGAGCTCGGCGGCCGCCTGGCCGACTGCCGCGTCGAAACCCGCCCCGCGATGGCTGCCGACGTGCAGCACCAAGCCCTCCGCCCGGGCACCGGCCGCGGCGAGGAGGTTGTCGACGAGCGACCGCCTCGACTTCTCGAGGAGGACGGGGTCGGAGGTCGCCAGGTTGACGAGGTAGGTGGCGTGGCAGAACGTCGCCTTCACGCTCCGCGCCCGCGACAGCGCGTCCGCGAAGGCGCCGAAGTCCGCCTCGCCGTAGGCGCTCGGTCGCCACATGCGAGGGCTCTGGGTGTGGACCTGCATCGCGTCTGCGCCCATCTCCTCGGCGCGCTCGAGCGCACGCACTAGGCCGCCTGCAGAAGAGACGTGGGCGCCGAAGAGCACGGCGGGACACTACCGAGGGGGACGCCCGCCCGAAGGCTTGTTCTGCACCGCCTAACCTCGCGTCGTGTCCGCGGGTAAGAAGTTCGTGGTCCGCACGTTCGGGTGCCAGATGAACGAGCACGACTCCGAGCGGATCGCCTCGATCCTGTCCGGCGAGGGCATGGAGCGCACGGACGACGTCGCGGAGGCCGACGTCGTCGTGTTCAACACCTGC
>JAJYVX010000274.1 GCA_021791795.1 Actinomycetes bacterium | reverse complement strand
TTCATGAGCCAGCCGTACACCTCGATCGGCACCGACGCCGTCGTCGACCACGGTGGTCACCCGCACCCCCGGCTGCACGGCACCTTCCCCCGCGTGCTCAGCCGCTTCGTGCGCGAGCTCGGCACGATCTCGCTGCCCGAGGCGGTGCGCAAGGTGACGTCGCAGGCCGCCGCCGTGGTCGGTTGGAAGGGAGTGCTGGGCGAGCTCCAGCCGGGAATGGCCGGCGACCTCGTGCTGTTCGACCCCGCGCGGGTGGAGGACAGGGCGACGTTCGAGTCGCCCTACGAGTACCCCGTCGGGATCGAGGGGGTGTGGGTCGGCGGACGGCGGGTCGTCGCCGCCGGCGAACTCGTGCCGGGAGTCGACGTGGTCGCGGGAGCGGCCGAGCCGCCCGGGGCCTGAGGCGCTCGGCGCCGCGAGCCCGTCCTAGGTGCGGCTACGCGACGAGGAAGATGCACTCCTCTCAGGCAGCCCACAGCCGGCGCGCCCGCGCCGCGAGGTCGTGGCGCAGCGCGCCGAGATCGGCTGTCGTGAGCACTCCGTCCTCGACGACGAGATCGCCCCCGACGAGGAGGTGGCGCACGAGCCGTTCTGGCCCGAGCACGAACCCGGCGACCGGGTCGGCCATGTCGGCGAGGTCGTCGGCCGGCCAGATCGCGAGGTCGGCTCTCGCACCGGGCGTGAGCCGCCCGATGTCCGCACGCCCGAGGCACCGTGCGCCGCCCTCGGTCGCGAGCTCGACCGCCTCGATCGGGCTCAGCGCGCCGGCTCCTCCCTCTCGCAGGCGGGCGTAGAACAGAGCCTGGCGCATCTCCGGCTGCAGCCGGCCGATCTCGTTGGAAGCCGGCCCGTCGACGCCGAGCCCCACCGGCGCACCCGCGTCGAGCAGCTGGCGCACCGGAGCGATCCCCGAGCCGAGCCGGCCGTTCGAGCTCGGGCAGTGGGCCACGCCGACACCCGCCCCGCCGAGGCGCGCCGCCTCGCCAGCCCTGAAGTGGACGCCGTGGGCGAACCACACGTCGTCCCCGATCCAGCCGAGTCTCTCGACGTAGTCGAGTGGCCGGCAGCCGAAGCGCGCTTCGCAGTCCCTCTCCTCGTCGAGCGTCTCCTCGAGGTGGGTGTGCAGCCGGAGCCCGAGCTGGCGGGCGAGGGCGGCCGACTCGGCCATGAGCTCCTCGCTCGTCGAGAAGGGGCTGCAGGGGGCGACGACGACGCTCACGCGCTCGCCGTCGTGCAGGCGGGCGGCGACCCGCTCGGTCGAGGCGAGGATCGCCTCGACTTCCTCCACGAGGTCGTCGGGCGGGAGGCCGCCTCTGCTCTCGCCGAGGTCCATCGAGCCGCGCGACAGGTGCAGGCGGACTCCGACTTCCCGGGCCGCGGCGGCGATGCCGTCGAACACCGAGTCGTCGCCCTTCGGCACGACGTAGTGGTGGTCGAACACGGTCGTCGCCCCGCTCAGGGCCAGCTCGGCGAGGCCGAGGCGAGCGGCCGAGGCGACGTCGTCGGGGCGCAGCTCGTTCCACACCGGGTAGAGCTCGGTCAGCCAGCCGAACAGGTCGCAGCCGATCGCCCTCCCACGCGTCATCCACTGGTAGAGGTGGTGATGGGTGTTCACGAGGCCGGCTGTGACGATGTCGCCGTCGCAGCGCATCTCGCGATCCCCCGGGCGCGCCTCGACGGCGCCCACCTCTGCGATGACGCCGTCCTCGACGGCGATGTCGCCGGGGAACCGTGCGCCCCGCAGCACGAGGCGGCGGCCGGCCCCGCCGGCGCCGGTCACCGCTGCACGCCCGTGAAGAGGATGGCGACCCGCTCGTTTCGGTGGATGTGCCCGTCGTCGAGGAGCTTCACCAGCCCGGCGAGCCCGGACGAGCCCGTTGGGTCGACCGGGATGCCCGTCTTCTCGACGGCCAGGCTGTTCGCCTTTGCCAGCTCCTCCTCGCCGACGACGGCCGGCGCGCCGCCGGTCGCGAGCATCGCCTTGCACACCGCCAGCCAGTCGTAGGTCTCGTCGTCGAGGATCCCGTGCGCGATGGAGTGCGGCGCGGACTCCCAAGCCCACATGTACTCGGAGCGATGCCTTGCCGCCTCGTGCAGCACGGGCTCGACGGACTCCGCCCCTCCGTGTGTCTCGGCCTCCTCGACTATCCGGTCGAACGCCCTCTTCAAGGGGAAGGCCGACTCCGTCTGGAGCGTGTAGAGGCGAGGCACCTGGGCGAGCGCTTCGAGCTCGGCGGCTTCTTGGAACGAAGCCGCGACGGCGCTCGCGAGCGCCCCGCCGCCCACTTGCACCACCACGGCGTCGAGCGGCTGCGAGCGGGCCGAGACCGACGAGGCGATCTCGTAGCCGAGGGTCTCACCGCCCTCGATGGCAAGCCCGTTCTCGTTCCCCTGGCACGTGAAGGGGACCGCCCCTTCGGCGATCGCCTGCTGCAGCCGGTGGTAGGTGGGGTCCCCGGTTCGGCCGGGCTCCCGCTCGCACACGGTCACGGAGGCGCCCAGCTCCTCCAGCCGGCGCACGACCGACTCGTCGGCGTCGGTCGGGACGAAGACCCGGAGCTCCCGCCCGCCGGCCGCGGCCACCACCGCGGCGGCGAGCGCGGCGTTCCCGCAGCTCGCGATGGCGAGCGGGCGACGCTCGGCCCGGTTCACGAGCCCGATCCGCTCGGCCACCTCGAGGTTGAGGAGGAGGCCGAAGAGATGACGCCCCTTGTGCGAGCCGGAGACGTTGCCCGTCTCGTCCTTCACGAGGAGGAGGTGCGAGAGGCCGAGCGCCTCGGAGAGGGCGGCCTCTGTGGTGAGCGGAGTGACGGCAAAACCCCGCCCGTCGACCCCCACGACCGCCCCGTCCAGCTCGCGCACCATGTCGACGTATGCCTCGTCCGACATGCCGCCCGCGAGGGCGAGGTGGTACGAGTGAAGCATCCGCCGGTAGCGGACGAACGGCTCCGGCTCCGAGGAGCCGGGGGAGGGGAAGCTGACCCGCGAGTGGTCGAGCACCCGCTGGAGCACGTGGTCGCCGCCGTCGCCCGCCCGCGGGCAACGGAACGGGTAGGGCTCTTCGGGCGGCACTCTCGCGCCGCACCCACCGCAGACGAGCGAGCTCGCCAGCCCGCCCAACCT
This sequence comes from Actinomycetes bacterium, assembly GCA_021791795.1. Taxonomy (GTDB): domain Bacteria; phylum Actinomycetota; class Acidimicrobiia; order Acidimicrobiales; family Bog-793; genus JAKATT01. Next base: position 199 of record JAJYVX010000274.1, on the reverse strand, counting down.
GACGGCCATCAGGCGGTCACCTCGCGAAGGACACCGGTGCGCTCGTTGAACTCCCGGATCATGTCGTCCCAGTCCGAGACGATCGACCGAGTCTCCCGCCAGAACGACTGGTGCTCGCGCTCGCGGAACTCCTCCACGGAGACGCCCTGCTGCTCGACCCAGGTGTAGTAGCCGAGGTTGAAGATGCGCTCGCGGTCGG
>JAJYVX010000273.1 GCA_021791795.1 Actinomycetes bacterium | reverse complement strand
GCAGCCTGGGGGTGGAGACGACGGCGAGCGTGGAGCGACAGCGTGTCGTAGGCGACCGTGCGCATGAGGTCCTGCACGAACCCGTACTGGCCCCGCTCGGAGGATCGTGGATCGGCATGGATCGTCAGGACTTCCTTGGCGACCAGCGAGGCGAGGATCCCGTCGAGCGCATCACCCTCTTCGCTTGCGAGCGCGGCGAGCGCGTGCTTCGTGAAGCTCTTGCCGAGCACCGAAGCCGTCTGCACGAGGCGTCGCTCCCCGGGTGCAAGCCCGTCGAGGCGAGCGGCGATGAGGGCGTGGAGCGACTCGGGGACCTCGAGGAAGCCAACATGCCCGGTCGGACGGTAGACGGGGCCCTCCTCGACCAGGAGCCCGCGGTCCAGCAGCATCCGGACGGTCTCCACGGCGTAGAGGGGCACACCCTCGGCGCGTTCGAGGATCCGGTCGGTGAGATCGGCAGGGAGCCCGGGTGCGAACCCGGCGAGGAGCTCGCGCATCTCCTCGGACGAGAGCGGCTCGAGGTGGATGAACGTAGCGTTCCGGTGGGTCGCCCCCAGGGCGGCGGCCGCCGTCTCGGGGCGCGCGAGGGCCATCACGAAGATCGGGTGGTTACGCGAGCGCTCGAGCAGGAGCCCCAGGAACTCGAGCAGCGAGGGGTCGGCCCACTGCATGTCCTCGAAGACCAGGACCACCGGTGTCACATCCGCGAGTCGCTCGAAGAACAGACGCCAGGCGCTGAAAAGCTCCTGGCGGTCGGACGACACCCGCTCTTCGAGCCCGATGAGCTGCGCGAGGCGCGGCTCGACGAAGCGCCGGTCCTCAGGATCCGGCAGGAACTCGTCGAGCGCGGTCCGAAGCTTGTCACCCGCCGACGCCCGCTCCTCCCCCTCGATGATGCCCGCCCTGCCGCGCACCATCTCCGCGAGTGCCCAATAGGTGACGCCCTCGCCGTACGCGAGACACCGTCCCCGGTGCCACAGGTACGTGGACCGGAGCCCGTCCATGTACTTGAAGAACTCCCAGACGAGGCGAGACTTGCCGATCCCCGCGATCCCGGTCACCTGGACGAGCTGGGCCCGGCGAGCCTCGGTCGAGGCGTGGAACAGCTCCTTCACGAGCTTCAGCTCCCGATCGCGCCCGACGAACGGGGGCTCGAGGCCCTCGGACTTCATGAGGCCGCCGACGCCCGCGACCACCCGCAGCGCCCGGTAGAGCTGGAGCGGCTCGTCCTTGCCCTTCAGCTCGTGGACGCCTGCGTCCTCGGTCGCGCGGCGGGTCGAGTCGCCGACCAGCACCGTGCCGGGCTCCGCCGCCGACTGGACGCGCGAGGCCGTGTTGACGAGGTCGCCCGCCACCATGCCCTGCCCAGTCGCCCCGATCGTGACGGCTGCCTCCCCGGTGAGCACCCCGCCGCGAGCCGCGAGGCCGGATGCGCCGACCTCGGCACCGAGAGCGGCCACAGCGGCCACGATGTCGAGGGCCGTGCGCACCGCCCGCTCGGCGTCGTCTTCCTGGGCGACGGGGGCGCCCCAGACGGCCATCACGGCGTCGCCGATGAACTTCTCGACGGTCCCCCCATAACGCTCGACGAGGGAGCTGCAGACCTCGAAGTAGCGCGTGAGCAGCTCATGCACGTCCTCGGCATCGCGCGATTGCGAGAGGGAGGTGAAGCCGACCAGGTCGACGAAGAGCACCGACACGAGTCGTCGTTCCGCGGCGGGGACCCGGGTCGGCGCACCAGGCAAGGCGGCAGCGTGCCTGTTCTCGCCGCCGAGCGCGGTGCCGCACTCGGGGCAGAAGCGGGCAGTCGGCGACGGGCTCGCGCCGCATGACGGGCAGCTCCGCGTCAGAGCGCAGCCGCACCTCTCGCAGAATTTCGCCGAGGGCGCACTCTCGTTGCCGCACCCGGGGCAGGTCGCCACGGCCCCCTCCAGGTCCAAAGTGCTGAAAGACTACCCGCCGGCCCTCACGCGCCCTTTTTCCGCCTCCCGCGCATGGACGACCCCATCGCCGCGCGCCCCGACCTCGCCGTCTCCGTCTCAGGCTCTGTGCCCGCTCCGCGTGCCGCCGGTACGGTGAGCCGATGACCGTGCCAGGGCCGCCCGAGCTCGGCCGCGGGGTCGTCGTCGCCGCCGGTCAGGCGACGCCGCCGCAGTGGTCCGCCTGCCGGCGCATCGTCGTCACCGACGAGACGCTGGCGGAGCCTGCGAGCACGGTCAGCGCCCTCCACGGCGCGTGGGCCCGCCGGGAACCCGTCGTCGTCGTGCTCGCTTGCGACGCAGCGACGCTCCGGGAGCCCGAGGCGTGCCTCGCACCCGTCTGGTCCCTCGATCCGTCGTTCGAGCTCCAGCGGGAGCGTCTGCAGTTCCTCGTCTGGGCCAACGCATACGACGCCAGGGCGGGGAGCCCGGTCTGGTGGCACGGACGCCGTGCGATGCGGCTCCTCGCGAGTTGCGGCCTGGCGCCCGGGCGTGATGCCGACCTCACGGAGCGGGACGGCACGCCGCTCTACGTGGACGGAGGCCCCTTTCCCCCGCCGGCAGTCGAGGGAGCCGCGGTCGTGCACCGCTGGAGCCTCGAAGCAGGCGAGCTCCGGCACGTCAGGCACGAACCGGCCGCCGGAACGCTCGCCGCGGACCAACGACGCGCCGTCGAGCACGGCGCCGGTCCGGCGAGGGTCATCGCGCCTGCGGGCTCCGGAAAGACGCGGGTGCTCGCCGAGCGCCTCGCCCACCTGCTCCACGACCTCGGCGCCGCCCCCTCGTCGATCATGGCCGTCGCCTTCAACGACAAGGCGGCCGAAGAGCTCCGGACGCGCACCGGGCTGGCGAGACGGGGCGACGGCGCACAGGTCCGGACGATCAACAGCCTGGGTCTTTGGGTCTGCACCCGGTTCGGCCGGCGTCCGCTCGAGGTCCTCGGCGACGAGAGGAAGGTGAGAGACCTCGTCCAGAGCGTCTTCGACGTGCCGCATCAGGCCAACACCGACACGGTCCTGCCCTACGTCGACGCGCTTTGCGCAATACGCCTCGGGCTGCGGCCGCCGGCCGAAGTGGAGGACGCGCTGCCCGACGCGGCCGGCATCGCCGCCGGATTCGACCGCTACCGCGAGGCGCTCAGCCAAGCCGGGGCCGTCGACTTCGACGAGCAGGTCTACCGCGCGATCGAGATCCTGCTCACCGATCCAGACGCCAGGCGGCAAGCTCAGGCCCGGTGCCGGACGATGCTCGTGGACGAGTTCCAGGACCTGAACCCCGCGCACTTGCTCCTCATCCGGCTCCTGTGCGCACCAGGCTTCGACTGCTTCGGGGTGGGCGACGACGACCAGGT
>JAJYVX010000272.1 GCA_021791795.1 Actinomycetes bacterium | reverse complement strand
TCGCGGTTGGCCGCCCCGATGAGGAGGAGCACGTAGGTCCCCTTCTTCGTGGCGACGCCGCCGGCCTCGGCGTCTTGGAGGGCGACCCGCGCGGTGAGCTGGACCGGGGAGTCGAAGCGGAGGAGCTCCTCCACCGCGCCAGCGGCGAGCTCGGGATGGCGTGCGAGCTCGTCGAGCTGGCCGGGGTTCTGCAACAGGGCGTACAGGCCGTTGCCGATCAGGTTCGTCGTCGTCTCGTGCCCGGCGACGAGCAGGAGGACGCACGTCGCGACGATCTCTGGCTCCGTGAGCGACTCCCCCCGGTCGTGGAGGGCCACCAGATCCGAGACCAGGTCGTCTCGGGGCGCACGCCGACGTCGGGCGATCTCGCCTGCCAGGTACTCGGCGAATTCGCCCCTCGCCGTCGCCTGGGTCCGGCGCTCCTCTTCGGGCACGAGGAAGGAAGGCTCGATCCCCCTGGCCAGGGCGTGGGACCAACGGACGAGTCGACCACGGTCGGCGTCGGAGACCCCGAACAGCTCGCTGATGACCGCGACCGGCAGCGGTGACGCCAGCGCGGCGACCGCGTCGAACGACCGCCGCCCGGAGACGGCTCCCAGCAGGCCGTCGGTGATCGCCTCGATGCGCGGCGCGAGCTCCTCCACACGCCTCGGAGTGAACGAACGCGACACGAGCCGGCGAAGACGTGTGTGGTCGGGCGGATCGAGCATCAGGAACGACCGCACCGGCCGCCCTTCCCCTTCAGTAGGCCGGCGCAGGACGTTCTCACCCCGGCGGCGGGCCATCACCACGTCCTCGCCCTCCACATGGCCGAACCGCACGTCGCGCAGCACGTCGGCGCAGTCGCGATGGCGGCTCAGCACGAGGAACCCGTTCGCCGCCTCCCAGACCGGCGCCGCGTCACGCAAGCGCGCGTAGCCGGGGTAGGGGTCCGCTCGGCGCTCCCGCGAGAACAGGTCTGCGAGCCCGCCGAGCTCCGGGAGCTGCCTCGCCGGCGTCACCCGGTGCCTCCGGCGCGCCCGTAGCCGTCGTCGACCCTCTCGATGTCGTCCTCGCCAGAGTAGTCCCCGACCTGGATCTCGACGAAGACCAGCGGGTCCTCGCCGGCATTGGCGACCCGATGTGGCGCGCCCTTGGGAACCTCGATGGAGTCTCCGGGGCCGAGCCTGATCGCGCGCCCTTCGTAGAGCACGTCGGCCCACGGGCGGTCGACGGGTGCGGCGGGCACGACGCCATTGTGGCGCGTTCAGCGCGTCGTTCGACGTGATCGACCCGCTCGGGTCCCGCGCACGGTGCCCTCGCGTCAGCCCGCCACGATGCCGACCGGCGGCGGCGTTCGTGCGGACGCCCGAAGAGAGCCGCAGAAGCGCGCCGCACCGAACGCGAACACCTTCCCGTCGGCGGCGACCAGCCAGTACCCCTGCCCTGTGGGGGCGGCCGACATCCCGACGATCCGGGATCCGAGGTGCCGATGACCCAGTGTGCCGAACGACCTCGCCGAGCCGAATTCGTAGACGGCCCCCTTGGAGGTCACGAGCCAGTAGCCCCCTCCTGTCGGCGTGGCGGCGATCCCCGAGACCGGCCCGATCGAGAGCCGGTCGACCAGCGCCGTGAGTGTGCCGAGGTCGGGAGCGTCGACGTCGTAGACGCCGCCGTCGGACGTGGCCTCCCAGAAGCCGCCGGTCCTGGCGTCTCTCGCGAAGCCGACGACCGTCGCGCGGCGCACCTGGCTCGCGGCAGCGTGCGTCGCCGACCCGTAGCCGTGCACTGACCGGTACTCGAAGCCGAGAGCGGCGGTCGCCGCGTCCGCAGCCGAAGCGACCGTCACGGTCACCGGCACCTCGCCCGGCGCATGCGCAGGCACCCGGACGACGAGCGTGCGTGTCGAGCTTCGCAGAACTGTCGCCTCGACACTGCCGAAGCGGACGACCGGGGAAGACCCGAGGTCCGCCCCGGAGAGCTCGACGATCGACCCTCCCGACGCCGGTCCGGACGTCGGGCTGATCCACCGCACCGTCGGCGCCGGTCGGCCGTAGCGCACGGTGAAGGAGTCCTGCGACGTGTCGTATGTCGAGGGGTAGGAGACCACAGCGCCGTCCTCGGCGATGTCGAACGTTGTCACTGTGGCGGGGGCGGCTCCGTCGGCACGGACTGTGGTGAACGTGGCCGATCCGTAGTCGGCCAGGGTCTGGTAGTGCGACCCTGTCGACCATGTGCCAGGTGCTTCCTCGATCCATTCGGCGGTCGAGCCGCTGGCCGGGTATGTGACGGTCGTGGTCCAGCTCCAGCCCGCCGTCGTGTCGTCGAGCTGCACGCTCCACGTGCCGGAACGGTTCCGGTCGATCGCCGCCTGCATCCGGTCCCCGGCGGCCACCGGTTCGTCGATGACGGTCATCCCCGACGGCGTGCCGGTCCATGCGACGAACCACGCCTCGTAGGACACCGCGCCGTCCTTCGTCCACGCGGTGGTGCCCGTCTGGAGCAACTTGCCGTCGTAGCCGTCGACACCGACCCAGGTGTCGGCGTACTCGGGGCTCGAGGAAGCGACGATGCCCGGCTGCACCCACGCGCCCGTCACCCGGTCGAACCCTGTGACCCCGTTCTTGGACGCCCATGCGACCTCCCCGGACCAGGAAGGGTTCTCCGTGGTCGGCGGCGGCAGGCGCAACCCGGGCGCAAGCGCCGCCCGGCCGGTGCGACCGCTCCAAGGCGGGCCCGCCGCGGCGGCGAGGGCGGCTCCAGCCACGACGGACATGGCCAGCACGACCGGCAGTGCCGCGCGCGCGACCCGGACGTCGGCAGCGGAGTCGTGTCGCGCTCCGCCCTTGCAAGGTGCGTCGCCCATCCCCATGAACCCCCAGCCGGCCCCCACCGGCGTCCCCGTAGCGTGCCCCTTCCCCTTTTGGGGCCACGTTGACTGTGAGTTGATCCCTAGTTGATGGTACCTCGGTTGCCGGGAGGTGGCCGACAGGGATCACTCCGCGCGGCGAGGACGCCCTGGGGGGGCGAGGGGCTCGGGCATGACACGAGCGAACGAGCTCCGGGGCTGGGACTCGAACCCAGAACCAACGGATTAACAGTCCGCTGCGCTGCCGATTGCGCCACCCCGGAAGGACCGGAGGACCAGCCTACCAAAGGCGGCTCGGCGGCCCGGTGCCGCCCTTCAAGCCTCCTCGAGGTAGTCGCGCAACAAGAAGGCCGCGTCGGGACGCCGGAGCTTGGCGAGCGTCTTCGACTCGATCTGGCGGACGCGTTCGCGGGTGACCCCGAACTCCTTCCCCACCTCTTCGAGCGTGCGGATCTTCCCGTCGTCGAGACCGAACCGGAGACGGACGATG
>JAJYVX010000271.1 GCA_021791795.1 Actinomycetes bacterium | reverse complement strand
GGACGGTCTCGATGTCCTCCTGGTCGAGGGATGCATCGCCGCCGAACGCGACGGCGAGCACGCCCGCGACGAGGTCGGCCGAAGGCGGCGTCCCGTCCTGCCTGAGGTCGTCCGGGACCACCGGCTCGAGCCAGACATTCCAGCCGTCCGCCCGTGCGGCACCCCACGCTCCGCCCCCTGCGAGCCGCTCGGTGGCCACGGTGTGGAGCGTGGTGGCCGCCTTGGCGTGTGTGAGGGCGGCCCACGCGATCGGGCCATCGCTCGGGTTGCGCGGGACGAACTCGGCCGCGACAGCACCCCGGAGCAGCCTCACCGCTCCCGCGAGAACCTCTCCGACGTTGTCGCCGCGAATGCGGCCCTCTTCGACGAGCCAGTCTGCGCTCATGATCCCATCCCCCAGGCTTCCCATCCGACACTGGTGCCGATGATGCTACCCTATCGGGGGCACTGAGAGGACAGGAGGCGGCGAGGAGGGGCGGACCTCGGCCCAAGGGAGCCGCTCGCCGATCTACGGCGAGCGGATGCCCCTTCGGCGCACTACCCTCGAGAGGGGCAGACGGAAGCTCCGGATGCCTGGAGCGGGGGCGTGGCTCAGGCGGAGCACGAGGATCCCCACTGTGCTGTCCCCGAGGCCGAGCATCGTACGAAAGCGGCCAGAGAGCCCTTGTAATGCCTCGGCCCAGCGGGCCCCGCCGAGGGCTTCGAAGTCGCACTGCTGCACGGCGTACAGAAACGTCGGCGCGATCGCATGCACGCCGAGACCTGCGCGTTGCGCCTCGATCCAGACCCGCTCGAGGCCCATGCCGCCCGTCACGTAGGAGGCGGGGCTGGCGCTCGCAACCGTGAGCACGGCGATCGCCGAGCTGGAGAGTACGGCCCGCTCGAGGTAGTCGCCGAGGGCGTCGCCCGCGTCCCACTGCTCGAGCAGCTCCATCACGTCCGGTCGTCGCATCAGCTCGAGAGCGGCTGCCTCGGACTTCGAGAACTCGAGGGTCGCGAGGTCGACTCCCGTCCGGGCTTCCTGGCCGGGCCATCGCAGCTCGCGGATCGTTTCCGTCAGGAGGGCTGGCGTGAGGAACCGGATCCGCTCGGACGCGGCGAGCAACTCGGCCCACTCGGCAATCTGTTCCTGGCCGGTTGCGAGGTGGAGCGTCGCCCCCTCGCAAGAGGCCGCCCTGCTGAGGGATGCGACGACGGCCAGGTCGAGGGGAGCGGGGACACCGTGGCGGCGGTTCGAGCAGCGTTCGAGCATCGGCCCGTAGAGGGCGGCCAGCTCGTCGTCGGAACCTTCCGAGAGCTCGAGCGTCGCGACGACATCGGAGACCACCCCTTCCGGGAAGAGGGTGACCGAACCGAGACGCTGGACGGCGGCGGCCGCGACGCGGGCGTTGAACAGGGCGGCACCAATCCCTACGTAGCTCGCCCGGGCGCTCACGTCCATCGTGCCACAGCCCCTCGAGGCGTCGAGCTCGATGGCGAGCTCGCGAACGGTGAGGTCGAACCGCCATGGCTGCCCGTTGCCACAGGAGGGCGCCATTGCGGCCGCGTGCGCGACGGCGAGGAGCGGGTCAGCCGGGACGGACGACCACGTGGTCGCGGGCTCCGCGCTGTCGTCGTGCGAGGCCTCTTCGATGGCCGGCGGCCGGGCCGGGCTCTGGAGCGAGGACAGGATGCGGTCGAGGTCGACGCGGGTCCGTCCCGAGGGGAGGTCGTCGCCGAGCCCGATCCGCCGCACGGCGGCGGCCACGGTCGCCCCGCCGAGCGTCACGTCCGAGCCGAGCTGTGGCCAGGTCGACAAGGTGTGACCGACCTCCGCGAGAGACGCCCCGGTACGGGCCGAGATATTCGGCGGGTCCACGATCGCGAGCACATAAGGGACCTTGTCTGCGACGGAGAGCGATGCCAACGACGAGGCGTGCACGTCACCGAGAAGGCCGTGGAGCACGGGGCGCTCCGGCTCGAGGTCGAACCGCTCGACGTCGAGCATCCCGCGGTCGCTCGTCTCCATCACCACCGCGACGCGCTGCCGGCGCGCCACTTCGCGCACCCTGACCTTGAGGGCCAGATCGTCGCACTCCTCGACCAGCACGTCGAGGCCGGCGACGAATTCGTCTGCCGTCTCGGAGGAGAGGCCCCCTGGGACGATGTGCACGGGCAGGTAGGGGTCGATCTCCGCGACGCGGCGTGCCGCGAAGACCGACTTGTTCGTTCCCACGTCGAGCACGGACGCGGGCAGGCGGTTCAGGTTGGAGAGGTCGATGTCGTCGAAGTCCGCCAGGCGGAGCTCGCCGCACAGCCCCTCGAGCGCGATCGTCGCCGCAGCGGAGAGCCCCGCGCTGAGCCCGACGACCCCTACCCGTTGGCGTCGGAGCCGCCGCTGCTCCTCGGCCGTGATCCGGTGCCGGTTCCGGTCGAGCCGTACCGCGGCGAAGCCACGGGGTCCGAGCATGTGGACGACTACGCCTCGCCACGGGTAGTAGACGTGGACGGTCGGTTCGTCGAGGAGCTCGGCGTCCGGCGCGGGAAGAAGCAGTTCGAGCTCCTCGCGCTGGTGCAGGGCGAGGTCCAGCTCGTCGATCCCGGGGTCCGCGCGGAGGTTGGCGAGAATCTGACGGTCGGCTCGCTGCCTGACGTCGAGGAGCACCGGCCGCCACCCGGTTGTACGGGTGCGGGGAGCTGGACGATGGAGCTGCTCGGCGTCTTCGCGAAGGAGACGGATCTTTGCCTCGTCGGCGAGGGCGTTGTAGCGCGCTCTACGCATCCGCGTGAGGACCGTGCGGTAGTGCTCGTTCGGAAAGGGTGCAGGCTGCGTCCCCATCATGATGCTGCCGAGGCTCTCCATTTGCGGTTGCAGGCGGTCGGCGACAGTGGCGATCATCACCTCCGCGTTCAGCCATTCGAGGGCGAGCGCGGCGCAGCGCACGTGTGCGTCGAACAGGGACGTGCGTCCGTGACCATTCGTCTCGCGCCACGCGCCCTTGATCTCGATGACGCCGTAGGGCAGGGCCGCCTCGATCTCCGCGCGATGGTCCTCGAGCTCCGGGGATCCGGCCATCTCCCCGAGGGCGGCGACTGCCTCTGCGTCCTCGAGCGGACCGTGGCACCTGACCCCGGCCACCACCCGGTCGTCGTCGCCGACGCCGACGAAGAAGAGCGATACCCCCCCTCCGCACTCGAGCGCATGCTGGTCGACGATGCCGGCCACCCCGCGGCGGCCGTACTCGCGGGTCAGACCGTCGACGTACGCGCGCCAACGGTCCGGCCGGTTCGCAGGATGATGCGCTTCGAACCGGAGAGCGGTCTCGCGGTCGAAGAACGACGTGCCGTAGCGAAATGGGGTCA
>JAJYVX010000270.1 GCA_021791795.1 Actinomycetes bacterium | reverse complement strand
CTCGGGCGCCGGGCATAGCGCTCTTCGCTGCTTTGCTCACCGCGCCAGCACCAGCTCCGTGCGCAGCACGAGCGTGGGCGTCGAGTACGGATCGGCCCTCCGGCACGCGAAGACCCCACGCGAAGAGCCGCGACCAGGGCCTCTCGCCCGTCTTCTTCTCGGCGATACCTGAGCGCCATGCGGGCGGCGTCGTAGGTCCGACGGCGCTCACCCGGCTCGGCCGCGGCGAGGAGCCCGTGTAGCCCGCCCAGCTCGGCCAGGAACGTCCTGACGACCGCCTCGGTCAACGGAGCCGAGATGCGCCTGGTCGTGCGGAGCGATCACCGCCTCGGCGGCGGCTGCGTCGGCCTGCGCACGCTGGATCCGTCCGACAGTGAGCTTCGGGTCGAGGCCCGCTTCCAACCCGGCCATGAGGTGCTCGAGGCGCCCACGGGCGTCTGCGATGGTGCGACGTGCTCGACGAACCTGGGGAGGCTCCAAGACCCGGTTCCTGTCGGCCACCACGATCGCCTCGATCGTCTCGTCGATCCGCTCGGGGTCGGTCAGCTGTCCCAGCCAGTCGTCGATCGCCGGCGGCAGGCGCGCCTCGGCGACGAAGACATTCGAGGAGTGGTCCTTCCTTCCCGTCTTCACGGACAGTCGGCTCGGACTGCGCAGACGCCGGACTGGAGCACGATCCTGCGCTGGACGGTCCGAGACCCCGACGAAAGCTCGAGCGGATCCGCGACGTCCACGCCGAACACCCCGAGCCGCACACCGTGGTCGTCCGCTACGGGATCGACCAAGCCGAAGCGTTCCGAGTCGAGGCAGCGCTGATCGCTTGTCTCCCCGGACTGACGAACGCTGTTGCTCCTGGAGCGCCACCGACGATGTTGCCGGCGCCCATCTGAATCTCGGCGAGCTGGTGGCGTGCTCCGTGGAGGGTCGTACTTGGCATCAGGCGAGGCCGGTCAGCAAGCCGGTACAGAGGCTGAGGTGGTGTGGGCGCGTCTGGCAACGGTTGCTCCTCTCAGACGTTGAGCGTCCGCCGACCGGTAAACGAGCCGCCCCGTTGCCTTGTCGAGCCGCTTGCCCGTGACCCGGTCCCGGCGCTGGAGATAGGCGACCATGGGCTCCTCGGGCACCACGTCGAGGACCAGGCGCTCGCCCATGCCGTGCAAGGGAGCGTCGGCGCCTTTGGCCAGCTTCTCCATCACGGCGAGGTGCCAGCCGCTGAAGACGATGCCCATGTTGGTCACCTCGTCGGCGAGTGCCTTGAACGCCCTGCCCACGCCCTTGCGGCCGATGGTGGCAACGACCTGGAGCTCGTCGAGGACGAGGACCGCCGGATGCTTCTTGGCGGAGCGCTGGAGGAGACCGACGGCGTCGTGAACGACGTCGAGCCATGAGCTGGCAAAGGCGCTGGCGTCGAGTCCAAGGCTGACCGAGCCGTCCGCGCCGACCGAGGCCTTCGGGGTGATGCGCAGCTGGCGCAGGATGGTCTCGAGCGACTGCCGCGCTCGGCCGGCCCGGCCAAGGAGGTCGTGAACCACGGTCTGGAGGATCGTGGTCGCCAGCTCCGTCTCGCTCGTTGCGAAGAGGAGGTTGGCGTAGGCGCAACGGCCGCCGTCGGCCTCGACCACGTCCATTGCGCGACGGATGAGCGAGGTCTTGCCGTAGCGCCGAGGAGAGAGCACGAAGAGATGAATGCCGCTGCGCATGCGCGCCGTGAGGACGTCGAGCTCGGCCTCGCGGTCACAGAACCACGGCGGCTCGATCGGCACGCCAAAGCGGTAGGGGGCGGATCGCACGTGACCCGGCTGGGAGGTGCCGAGGCTGTTCACGAGCGCGGCCCGGTAGCGAGCCAGGCGGCGGTCGCAGTCCGCCAGCCGCTTGCGCGCCGTGTCGGCTCTGGTCACCTGCGCGTCGTGACGCGACTCGCTCGCGGGGTGGAGCGCGTCGAGTATGTCGTCGAGCTTCTCTCGGTCGAGCACCTGCGCCATCCACCCGTCGAGCGGGCCGATGGCGACCGCCCCTCTCTCAGAGTTGTTCGGGGGTCGACGAGCGGCAGTGCCCCGACATGACGTCGCCACGAGGTACGGCCGGTGTCGTGCTCCCGAGAAGCGTCGCGTCCATCAGCCGGGCGATCACTTCCTCGGCGACCGGCGTGAAGTCCCAGACATCGACGCCGACGTTGACCATGCGCCCTTGCTGGCGCCACTTCTCGTGGACGTGCCCGTGGAGCAGCCACATTCCCTCGTCGAGGGGCCGGAACTTGGCGTAGCGCTCGGTCTCGCCGCTGTCGCCTCGGTACGGGAGGTGGCAGACGAGGACCTCCCGGTTGCCGGCGGTCATCGTGAGCGGTCCCTGGCGGATCTCGTCGAAGCCGGCATCGAGGTACTCCTGCTCCAGGCGGAGGGCCCGCTCCCCGTGACCGTACCAGCAGCGGTCGTGGTTCCCCGGGTACAGGATCTTGTGCCCGGCGAGGCGACCGATGAGCGGCATCGACTCCTCCCGCCGACCCATGGCGACGTCGCCGAGGACGTGGACGGTGTCGTGCGGGCCGACGACAGCGTTCCAGTTCGCGACGAGCAAGGCGTTCATCTCGCCGACGCTGTGGAACGGCCGGCCGCAGTACTCGATGATGTTCTGGTGACCGAAGTGCTGGTCCGCGGTGAAGTAGGTGGTCATGCGTCCGTGACGGTCGTGGGCGGATCCCGACTGGATGTAGACGAACCAGTCTACCTAGCAGTAGACTAATCGAGATGAGCACCACGATCCGAGTCAGCGAGGAGACGCGAAGCCGGTTCGCTGAGCTGGCCAAGGCGACGGGCAGACCGATGACGGAGCTGCTCGACGAGGCAGCGGATGCCCTCGAGCGCCGGATCTTCTTCGATCGCTTCGCAGCTCGCTACGCACAGCTCCGTCACGATGACAATGCCTGGGAGGAGATCGAAGCTGAGCGGGCAGAAGAGGCCAGCTCGCTCTCCGACCATTCGGCGTGACGGCCCGTCGGGGTGACATCTGGCTCGTGGACTTCGGCGAACCCGTCGCTCGCGAGCAGGCGGGGCGCCGGCCTGCGGTCGTGGTGTCCGCCGACCCGCTGAACGACAGCCGGGCCGGTGTGGTGATCGTCGTGCCCTGCACGACGAGACGGCGCGAGCTCCCCTCTCACGTCGAGCTCGATCCGAAGGAGTGCGGCCTCGACGAGGTCAGCTATGCGAAGTGCGAGGACGTGAAGTCGGTCTCAGAGCACCGTCTGGTTGCTCGGCTTGGTGCTGCGAACGTCGAAGCGCTCTTCGCCATCACCCGCGCACTCCGGTTCCTGCTGGACCTTTGAGACTCTCCTGGGAGATCGTCGTGACTGGTCGC
>JAJYVX010000269.1 GCA_021791795.1 Actinomycetes bacterium | reverse complement strand
CCGGCCTCGTGCGCAACCCCGTCGAGCGGCGCCTGGCGCTGCGGGCCTCCGAGCAGCGAGAGGCTCGTCTCGCCGCCGCGATCGGAAATGGGGAGGTTGCCGAGGTCGTGACGCTGCCCACCGTCGCCGCGATCACCGAGCAGTTCGAGGCTACCGGCGACGACGACAGCGCAGACGACCTCACCGACGACACCGAGGTGAGCGACGAGGAGTTCTACGCCGACGCACTGCGAGTGATCCGATGAGTGCCCGGACCACCCCGGTGTTCGCGGAGCTCGACGAGCGGGACTGGAACCCGTCCACCAAGACGGGCTGGTTCGCCATGGCGGAGACCCCGGCCCGCCAGCGGCCCCGGTCCCACACGGCCGAGGAGCTCGCAGCCATGGCACCCCGAGAACGCCTCGCCTACGACCACGCCCGCGCGCTGTGGCACGCCAACATCGGCCCGATCCGCACGCCGGGGATCGACGCCCTGTTCGAGGCGCTCGAAGAGATCGTCGGCGCCAACCGCCAGGACGGCGACAAGGTGAAGCCGACTGCCGTGCTCGACGCCCTCCCCGGCCTCGGCAAGACGACCGCGGCGCTGGCCTTTGGCCAGGCGTTCCATCGCGCCCAGATCGAGTGCTACGGGTCACACGTCGTGGTCTTCGGCGGCGTCTGGCAGCGCATCCCGGTCGTCTACCTCGGGCTCACCTCGAACACGACGATGCGGAGCCTCAACGCCATGCTCTGCCGCTTCTACGGCCTGCCGGGCGCTGATCGGGGCACCGCCGACTGGCTGGCGCAGCGGGCCGCCGAGTGCGTCGCCAACTGCAAGACCCGCCTCGTCATCGTGGACGACGTCCACTTCTTGGACGTGAACCGACGTGACGGCCGGGAGGTGGCGAACCACTTCAAGTGGCTCGCCAACACCTTCCCGGTCACCTTCTTCTTCGTCGGCGTGGGACTGCGGGCCCGAGGACTGCTCGACGAGGGGCTGTCCGGGGCCGACGCCGCGTTCTCCCAGACGGCACGGCGCTGGAGCGTGTGGAGCCTCGATCCCTTCGAGACCGCCACCAAAGCCGGCAGAGCCACCTGGCGCCAGCTCCTGCTCGGCATCGAACGCGAGCTGGTGCTCGCCCGGGCGGACCGGGGCATGGTGGCACGCGACCTGTCGGACTACCTCTTCGCCCGCTCGAGTGGGCACTTCGCCTCGCTCATGTCGCTCATCAGCCGCGGCTGCTACCGGGCGGTCAAGACCGGGACCGAGACGCTTACCGCCGAGCTGCTCGACACCGTGCGCATCGACCAGGCCGCCGAGGCAGCCAGGGAACACCTCGCCGCCGCGCTCGCCGCCGGGCTGCTCCCGAGCGGCGCCGATCCGCTCCGGCGAAAGGGGGCAGCATGACCGCTCGGCTGCCGTTTACCTTGACCCCGCACGAGGGCCAAGACTTCGTCGCCTGGCTCCACGCGTATGCCGCCCGCCTCGACGTCACGCCCGCCGTGCTGGCCGGTGCCCTCGGGTTGGCGGACCATGCCAGCGAGCCTCGGACGCACCGACGCGGTGGTCATCTGGCCGAACACCACGTCGGCACGATCGCCGCAGCAACCGGCCTCAGCGCCGTCGCCATCGAGGAGATGCTCTCCTCGGTCCCAGCGAGGACCGGGACCAACCGAGCGCCGGACACCTCGACCCGAAGCGGCGACCCAAGCGCCGTCCAACGGCTCCGCGATGCCACCGCGCTCTCCCCCCGGGCACGCCTCGAACACGCCACCACTCTGCATCCTCGGCGCCGAGGCACCACCGGCGCCGATCCGGCGGTCGAGCGCGCCGGGCGGCTGCCCGACCAGCTCTGGCCGGCATGGACGATCCGCCTCGTCGATGACGACACCTTCGATCCCGCCACGTCTCGCTCTTCGATGCTCGCAGCGCTGCTCCTGCCGCACAGCGAGCGCACCCTCGGAGAGATCGCCGGCCTCGTCGGCGACCGGGTGCAGCGCGCCACGGTCGCCTTCCATCTCCGTAAGCTCCTCTGGGTCACCGGGAGCGCGGTTGCCCTGCAGATCCTGACCGAGCTGGCCTTCGCCGTCGACGCTCACGACCTGCCCATCGACTACGCCCGACGTCGCCGCCTCGTGGCTGGGGCCGAGCTGATCGAGCGGCACATCTGGGCTCGCTTTGCCCAGCAGGCCGACACGTCAAGCGGGGGGCCGCGCCGCGTCCGCTTCGCCCGATGCTACCTCTACGAGCTGCTGACGGGCTGCAACCTCCACCTCGCTCCCGCTCCCTACCGGATGGAGAGCAGCCTTGAGCGGGTCGACTACCACGACTTCGCCACTGGCATGCCGCACGGGCTCGCCGACGCCCTCCACCGCCACGCCGAGAGGCTGCTCGCCGACGCCGGCATCACCGACGAGCCCTTGCAATGGCAGCCGCCGGCCAACTGGGTCACCATCACCGACTGGCCGGGTGCAGACCCTGACCTCACCGACCCACAACCGATCCACCAGTCCCTGCGAGGCCGGCGGGCACCACAAGCTCAGGTGGCCGCGTCGCTCGGCATCTCGACGGAGCACCTGCGCTACGTCGTCCGCCAGCATCCGAGGCCCCGACCCGCCTACCCGACCCGTCGAGTGCTGGTTACACCAGCGTCGGTCCGCGGGTCCAGGCGACCTCCCGGCCCGAAGACGATCTCTCTCGATCCGGTCTGGCTGCAGGGCGAATACGTCACCTGGCGGCGCAGCCTGCCCGACATCGCCTCCGAGCTCGGCTGCAAGGTCGCCAACCTCAAGAAGTTCGCCCACGAGCACGGCATCCCGGTGCGGCGGCGCTCCGGCCCCGAGGGGTTCGCCCACCTTGACGCCCCCGGCGTCCACCCCTCGCAGATTCCCGAGCCGCTTCGTTCCGCGCTCGTCGGACGAGACGCCCGTCAGCGCCTTTCCCGCTTCGTCGTCCTCGCCGAGCACCCCAGCGTGACCCAGGCAGCACGGGCACTTGGGACGCACCAGTGCACGCTCACCAACCAGCTCCAGCAACTGGAGCGCGCCTGCGGCGGGTTGCTGCTCTATCGCCACCCACACCCCCGACCTGTCGGCCCGCTGACGCCCCTCGGTGACCAGCTACATCGCCAGGCACTCGACCACCTTCAACCAACACCCACATGACACGAACCCACCATGACCAAAGAAACCGACACGAACCATGCCAATCCCAATCACCAGGAACGCTCGATCGGAAACGATCTCCCAGGATCGGACCGACACGAACCCCGCCAAAACCGACACGATCCCGGAATCCCTACACGGCCGCCGGTCACCGGAGATTGCACCGTCGGTGCGACGTCGCCGGCCCGGTATCCCGCGCCGAGACGAGCGCGG
>JAJYVX010000268.1 GCA_021791795.1 Actinomycetes bacterium | reverse complement strand
GGCGGTCGGGCGCTCGATGGTCGTCGATCCCCTCGGCGAGGTGCTGGTGGAGCTCGGCGGCGAGGAGGGCATCGCCTTCGCGGAGGTCTCGCCGGACCGGGTCTCGGCGGTCCGCAGGATGCTCCCCGTCCTGGAGCACCGGCGCTTCGACGTCGTCTCGCGCTGATCCGTGTACGGTTCCGCACCCAACGCGTCGTCCCGGTCATGCAGGAGGAGCCCTCGACGTCACCACCTGCCGTCGGACTCAAAGCGTGGGCGGTCGACGCCCCGACCTCGACGCCCCGACCTCGACGCCCCGACCTCGACGACTTTGAGCCGCAGCTTCGAGCTGCAGCGACGTCAGCACCTCGAGCAGCGCGTAGGAGGAGGAGGAGCACCTCACCGAGCAAGCGGTGAGCGCGCCCGATAGGCATCAGCTCGGCGCCCTGGACAGCCGCGCCGAAAGTCGGCTCGTGCGGATTGCCGATTCCCAGGTTGACCTGCAGCGCCAACGACGTGTCGAGCTGCCGTGCCTTGTTGGAGGGACGGGTCCGGGTCATCACGCCTGGGGTCGGCTCGGGGCAGGACGAAATGGCCCGACTGGGGCCGGGCCCGGATGCGGGTACGGGCCTCGAGGAGGTGATAGGCGGCGAGCACCGTGCTGGTGCTCACTGCGTCGCAATTCGTCCGAACTGTACCGGTCGACTTTGCCGGAAGCTGTGTCTTTGCAACCCAGGGATTCCCTCGTACCGTGCTCCCATGGTCCTGCAGCCCGAGGTACCGGCCGCAGTCCGGTGCCCTGCAACAGCCCAAGCATCGAGGAGCAGATGATGCAGAGAAGCAGCGAGCGAGTGCTCACCACCCACACCGGCAGCCTCCCGCGGCCCTTCGACCTTCCAGCGAGTGGTGCCAGTCCAGGGCGGCTGAGTGAGGCGGTGGTGGCCGTGGTCCGCTCCCAGCTGGAAGCCGGGGTCGACGTGGTGAACGACGGTGAGGTGAGCAAGCCGAGCTACGTCACGTACGTGACCGAGCGTCTGGCCGGCTTCGGCGGCACGGGACGGCCGCTCGCGCCGAAGGACGCCGAAGACTTCCCCGAGTGGGCAGAGAAGTTGTTCGCCGACCCGTCCCTGATCGAGGCGCTGAGGAGCCCGGCGTGCGTCGAGCCGATCATCTATCGGGACACGACCGCTGTGGATCGGGACATCGCCAACCTCAAGGCGGCGACCGACGGCACGGGCGCGACCGAAGCCTTCCTCAGCGCGGCCTCCCCTGGGGTGATCGCACTCTTCCTCGAGAACAAGCACTACGCGAGCGACGAGGAGTACCTCGCGGCGCTCGCCGACGCGATGAAGACCGAGTACGACGCCATCCACCGAGCCGGGCTCGTCTTGCAGCTGGACTGCCCGGACCTCGCGATGGGCTGGAACGTCGCCGAGCTCGGTGGGACGAAGGAACAGTTCCTGAAGGAGGTCGCCTTGCGTGTCGAGGCGATCAACGACGCCACGAGAGACATCCCACCCGAGCAGATGCGGCTGCACCTGTGCTGGGGGAACTACGAGGGCCCGCACCATCGCGACATCGCACTTCGCGAGATCCTCACCGAGGTGCTGCGCGCCCGTCCGGCGGCCATCTCCTTCGAGGGTGCGAACCCGCGCCACGAGCACGAGTGGAGGGTGTTCGAGGATGTCCGGCTTCCCGAAGAGAAGGCTCTCATCCCGGGCGTGATCGACTCGACGACCAACTACATCGAACATCCCGAGCTCGTCGCCCAGCGGATCGTCCGCTATGCCGAGCTGGTCGGCAGGGAGAACGTGCTTGCCGGCACGGACTGCGGCTTCGCGACGTTCGCCGCCTTCGTACCGGTCGACCCGAAGATCACGTGGGCCAAGCTCGGCGCGCTCTCCGAGGGAGCCGAGCTGGCGACGAAACGGCTGTTCGGATGAGCCATGTTCGCCGGCGCCGGGATGTCCCTTCCTCGTTGGGCGGCCTGGCGCCAGCCGTCACGTTCGAGCATCTGGACCAGCTCTCGGAGCTTCACAGGGCGGGACGCTACCCGTAGGTGCGTGTCAGCGACTTGACCATCGGCTGAGAGCGCCGGCGCCGGCAGCGATTCGTGGATGATCACGGTGGCGACAGCGGCTGGAGACGTTTCCGCGCGTCAGCGAGGCTCGAACACGAGTGACTACGGCCCCCCTACGTCTCCACGATGCCCAACCCCAGCGCTCCAGCGGCAGCGGCCAGCGAGGCATCGAAGGTTGCCACCCCGCGTCGGCCCGACGAGCACCTCGGCCAGCGTGAGAGGACTCGCGGCCAGAGGGGTTGCGCCGGCTGCCTCGAGAAGGACTCCGGCTCGGGGGCTGTTCTCCGGAGGTTGGAACCGACGAGGGGAAACTGGGTGCCCGGAGCGGGACTCGAACCCGCACGCCCTTGCGAGCAAAGGCTTTTGAGGCCTCCGCGTCTACCGATTCCGCCATCCGGGCAGGAGGCCCGAGCCTACCGTCGCGTCGGCGCCATCAACGGTCTCCACGAATGAGCGGGCGCCCAGGGTCGCGGCGAAGGAGACCGCCCGCCCTCGGCGCTGCGGATCCGGCCACCTGCCACGTAGAATCGAGCCCTCATGCAACGGTTCCTGGTCGAGCGACGGTTGCGCGACGTGCACGTCCGGCTGGTGCGCGCCCGTGAAGAGCTCGCGGTGCTCGACGAGCAGCTCGCTCAGGTCTCCGAGGAAGCCGAGGACGCGAGGCTGCGATCACTCGTCGCCGAGACGCCCCTCGCTGCGCACGAGTACTCCGAGGTCCAGCGGCACGTCGACGCGATGGCCCGGGCGAGGGCTGCGCTGTCGGCGACGGTGCAGGGCCTCGAGCGCCGCCGTGACGAGCTGCTCATGGACGTAGGCAATGGCAACTAGCGACGAGCAGACGGAGGCGAGCAGCGGCAGCGAGCGGCACGCAGCGCCGGCTGCGAGGTTGCCCGAACCCCAGAAGGTGGACGGATGAGCGCAGATCCGCAGACGACAGTGCCAGGAGGAGCGACCGCTCAGGGGGTTCCCACGCGGGTGGTCATCGCCGAAGACGAGGCGATCATCCGGCTCGACCTGAAGGAGATCCTCCAATCGGCCGGCTACGCCGTCGTGGGTGAGACCGGGCGAGGCGACGAGGCGGTGTCGCTCGTCGACGAGCACCAGCCGGACCTGGTGATCCTGGACGTGAAGATGCCCGGGATGGACGGCGTGCGGGCCGCACGCGAGATCGCCTCGCGGCACCGTGCGGCGGTCGTCGTGCTGACGGCGTTCAGCCAGCGCGACCTCATCGAAGAGGCGCGCGACGCCGGCGTCGCGGCCTATCTCGTGAAGCCGTTCCGGCGCGAGGAGCTGCTGCCGGC
>JAJYVX010000267.1 GCA_021791795.1 Actinomycetes bacterium | reverse complement strand
CTTGCCGGAAGCGCTCGAAGACCGTGTCCAGCTGGTCGGCGGGTATCCCCGGTCCGTGGTCCTCGACGGCGAAGCGAACGTTGCCGCCCTCCACCCGGGCGCTCACCTGGACGGTGCCGGATCGAGGCGAGAACTTGATGGCGTTGCCGACCAGGTTGGTGAGGGTCTGGATGACGCGATCGGGATCGGCCCAAACCCGGCCTTCCACCGACGCCCCCCGCACTTCGACCCCGAGCGCGTCGGCGGCGCCTCGAATCTCCTCGACCGCCCGGGAGACGAGCCCGGCCGCGTCGCAGGCCTCGCGGGACAGCGAAAGCGTCCCTGAGCTGAGCCGCTCGAGGTCAAGGATGTCGTTGATGAGCCGGATCAGCCGATCCGTGCTCTGCACTGCAATGTCGAGCATCCGCTGTGCGGAGTCGGGGAGATCCCCGACGGCCCCTCCTACCAGCAAGCCGAGGGAGCCCCGGATGGAGGTGAGCGGTGTGCGCAGCTCGTGGCTCGTCACCGAGACGAACTCGTCCTTGGCGCGCTCTGCGTTCTTGCGCGAGGTGACATCCTGGACGACTGCGACGATCTCGAACGGCTCGCCCTGCTCGTCTCGGGTCAGCGAGACGGCAGCTTCCAGCCAGATCGACCGGCCGTCTTTGGTCACGAAAGCCTGCTCGAGCTCGAACGACGGCATGTCGCCGGCCAGCAGCCCGCGGACGAGCTGTCGGATCTCTTCGGTTCGCGCCAGGTGGTCAGTACCGAGGAGAACCGAGAGGCCGCCTTCGATCAGCTCGCCCCTCTCGTAGCCGGTGATGGACGAGAGCGCGGGGTTCACGTTCACGACCAGGCCGTCCCGGCTCACGAGCGCCATGCCGGCCGGCGCGTGCTCGAAGTACGCGCGCAGCCGAGCCTCGCTCTCTTGCAGCGCGGCTTCGGCGCGCTTTCGGTCCGTTACGTCGGTGAAGAACCCGGCGACACCGGCAATGGCGCCGTCCTCGCCGGGAAAGGGAGCGGTTGCGACGATCGCCCACAGGGCGCTTCCGTCCCTGCGCCGGAGCCGGACCTCGGTCTGCTCCGTCTCGCCTAGCAACCCCCGGAGCGCGATCGGAGCTATCGCCGGCGCGTCCTCGGGGAAGATCACGGAATCCATACCGAGGCCGATCATCTCTTCGACCCGGTAGCCGAGCATGTGCGCCAACCGCGAGTTGCAGAAGACGATCTGTTGCTCCGCGTCGAGCACGCCTATCCCCTCGTGAGCGGACTCGACCATGGCGCGATAGCGCGCTTCGCTCACGGCCAAGGAGGCCAGGGCGGCTCGCGACTGGTAGATCGGCGCGAGGTCTCGGACGATGGCTGTGATCCCGACCGCGGAGCCATCGCCTCGCCTCAGGGGAACCGCCGTCACCGAGAGCTCGAGCGTGGTGCCATCGGGGCGCTGGTAGGTGGCCGCGTAGGGTTCGATGTCCCGCCTGCTCGCCAGATCGGTGAGCAACGCGGCGATCTCTTCGGGAGTCCGGTCGGGCAACAGCACGCCCACTGAGCCACCCACGACGTCTTTCGCTTTGTACCCGTACAGTCGTTCTGCTGCGGGGTTGAACGTCATGATCACCCCCACCAGGTCCACATCGATGATCGCGTCGTTGCTGTGAAGGAAAAGCGCCTCGCCGCGCCGCCGATCGGAGGCGTCCCGAGCCCGCCATGCGCGCTCTGTTACCCAAGCGCGCTCAGTGCCGCCTCTGCCTGGACTTTCTGTGTCGTCCATCCTGCGTGTGTCCCGTCTGCCAGGGGCCGCCCGTAGCCGCCCGCTAGCACGGGCACATAGTTGGCACTGACAAACGACCACTGTAGTGCTCGGCTAGGGCCCGTGGTGGTCGGCTGGCTGGCAGCTTCCCGCACCGTGAGCGATGCAGTTGCGCCGGGGTGCCGGCGGGCTCGATGCAGCCCGGCGCGCCCGAATGCGGAGGCTGCTCGGGCGTGCATAGACTCGCAGAAATGGCTCGGGTGGTGGCGGTTGCCAACCAGAAAGGCGGCGTTGCGAAGACGACGACCGTGCATTCGCTCGGATACGCGCTCGCCGAGCGGAAGCGGAGGGTGCTGCTCGTGGACCTCGACCCGCAGGCATGCCTCACTTACTCGCTCGGCTTCGACCCCGACAGCCTCGAGCGCACCCTGCACGACGTCTTCGTCCGTAAGGCAAAGGTGGCCGAAGTCTGCCTGAGGAGCGACGGCATCGACGGGCTCCACCTCCTTCCGGCGAGCATCGACCTCGCAGGCTCCGAGGTCCACCTCCTCACCCGCACAGGGCGCGAGCACGTGCTGGAGCGGGCGCTGCGGCCCGTAGGCGACGACTTCGACTTTGTCCTGATCGACTGCCCTCCGTCGCTCGGGGTCCTCACCATCAACGGGCTCACGGCTGCGACCGAGGTTCTCGTCCCCCTCCAGTGCGAGGCGCTCAGCCACCGCGGGGTGGGCCAGCTCCTGGAGACGATCGAGGACGTGCGCACTTTCGCCAACGCCGACCTGAGCGTCCTCGGCGTCATCGCCACCATGCTCGACGAGCGCACCAGGCACGGGCGCGCAGTCCTGCAGAGCGTGCAGGAGCGCTACGGTCTGGCGGTGATCGAGCCGCCGGTGAGGAAGTCCATCCGCTTCGCCGAGGCCCCCGAGCGTGGTCGCTGCATCTTGGAGCACGCTCCCTCGTCGCCTGGTGCCGAGGCTTACCGTGCGATCGCGGCGGCGATCGACTCAGGCCATGCCTGAGGGCCCCGATCCCCTGGGCAAGAGAGCCCTGTTCTGGGCCCCGGCGCAACGTTCGGACCCCGAACAGCGCCGCGGTGACGTGTCACCAGATCTCGGGCGCAGGGCTCTGTTCTCCTCGCCGGCGGGTGCCGAGCGATCGGCCGCTGCTGCCGAGGGTGCTGGCCGCCAAGGCTCCTCGAGGCAACGATCGCGCGTCTCGGCTGCCTCGAGACGGCTCGCGTCCGCCACCGGGCGGCCGGCCCCGGCCACCGGGCGGCGGGCCCCGGCCACCGGGCGGCGTGCCCCTACCACCGGGCGGCGTGCGGCACCCTCCAAAGGCTCTCGCGACGGGGCGGGCGAGCCTCCCGGCCCCGCCTCGGCGAAGCCTCGGGGGTCGCAGATGCCTCGAGGATCGGGTGATCCCGCCACCACACCGCTCGGAGCGGCTGGGTTCTCGATCGGCAGTCCGATAGTTCTCGAGTGCTCCGCATGCCACGGGCGCTCGGAGGTGGACATGCTCGACTACCTGGTCCTCCACTTGCCCCTCTGGCTCTGGAGGCCAGGGCGCGGCTATACGCGCCTCATGCGGTGCCCTGCGTGCTCCCGGCGGACCTGGCTGAGTGCCTCGTGGTCCTTC
>JAJYVX010000266.1 GCA_021791795.1 Actinomycetes bacterium | reverse complement strand
CTCGAGGATCTCACGGTCATCTGTCTCTCCCTCGACGCCGCAGTTCCACGAGCGGTTGTCGCTCCCGCCGTCGCGGTTCTCCTCCCCGTTCGCCTCGTTGTGCTTCTCGTTGTAGCTGACGAGGTCGGAGAGCGTGAAGCCGTCATGGCAGGTGACGAAATTGATGCTCGCCCAGGGCTTGCGGCCGGTCGTCTCGTACAGGTCCGCGCTTCCGGTGATCCGAGAAGCCAGCTCGGGCAGAGTCTCGTCGCGCCCGCGCCAGTAGTCGCGGACGCTGTCGCGGTAGCGGCCGTTCCACTCGGACCAGAGCGGCGGGAAGTTGCCCACGTGGTAGCCGCCCTCCCCCACGTCCCAGGGCTCGGCGATGAGCTTCACCTGGCTGATGACGGGGTCCTGCTGGATGATGTCGAAGAAGGCGGAGAGCCGGTCGACCTCGTGCAGCGTCCGGGCGAGAGCGGCGGCGAGGTCGAAGCGGAACCCGTCGACGTGCATGTCGATCACCCAGTACCGCAGGCTGTCCATCATGAGCTGGAGCACGTGCGGGTGACGCACGTTGAGCGTGTTGCCGGTGCCGGTGTAGTCGACGTAGAGGCGCTGGTCGTCCGGGTCGAGGCGGTAGTACGCCATGTTGTCGATCGCCCTGTACGAGAGGGTGGGGCCGAGGTGGTTCGCCTCTGCGGTGTGGTTGTACACGACGTCGAGCAGGACCTCGATGCCCGCCGAGTGGAGCGTGCGCACCATGTGCTTGAACTCCTGCACCTGCTGACCGAGCTCGCCGGCGGCAGCGTACTCGTTGTGGGGCGCGAGGTAGCAGATCGAGTTGTAGCCCCAGTAGTTGCGCAGCCCGGCCGCGACGAGCTGGCGGTCGTGGACGAACTGGTGGACGGGCTGCAGCTCGACGGCCGTCACGCCGAGCGAGAGAAGGTGCTCGATGACGGCCTCGGTGCCGAGCCCCGCGTACGTTCCGCGCAGCTGCGGGGGCACGCCCGGGTGGCGCGCCGTGAAGCCCTTCACGTGCATCTCGTAGACGACCGTCTTGTGCCACGGGGTCTCGGGCGGGCGATCGTTCCCCCAGTCGAAGTAGGGGCTCGTCACCACGTTCTTCGGCATCGAGGGCGCCGAGTCTGCTCGCGACGGCCGGGACTCGTCCGCATGCTGGTGGCCGTAGAGGGAGCGGTTCCAGCGGACACTGCCTTCGACCGCCTTGCCGTAGGGGTCGAGCAAGAGCTTGTCCGGGTTGCAGCGCATGCCTTGAGACGGGCGCCAAGGGCCGTGCACGCGGAAGCCGTAGCGCTGGCCGGGGCCGATGCCGGCGACGTAGCCGTGATGGACCCGAGCGGTCTCCTCGGGCAGCGTGATGCGCGTCTCGCGGCCCGCGGCCGAGAAGAGGCAGACCTGTACCCGTTCGGCGACCTCGGAGAAGAGGGAGAAATTCGTGCCGATCCCGTCGTAGGTAGCTCCGAGCGGGTACGGGCGGCCCGCATCGATGACCATCTCGGCTCGCCGCATTGCGACGACACGCTACCGGCGCCGCCGTCCTCGGTCACATGGGGCGGGCCGGCTCACCACCTGCCCACCGGAGCGTAGGGTGAGAGGGGTGACAAAGACCCGGGAAGTGCCGACAGACGACGACATCCTCGACGCAGACCTCGACGACCTCCTCGCGGCAGCGAGACGGATCCGCCACGAGTCGTTCGGCAACCGGATGACGTACTCGCCGAAGGTGTTCGTCCCGCTCACGATGCTCTGCCGGGACCGCTGCGGCTACTGCACCTTCGCCAAGCCGCCGGCGCGCCTCGAGAGCCCCTTCCTCTCCACGGCCGAGGTCCTCGGCATCGCCGTGGCCGGTGCCGAGGCGGGTTGCCACGAGGTGCTCTTCACCCTCGGCGAGCGCCCGGAGCTGCGCTACCCCGTGGCAGCCGAGTGGCTCGAGCGGCACGGCCACGCCTCGACGCTCGACTACCTCGCCCACGCGGGCCGGCTCGTGCTCGAAGAGACCGGGCTCCTGCCGCACATGAACGCGGGCGCACTCGCTGAGGACGAGCTCGCCGCGCTCCGGCCTGTCTCGGTCAGCCAGGGCATGATGCTCGAGAGCCTGTCGCCCGTGCTCGAGGCCCATCGCGCCTCTCCCGACAAGAGCCCGGCCCGCCGGCTCGCCACGCTCGAGGCGGCCGGTCGGCTGCAGATCCCGTTCACGACGGGGATTCTCGTCGGGATCGGCGAATCGCGCCGGGACCGGCTGACGGCGCTGCGCGCCATCGCCGAGTCTCACCTGCGCCACGGACACGTACAGGAGGTGATCGTCCAGAACTTCCTCCCGAAACCCGGCACGGCGATGCACGACCGGCCCGCCTGCAGCGAGGAGGAGCACCTGTTCGCGATCGCCGCAGCCCGCCTCCTGCTGCCCCCGGACGTGCACCTGCAGGCGCCGCCGAACCTGACCGAGGACTTCGGCGTCCTCATCGAGGCCGGGATCGACGACTGGGGCGGAGTCTCGCCCGTCACGGCCGACCACGTGAACCCGGAGCGCGTCTGGCCGCACCTCGACCGGCTCGCGAAGGTGACCGAGTCCTACGGGCACGTCCTCGCCCCGCGTCTTGCCGTCCACCCCGAGTGGGCGGCAAGGCCCGAGCGCTTCCTCGACCCAGAGACGAGGTTCCCGGTGCTCGACCGGTCGGACGCCGAGGGCCTCGCACGTGACTCCGCATGGTGCTCCGGCTCGGATTTGCAGCCGCCCGTCGTCGTGCGGGGCCTACCTGGCCGGACCGGCCCCACGCTCGGCCTCGGGAGCACCGGTGCGAGCCGCGCCTCGCACCGCGCCCCGAGCCCGGTGCGCGAGGTGCTCGACGGCGTCGCCGCCGGAGGCGAGCCGGGCGAGGAGGAGATCGTCACGCTGTTCTCCGCGCGTGGCCCCGAGGTCGCCGAGGTGGCCGAGGTGGCCGACGAGCTGCGCAGGAGAACCGTCGGCGAGGTCGTCACCTTCGTCGCCAACCGGAACATCAACTACACGAACGTATGCACGTTCCGCTGCCGTTTCTGCGCCTTCTCAAAGGGCCCGCTCTCTCTCAACCTCCGCGGGTCCCCCTATCTCCTCGACCTCGACGAGATCACCCGCCGCGTGGCCGAAGCCGAGGCGGAAGGCGCGACCGAGGTGTGCCTCCAAGGCGGGATCCACCCGAAGTTCGACGGCGACTACTACGTCGACGTGCTCCGGGCGGTGCGCGCGGGGTCCGAGCGGATCCACGTGCACGCGTTCACCGCGCTCGAGGTGACCGAGGGCGCGCGCCGCCTGGGCGAGCCCCTCGCCGACTACCTCGCGCGCCTGCGCGATGCGGGGCTCAAGACCCTGCCGGGCACCGCAGCCGAGATCCTCGAC
>JAJYVX010000265.1 GCA_021791795.1 Actinomycetes bacterium | reverse complement strand
CCCAGCCGGAGACGAGGCCCGGGCCGAGCGGGCAGAGCGTGTCGGAGCCCTTCACCCGCAGCATCGAGCCTGCGTCGGTATCTCGAAAGTCATGCAAACCGTAATCGTTAGCGATCGTATAGCCGGCAATGTAGTCGGAGACCTCACCAGGTGACACGTTGCGGCATGTCCGTGCGATCACGATGGCGATCTCTCCTTCGTAGTTCAGCCACTGACAGCCTTCGGGGCGGACGACATGGCCGCCATGGGCGTTGAGCGCCGAGATCGGCTTGTGGAAGTAGGTCGGCGCCGGCCCGAGCCGAGCGCGGAATTCGTTCACCCGACTCTGGTAGTTGAGGTGGACGCAGAGTATCTTGGTGGGTCGGCACGGTGGCAGGTGGACAGCGTCGCCGGCTTTGACCCGCCGGCCGTCGGCAGCAACGAGTTCGTCGCTCTCGTGCCTCATCTCCACAGCTGCCCCACCGAGGAGAACCCTGCGTCTCTCGACCGTGTCCTTGGTCAGTGGATCGCCGGTCAAATCACACGATGGTGATTTCGATGAGGACATTCGACCACCTCCTAGGAGTTGTAAGCAACCGACCAGCGTCTGCTTATGGCCGTCTAAACCACGATGGCTTGCGCGCGATGTCACTGGCTCCGCTCGGTCGTAAGGGAGCAAATGATAGGTTGTCCGTGTGGCCCGGCTCAATGGTTTTCTTTTCCCCCGGACCGCTACCGGACGCGCCTCCCTCTTGCCGGCTCCCCCCTGGCACTACTCCGGAGACCTGCTCACGATCGAGTATCGCACCGATCCCATGGCCGTCGCCGAGCTCCTGCCGGATCCGCTCGAGCTGCCGCACGCGGACGAAGACCCGGGCGCCGTCGCCCTCGTCTTTGCCGACTGGCAGTCGTGCTCGGACAGCTTCGAGGAAATAGTCGATCCGGTCCGGCTGCAGTACAAGGAGGCGTTTTTCGTCGTCCGATGCCGCTACCGGGGGAAGCTGTGGTCGCGCTGCATCTATATCTGGGTCGACAAGGACTTTGCTCTTGCTCGCGGACAGTTGCAGGGATATCCGAAGAAACTCGGCTCGATCCACCTCTACCGCCCTGTCCCTGTCGGGAAAGCCGGGCCCCGTCTCGAGCCGGGCGGACTCTTCGGCGCCACTCTTGCAGCCTCCGATCGGCGCCTTGCAGATGCCCGCTTCACGATCACGGGTTCCTCGGACACGGCCGGCTTCGTCAACGACCTCCCGATGCTGCACCATCGTTGGGCGCCGCGCATCGAGTGCGACGGGACCGACTCGATTGCCGAGATCGTGACGATGCGCGGGGTCGACGTCGAGCTCGGGCCGGCGTTTCGCGGCCGAGCCGAACTCGAGCTGTTCGACTCACCGCTCGAGGAGCTCGGCCGTGTCGCTCCGCGCGAGATGATCGCCGGCTACTGGCAAAGCGTGGGCACCACCTTCGTCGGCGGAACGACTCTCGAGGCTTAGACGCCGCCTCGCCGCTCGAGTTGCGGGGTGCTATGCCCGTGGGACCGGACAGTCTGTCTCGATCGCGAGTGCGAGCAGGAGCTGTTCGATGCCGCCGTCGCGGAGTGGGCCGAGTGGGGCATCCGGTCAGCCTTCACCAACCTTCGCCCGTCGCCGTCTGACACGTCGCCAGCGACGATCTCCACTTCAATGTTCTCCTCGGTCCTGCGCAGCGGCGCTGGCCCGGGAGAGCTGAGAGCGAGCAATACGAGCGCGATCGAGCTTCGGGCGAAGATGCGGGCGAGCCAGGCGGCCACGACGATGGCGACGCCGAGGTCCTTCAGATGCTGGGGAGCGGACTCGCGACTCGAGCCGCAGTCGGAGCCGGCTCCGGCGACGCCGATGCCGCCTTGTCTGACCCGCGAGAGGGACACGGGGCGCGCCGACTCGAGAAAATCGCCTATTCTGCCAGGTCACAGGTTTGGCACCGACTCGCGCGGCCTGTACCAGAGCCTTCGCCTAGGCGGCAGGAGCAGATGCCGCTGCCTCCACTTGTGCGCGGCAGTCGACGTCGGCGACAGATGCGGCGGATCAAGGAGGGTCACCTCGCCGCGGGGTGACGAGCGGCCCAGATTCATGCCGGGAGGCCCAAAACGTTCTACACCGGCAGCGTTGACGTATACCCGAAGGGTTGACAAACCCCGGGGGTCACGTTAGCGTGGCAAGGCATCCGGTGTTCTGTATTCAGGATTCACGCTGCTTCACCGGTGCACGGAAGGGGCGACACCATGGGCCACCACCTCAACGCCGAGGAGGACGGGACGGAGGAACACCCCGGCCTTCGCCGCGTCTCGAAGAGGTCGAGGGCATAGGGGAGATGGCGGCCCCGGAGCTCACCGCGGTCGAGCGGCCCGATACCCGCCTAGTCGATGAAGTCTACGAGCGGTTGCGGGATGCAATAGCCAGCGGTCGGATCCTCCCGGAGACTCGTTTGCTGCAGCAGCAGCTCGCCACCACCCTCGGGGTCAGCAGGACGCCGCTTCGCGAGGCGCTACTACGCCTGGAGCGGGAGGGCTTCTTATACACACTGCCGAGGCGGGGGATGTTCGTTCGCCGCCTGACGGCGGAAGAAATCGTTGAGCTGTACCAGCTGAGAGAGGCGCTCGAACCTTTCGCAGCTCGACTTGCCTGTGAAGCTGCGACGGCAAGCGACGTCGCAAAGGTCCAGGCAATCCAGAGCCAGCACGAACGCCGGTATCCGTCGAACGTCGTCAAAGCATTCCAGGGAAACTTCGATCTGCACACCTCGTTGGTGAGCTGCTGCCCGAACCGACGCATCTATGAGCAGTTACGCAACATCTGGGATCAGAACTCGGCCTTCCTCATCTTCAGCTACTACACCCACAGCGTTGGATCCTCGAGAGACATGGTCCACGAACATCGGACAATTGTCGATGCCTTTGCCAGCGGCAAAGGTCCTGAACTGGAGGAATTACTTCGGTACCACATCCGTCAGGCGTCGGAGTCATTGAGGAAAAGCTTGATGGGACAGCAACCAACAGAAAGAGAGGCATAACGTGTGCGGCCAGTGTGGACTTATCCTGGAGCACCTCGGACCCATAGGCCATCTGCTGCGGGTCACAGAGGGCGCCATGGTTCACCGAGGGCCGGACTCCACCGGCTTTGCCTTATATGGTGAGCCCACGAATGATGATCAAATTATTGTTCGAGCTCGTGCCGCGAGCGGCGTCGACCCAGACTACTCATTGGCATCGATTGTAAGAGACATGAAGGTCATCGGCGCTTCCTTCACCGAAGAGCCGGGCGTGACGCCCGGGGGGTCCGGGGGCGGAACCTTCTTCCGATTTAAAGTGGAGTTTGCGGGTGATCCAGCTAGCTTGCTCGCGGCCATCGAGTCGTCGGAGGGTGTGAGCGTCCACTCAATGGGCCGGAGGCT
>JAJYVX010000264.1 GCA_021791795.1 Actinomycetes bacterium | reverse complement strand
TGTACGTCGAGAGCAACGGCAACATCGCCTGCACGTCGAAGCCCGCCCGGTGCCAGTCGACGAGGGTGTTGGTGGCAAACAGATGACGAAGGTCGTGGATGCGGGGCCCCCCTCGGCCGGAGCAGACGTCGAGGCCGGCGTGTGCGAGCAGCAGCCTGAAGACCGAGAGCACGATTCTATAGACGAGCCTCGTACCCGTCATGGTGAGAAAGAAGCTGGGCGCCTTCGGCTCAGGGCACAGCTCGTCTCGGCGCTCGCTGTAACGCCGCAGCGCCTGCACAGTGCTCTCATGCAGCGGGACCTCCCTCGACTTGTTGAACTTCGACTCGAGCACTCGCACAAGGCCAGAACTGAAGCAGACGTCACCCCGGTCGAGCCTGATGGCCTCCCCGATTCGAAGCCCCGTGGTCACCAGGAGCCCAATGAGCCCTTCGTAAGTGCAGCGACGCATCGGATAGCGCAGACTCTGGGTTGCAGCCATGATCGCTGCGATCTCGTCGTCGGTGTACAGGTAGGGAACTGACCGAGCCGGTCGGGCGGTCAAGATGTCAGAGGGTGGGACCTCGGTGGATGCCTCGATGCTCTGCAGCCAGGAGGCAAAGCAGCGCACGGCGCTCAGTCGCTGGGCCTGGTACACCGCGCTCGTGCCGACGGGAAGCGTCGCCCAGTCGAGTGCGAGATCGGTGGTGATTGTGCTCGCTCCAGACCGGTCGAGGTAGGTAAGGAACTGCTCGAGTAGGTACTCTGCGCCCACGAGCTTGTGCCCAAGAGCGCGACGGACGACCAGGTAGTCCTTCAGTGCTCCGTGGATGTCGGTCATGCCGCATCTCCCGGCCACCGGCGGGCGAGCGCCCGGAGTGCAACGTGGTCGACCTTTGCGTAAATCGAGGTGGTCGATGCCACTCGCTGTCGAAGCGCCTGGCCAACCTCGGTCAAGGAGGCGCCGGCCCGAAGCATCTCGGTCGCCGCAGTGTGCCTCAGACGATGGGCACCGATCACCGCCAGTCCAGCCCGCTGCGACGCGTGCTGGACGACACAGGACACCCCCTGGGGGCTAAGCCCACGCAGCGGGGCGCGCAGGCGCAGGAACACCGACCTGTCAGTGACGCGCGGGCGGCCATGGCGGAGATAGCCCGCCATCGCCTCACCGACATCGTCCGGCAATGGCATCCTCTCGTCTCGTCGGCCCTTGCCGTGCACGACGATCTGGCCCGCACGCCAGTCGATGTCGTCAAGCTCCATCGCGGCGACCTCGCCGGCGCGAAGCCCCAGCCGGACGAGCAAGGTCAAGATGGCGAAGTCCCGGAGCCCGGACGCCTGCTGCCGGTCACAGCTGGCGAGCAACGCCGTCACCTCCTCAGCTGGCACCCAGCGCGGGAGCGAGCTCGCGCTCCAGGTGGCCACGGGCGGGACTGCTTGTGAGAGCGGCACGGTGGTGAAGCCTGACAGCTGGGCAAAACGGAGGAAGGAGCGCAGCTCCGAGACGAGCTTGCAGGCCGAGGCTCGGCTCCGGGCTGAGCACTCCCTCACGACAAAGCAGGTGACGTCTCGCGCCGTCACTGCTGCCCAATCGATATCACCCGTGCCGGCGACCGAGCGCACGAACAGGCCTGCCGCCCTCCCGTGCCGGGTGACCTCCCCCTCGCTCAGCCCCCGTTGGCTGACGAGGTAGTCGTGGTACTGCTCGAGCAGCAGCTCGACGAGGCCACTCGGCAACGAACGTGAGGGCGGGGGAACCACACCGAGCCGG
This sequence comes from Actinomycetes bacterium, assembly GCA_021791795.1. Classification (GTDB taxonomy): domain Bacteria; phylum Actinomycetota; class Acidimicrobiia; order Acidimicrobiales; family Bog-793; genus JAKATT01. The sequence continues at coordinate 1,675 of JAJYVX010000264.1, read as the reverse complement.
ACTAAATACTCGAGCAGTGGCGCCGCTCCCCTCGCCGTGATCAGTCCGTGGTGACCAGCCTGACGCCTGGCATCAACAAAGAGCTTCACCTGAGCCGCTGTCAGATCCGCTGGGGCGAGCTCCTCAGTCGCCAGCCAGGTGCTCAGGTCCCGAAGGAGCGCGAGGTGCGTCGAGGCCGCTGCCTCGGAGTACCCGAGCCGCACGAGCTCCTCACGAAACCCTGTGGCACGAAGAGCCAACGGCCCCTGCACCGCGTGACGTCGTCCAACCATGATCCGTCCTCTCTCAACACCCGACGTTCGCCGGGGAGGACAGGATGGATCAGGCGGGCGCGATTATGCGAACAGCCCCAGCGCGAGACCCGCCTGCGACAAGGCCTTCGGGCCCTCGCGTCGCATTATCGCGGGTTTCACATTATGCGCGAAGAAGGTGAGCACCGACCGGCTGCGCTGTGAGCGTGAGGGGACGTAGTGCTTCTCGAAAGCGACGTCCTCGCCCCAGCACATGATCGAGTGGAAGTCGAGATCGAGGTCCCCGCCCCGGTCAGCGATGAGGTCCGCTGCAAGCATCGAGTGACCGAGCGCTGAGAGCAAGGCTACCTGGCGGTCGTGGGAGAGCCGGTGGGAGTAGGTCGTGAGCGCGGTGGTCTTCGGCAGCGCGCAGAGTGAGGCGAACAGGCCCGCGCCCTGACCGGCGGCGAGGTCGTCGACATGGGAGACCCGGCGCGTCCCCGTCAGCTTGAGCGCGAGCAGCGACAGCACGTAGCTCGTCGCTGGGATCATCGCGCTCGAGGGATACCCGGCCTTCTCGACGATGCCTTCCAGGTCGAGAGCGACGAGCTCGGGGATCGCGAGCAACAGCCCAGCGACTCGAGACTCGAAGCGCCTCGCCAGCGCCTCGAAGTCGAGCGCCCCGGCGCGGGGAAGGGCCTCGCGCCCGCCGCCTGAACGCGAGGGATGTGGCCGAGGCATAAGGCGCGGGAAGCCCTCCGCGCGCAGCACCTCGGCGACACCGGTCCGGTTGAGCGGCGTATCGGTCCTCTCGAGCGCCTCGGAGATCTCGAGCGCCGAGAGACCCTTCAGGCGAAGCTCGATGATCGCGTGGCGGGCCGCGTCCTTGGCCGGAGCACTCACCGGCCCGGGACGCGACAGCGCGAAGAACCCCGTCTTTCCCGCCCGGAAGTCGCGCACCGCAGAGCGCAGCGTCTCGACCGACCAGCCGACACGCCTGGCGGCCTCGGCTGCAGGGACCCCCTCGTAGAGGAAGGCACGCAGCCCCTCGAAGCGGCGATGCTTCGGGCTCGACGCGAAGGCGAAGAGCTCCCCGCCCGGACGCGCCGCTGCGCCCATCGCTCGGGTCGATCTCGCCGTCTGGCTCATGGTGTCGAGCACAGCACGTCCCCACCACGAGGTCACACATTCCCAGCTAGCAGGAGCTCCTATGCCGGAGTTACCGGCATCTCGGATTGATCACACCCGAAGCAGGCAGCGCAGTACGGCCCTCATACTGACGAGCACTCAGCGAGATCCACCCCCACGATCTGGCGATACCTCAGTGGAAGACTGCGACACATGGCAGAACATTGCTGGACTACGAGGCAGTCCTCAGGACCAGCTTGGAGCGTGGACCGGCGAGATGGGGGTGCCCACCCCGGATGCGAAAGTCGGCGTTAGTT